>JANQEJ010000263.1 GCA_028278425.1 Planctomycetota bacterium | reverse complement strand
GCTCGCTTCGCTCGCGGTCCTCACGCGTCAAAGCGGCCCGAGGACGGACCACTTTTCCGCGGGCTCGCGCAGCCGCGCTCGCGGGGCGGCGCTGAAGGTAGCGACGACGCCGGCAAGCACCCCCGCACCTCCGTCCCGAACGGAGCCCGGCGCCGCCCCTTCCACCTGTACGACCTAGGCGAGAGCGTCACCGGACCGCACCGCAGCGGCCCGGCGAGACCGAGGCTCCACCCGTACGACCGCGGCGAGGCCTACGCGTTGCTGCGCTCGAGCGTCACCCACATGCGCACGAGCTCCGCCAACGATTCGGCGCTCATCTTCTTCATCATCTTGGCGCGATGAAGCTCGATGGTCTTTTCGCTGAGGCCGAGCTCGATGGCGATGACCTTGTTGGCCTTTCCTTGTACGACGTGGTCGAGGACCTCGCGCTGGCGGCGCGTCAGCGAGTCGACCCGCTGGCGCAGGACGTTCAGCTCGCGTCCGTCGGCCTCCTGCGCGCTGTCGCGGTCGAGCGCCTGCTCGATGCGTTTGAGCAGGACCTCCTTTTCGAACGGCTTCTCGAGGAAGTCGACGGCGCCGTTCTCCATCGCCTGCACGGCCAGCGGGATGGACCCGTGGCCGGTGAGGAAGATGATCGGCACGCGCGTTCCTTCCTTGTGGAGCCGGTTTTGCAGGGCGAGTCCGTCCATGTTGGGCATGCGCAGGTCGACCACGATGCAGCAGGGAGACTCGGGGGCGAAGCCCACGAGCAAGTCCTCGCCGCTGGCGAACGTGCGAACGTCCATCCCGAGACTGGAGAGCCAGAACTCGATGGAGCTACGGACGGCTTCGTCGTCGTCAACGATGTAGACGGTCGGGCGGGAAGTCATGCTGGCTTCAGCGCGATGCTTAGGGTCAGGGTTCCGGAGGAAGCGACCGGAGTTGCGAGCGTCGCTCCCTGACTTTGAAGAACGGTACGAGCAAGCGCGAAACCGAAGCCCCCGCCGGACGCGCCTTCCGGAGGCGCGGCGGCGGGACCTTCGTTTGGTGTGCGAAACTGCAGCTCAACCGTTGGTCCTTCGAGGCCGGCAAACGTTCGGAAGCGGACGAAGGCTCCGTCTTCCGTGTCGGTGTCGGCTCCCTGGAGGACGCTCTCGACCAAGAGCAGAACCGCGTGCTGAAACTGTACTCGATCCCCGCGGGCGAGCGACAGGTCCCGTTCCGCTTCGAGCGCGACGCGCGCGCCGCGCTCCCGCGGGATGTCGGTCGAGATCTCCTCCAGCGCCTGGGTGACGTCGAACGGCTCCGTCGAGTGCGCCACGCTGCCGAGCGCCTCGTTGAGCTCGCGGGAGATGTGCGCCGCGCGACGGCTCTCGTGGATCGCAGACAGGAGCGCCTGCTCCACCTCCGGCGCCGGACCATTGGCACGAATACGCCCCAGGCTTCCCTCCAGGAAGCTGGCGATGGCGGTGAGGGGCTGATTGAGCTCGTGGGCGAGGACGGCCAAGTAGGCGCGCCGCTCATCGAGCGGAACCCGCGCGAAGGTACGGCGGTCAGTTCTCATGGAACGGTTGCCGGGCGTGCGGTTCGCACCGGCGGATTCTAGTGCTGCCCCCGCAGGCGTCCGTTAGGCGAGGTCTAGGGACTTCCCCTTAAGGAAAGCACGCGCGGCGAAAGCCCGAAACTCCCTACCCGCGGTCCGTCTCGATCGCCGCGTCGGATCGGTCGCGGCGGCGCCGGGAGCAGGAGCGGCAATAGCCGAACAGGCGCAAGTTGTGGCTCACCATGCGGAAGCCCTTCTTCTTGCAAGCGGCCTTCTGCAGCTCCTCGATGCGCTCCTCGTAGAACTCCTCGATGCGCCCGCAGTCGAGACAGACCATGTGATCGTGGTGGCGGTGTCCGAGGACGTGCTCGTAGAGAAGCTCTCCACGGCCCGTGTCGAGGGACTCCAGAAACCCGCCTTCGACGAGGAGCCCGAGCGTGCGGTAGACGGTCGCGCGCGACACCGACGCGCCCTTCTCCTCTTTAAGCCAACCGTAAAGAGTGTCGGCCGTGAAGTGCTGGTGCGTGCCGAAGGCGCGCTCGAAGATCCGCAGCCGCTGCGCGGTCAGCTTGAGCTGCCTGCTTCGCAGGAAGTCGTCGAAGGCCTTGCGGATGGCTTCCTGGTTCACGGCTTCAGACCTGGGAGTGCGGACGGTAGTAGCGCTCGAGCCGCGCGGGGTCCATTCCGAGGGCCCAAGCCGCCGTGAGCATCCAGTTGCGCACGGTGCGCCGCAGCGCGCCCTCCTCCTGCCAGCGCCGCGGCGAGACGTGCACGAGGCTCTCGCGGACGAGCGCGACGCGCCCCCGGCGGCGGAGGCGCCGGGAGAGATCGAGATCCTCGAAGAGCGGCAGCTCGCGGAAGCCGCCCACCTCGTCGTAGACCGAGCGCCGCACGCACAACCCGGAGTCGCCGTACACCCAGCCGAAGGCCACGCGGCGGTTCGCCGCGCGCTCGATCCCGCGGTAGACCCAGCCCGCCCCGTCGACGCGCTGGCGCATGCCGGTGGCGACGACCTCCGGCGGACGGAACGCGTCGCGCACCGCCGCGATCGAGCCGGGCTCGAGCCGGACGTCGGCGTGCAGGAACAGCAGGAGGTCGGCGGTCGCGAGGCGCGCGCCCTCGGCGAGCTGCACCCCCCGCCCGCGCTCGGACGTCGCGACGCGGGCGCCGTGGCGGGCCGCGATCTCGCGCGAGGCGTCGGTGCTCCCGCCGTCGACCACGATCACCTCGTCCGGCACGTCGGGGGCCCCTCCCGCGGAGCCCGCACCCTCGCGCAGCCCGAGCGACCGCAGAAGACGCGGCAGGTTCTCCGCCTCGTTCAGGGCGGGCACGACGACGGCCAGGGTCGCTCGCTCAGGCGATCGGGGCCCCATCCGCGCCTTCCCCCGGTTCGACGGAGCCGCCGTGGGCGACCTCGACCGCGTCGTCGGCTCCCTCGTCGAAGATCGGACCGCGGCGCCGCGGCCGCCCGATGTCGCTCCGGCAGAACATGCCGTTCCAGTGGATCTTGTCGACGGCGCCGTAGGCCAGCGTGCGCGCGTCCTCGAGCTCGTCGCCGAGCGCGGTGACGCAGAGCACGCGGCCGCCGTTGGTGACCGCCGCGTCGCCCTCGGTCCGCGTGCCGGCGTGGAAGACGACGACGTCCTCGCACGCGCCGGCCTCCTCGAGGCCGCGGATCGGATCGCCCTTGCGGTACGGCCCGGGGTAGCCCTCGGCCGCGGCGACGACACCGATGCACGCGCGCGGGTCCCACTCGGGAGGCTCTTCCGCGCCGAGCCGGTTCTCCGCCGCGGCGAGGAGGTACGGCACCAGGTCCGACGAGAGCCGCCGCACCGTCGCCTGCGTCTCCGGATCGCCGAAGCGGCAGTTGAACTCGAGCACGCGCGGGCCGGCCTCGGTCACCATCAGGCCGGCGTAGAGCACGCCGCGGTAGTCGATCTCCTCGACGCGCAGCGCGTGCAGGATCGGGATCATCACGCGCTGCTCGATCTGGCGCATCAGACGCTGCGTCAGGAAGGGGACGGGAGAGTAGATCCCCATGCCGCCTGTGTTGGGACCGGTGTCGCCCTCCCCCACCTGCTTGTGGTCGACCACCGGCTCGAGGATGAGAAGCGCGCGCCCGTCGGTGATCGCCTGGACGCTGACCTCCTGGCCGACGAGGAACTCCTCGACGACGATCTGGTCGCCCGCGGCGCCGAGCTTCTTCTCCTCCATCAGCGTGTCGACGACGCCGCAGGCCTCGCGCACGTCGGCGCAGACGAAGACGCCCTTGCCGGCCGCGAGCCCGTCGGCCTTGATGACCTGCGGCCAGACCGAGAGCGTCTCGAGGTAGGACTTGGCCGCGCCCGCCCGGTCGAACCGCCGCCAGGCGCCGGTCGGGATGCGGTGGCGCTCCAGGAGCTCCTTCGCGAAGAGCTTCGAGCCCTCGAGCCGCGCCCCGTCGGCGTTCGGGCCGAAGACGGCGAGGCCCCGCGCGCGCAGGCGGTCGGCGAGGCCGTTGCAGAGCGGGTCCTCGGGACCGATCACGACGAGGCCGCACTCCTCCTCCACCGCGAGCCGCACGATGCCGTCCAGGTCGTCGGCGGCGACCGCGACGTTGCGACCATCGGCGCGGGTCCCGGCGTTGCCCGGCGCGCAGAGCACCTCGGACACCAAGGGCGAACGGGCGATCTTCCACGCGAGGGCGTGCTCCCGCCCGCCTCCGCCGACCACCAGGACCTTTCTCGGCTCCGCGCTTTTGGACTCCATGCGCGGACCCAGGATAACGAGCGAGCGACCACCATTCGACGCCTCTCGAGGCCTGCGCTAACCTGCGCATTCCGCGGGGAGTACCTCAGTTGGTAGAGGCGTAGCTTTGGGTGCTACGAGTCGTGGGTTCGAATCCCATCTCCCCGACCACCCCCGACCGCCAAAAGGACCGAGAGCGCGTTGCCTTCGCCCGACTGCTTCCCCTCCACCCTGCCCGAGGTGTTCTCCCGGGCGGCCGCTTCGACGCGCGGCCGCGGCCTCGGGATGATCGACGGCCGCGGCCGGCGCTCGGAGCTGCGCCCCTGGCCCGAGGTCTTCCGCGCCGCCGAGGCGGCCGCGGGGCGCCTGGCGGCGGTGGGCGTCGGCGCCCGCGAGCCCGTCCTCGTCGGCTTCGGAAACACCCGGGAGTTCGTCGAGCTCTGGCTGGGCGCGGTCCTGCGCGGCGCCTGGCCGGTGGCCGTGTCGCCGCCGGCCGGCGTGGGCTCGTCCGAGGTTCACGTGCGCCGGCTCGACGCGGTGCTCGCGAAGCTGGAGGCGCGCCGCTTCCTCTGCAGCGACGCGATGCGCCGCGAGGCGGAGACGCACGGGCTCGCCGCGCTGCGCGACGCCACGGTGACCGCGGCCGAGCTCGCCGCCGAGGAGCCCGTCTCGTTCGAGGCGCCCCGGCCGGCGCCGGAGGACGTCGCGTTCCTCCAGCTCACCAGCGGCTCGACCGGTGTTCCGCGCGCGGTCGCGATCTCGCACCGCGGCGCGACGCACAACCCGCCGGCCATGGTCGACGCGATCGCCGCCGGCGACGACGCCTTCCGCGCGGCGGTGGAGAAGGGCGACGCGGCCTGCGTGTCGTGGTTGCCGCTGCACCACGACATGGGCCTCGTCGGCTGCCTGCTCAACACGATCCTCTACACCGAGGACCTCTGGCTCGCGGCGCCGAAGACCTTCCTCGGGCGGCCGCACACCTGGCTGCAGAACCTGGCGCAGACGCCGTACGCGCTCGCGCCGGCGCCGAACTTCGCCTACCAGACCTGCGTCGAGCGCGTCACCGACGCGCAGCTCGAGGGCTGCGACCTCTCGTCCTGGCGCGCGGCGATGACCGGTGCCGAGATGATCCGTCCGGAGACCGTCGCCGCCTTCAACGAGCGCTTCGAGCCGTTCGGCTTCGACCCCGCCGCCTTCCGGCCGTGCTACGGGCTCGCGGAGGGAACGCTCGCCGTGACCTTCGACCGGCGCGGCGACGGCGTGCGGACGCGCCCGGTTCCCGGCGAGGACCGCGAGGTCGTCTCGGTCGGGCCGCCGGTCGCCGACACCGAGGTGCGCATCACCGCGCCCGACGGCACGCCGCGCGCCGGGGGCGAGGTCGGCGAGGTCCGCGTCGGCGGGCCTGGCGTCTTCCTCGGGTACCACAACGATCCCGACGAGACCGCCGCGTCGCTCGTCGACGGCTGGCTCGTCACCGGCGACCTCGGGTTCCTGCAGGAGGGCGAGCTCCACCTGACCGGCCGCACGAAGGACATCCTCATCGTGAACGGCCAGAACCTGATGCCCCACGAGCTCGAGTGGGTGGCCGAGTCGGTCACGGGCGGCGGCGGCACGTCGCGGGCCGGCGCGTTCTCCATCCCGGGCGCGGGGGGCGAGCGCGCGGTCGTCGTCGTCGAGACCGGCGAGTCCGACGGCGGCCGCCTCGGGGAGCTCGAGCGCGAGGTCAAGGTCCGGATCGGCCGCGCGCTCTCGATCCCGCTGGCCGACTGCGTCTTCGTGCGCCGCGGCAAGCTGCCGAAGACCACGAGCGGCAAGGTGCAGCGCCTGGAGCTCCGCCGCCGCTACCTCGAGGGCGACCTCGAGCGCGTCGAGGCGGGTGTCTCGTGAGCGAACGGCGCGACACCGTGCTCGAGCTCCTGAGCCTCGTCAGCGGGCGGGCCGTCGAGGACATCACGCCGGACCTCGACCTCGTCGCCGATCTCGGGCTCGACTCGCCCAAGGCGGTGCGGCTCCTGGTCGAGCTCGAGGACCGCTTCGACGCGGAGATCCCCGACGAGGAGGCCGCGCGCTTCTCGACGGTGGGCGACGTGCTGGAGTACGCCGACTCCTATGACGCACGCCCCTGACGGCGGGCAACCGGCCGGCTCGCTCTTCGCCGGCCGCCCGAAGACGACCAGCCGCCGCGACACCGCGTTCCGCCGGTTCTGCTACCGGCTGGCCGCGCCGCTGCTCGCCGGCATCGCGCACGTGGGGTGGGCCACCTGGCGCGTGCGCGTCGAGGGCGACGAGCACGCGCTCGCGCTGGTCCGCGAAGGCCGCGCCGCCGTGCCGTGCTTCTGGCACCGCGACCTCGCCGCCGGCATGTGGGCGATGCGCCGCCTCCTCCGCCGCGGGATGAAGGTGGGCCTCCTGATCAGTCCTTCCTTCGACGGCGAGGTGCCGGCCAAAGTGGCGGCGCGCTGGGGCTTCCGGGTCGTGCGCGGTTCGGCGACGCGCACCGGCGCGCGCGCGATGCGCGACCTCCTGCGCGCGGTCCGCCGGGAGAACGTCTCCCCCGCGATGGTTCCCGACGGGCCGCGGGGTCCCGAGCTCGTCCTGAAGCCCGGCGCGGTGATGCTCGCGCAGCTCTCGGGCGCGGCGCTCCTTCCCGTCGCGCTCGCGGCCCGCCCGGCGTTCAAGCTCCCGACGTGGGACCGCATGCGCGTGCCGCCGCCCTTCGCGCGCGTCGTCGTGATGTTCGGCGCGCCGCGGGACGTCGACCGCGACCTGCCGCCCGACGGGCTCGAGGCGGAGCGGGTGGCCGCCGAGAAGGCGTTGAAAGACCTCGTCGAGCGCGCGGAGAAGGCCCTGCGCGCGTGACTAGAAGCCCCAGCCCTCGCGGAAGGTGCCGCGCACGAGCTCCTCGACCCCGGGCGCGCCCGCCGCGGTGAGCGTCTCCGCGTCCCAGGTGAGCTGCGCGCCCGCGCGGAAGGCGACCGCGCCGAGCAGCACGGTTTCGGTCAAGGGCCCCGCATAGTCGAAGCCGCACGCCGTCGCGCCGTTCCCGCGGCAGGCTTCTCTCCACTCGCGCCAGTGGTCCGTCGGATCGGGGAGCCACGGCTCGGGCCGCTCGAAGTCCTCGAAGTCGGGCTCCGGCAAGAGCCGGTGGCCGTCGTAGTCGGCGAAGAGCGCGCCCTTCGAGCCGACGAAGAGCGTTCCGCTCGACTCCTCGACGCCGAGCTCGTCGGCGACCGCGGGCCGCTTGCCGCCGTCGTGCCAGTGCAGCTCGACCGGACCGCGCGCGCCGCGCTTTGGAAAGCTCCAACGCACGTGCAGCCACTCCGGCGCCCCGTCCGGGTGCGGCGGCGGTCCCTCGGCCTCGACCTCGGCCGGGTGGTCGAGCTCGAGCGCCCAGAAGGCGACGTCGAGGTAATGGCACGCCATGTCGCCGAGCGTCCCGCCGCCGAAGTTCCAGTAGCGCCGCCAGTTGGCCGGGTGATAGCCCGAGTGGTACGGGAGCTTCTTCACCGGGCCGGTCCAGAGGTCGTAGTCGAGCGCGTCGGGCACGTCCTCCTCGCCCTCGGGGAGGGCCGCCGCCCACCAGCCCTTGCCGCAGAAGGCGTGCACCGCTTCCACGTTGCCGATCGCGCCGCTGCGCAGGAGCTCCACCGCGCGCGGGTAGTGCGGCTCGGCGTGCTTCTGGATGCCCATCTGCGTGACGAGCCCGCTGGCCCGCGCCTCTTTTGCGACCCGGCGCGCCTCCCGGACGGTGCGCGTCAGCGGCTTCTCGCAGTAGACGTGGAGGCCCGCGTCGAGCGCTGCGAGAGTCACGACGGCGTGCGTGTGGTCGGGCGTGCTCACCACGACCGCGTCGAGCTTCTCCCGCTCGATCATCCGGCGGAAGTCGCGGTACTGCGCCGCCTTCGGGACGCGCTCGGCGCCCTCCGCGAGGTGGTCCGCGTCCACGTCGCACAGCGCGACGACGTTCTCGCCCTCCATCTTGCCCAGGTTCGTCGCGCCGCGGTTCGCGACGCCGACGACGCCGACGTCGAGCCTGTCGTTCGCGCTGCGCCGGCGGCGCGCCCAGAGGGCGCCCGGCACGACGAGCGTCCCGGCGCCGAGGGCGGCGGAGGCGCGCAGGAACTGCCTCCGGTCGGTGCGCGGCAAACGGGGCACGCGCAGAGGATAGCGGGAGCCTCCGCGGAAACTCCCGGATCCCCGGACATACCGCGGGGCGGCGGCGTAAGGTCGCGCGCCCCCTGCTCCGTCGCTTCCCCCACAAGAGAGGAGATTCGCCATGCGGTTCTTGATCCCCGCCCTCCTGTTGGTCGCGCTCGTCGCCGGCCTCGCCGCCCCGTCGCCCCAGGACGCCCCGGACGCCACCGGACACGAGCGGCAGCTCCCCGCCGCGGAGCGGCAGGCCGAAGAGAGCCGGCGCAACCTCGAGCGCGAGCGCGAGCAGCAACGGGCTCAGCTCGAGTCCAGCGCGGAGAGCCGGGAGGAGCAGTTCGAGCGACAGCGGGAAGAGCTCGAACGCCAACTCGCGGAGCAATCGGAACAGCTCGACCACCGCGCCGAGGAGCGACACCGCCAGATCGAGGCCGAGCGCGAGGAGCTCGAGCGCCGCTTCGAGGCCGAGGCCGAGGAGCGCGAGCGCCAGGCGGAGCAGCGCCGGCGCGCGCTCGAGGAGGAGCTCGAGCGACTGGAGCGCGAGACCGAGGAGCAGCGCGAGCGGTCGGAGCAGCAGCTCGAGCGCGAGCTCGACCGGCTGGAGAGCCAGCGGGAGCGCGAGGAGAACCAACGCGAGCGCGCGCGGGAGCAGCTCTTCGAGCAGATCGAACGCCAGCTTGAGCAGCAGGAGCGCCAGCGCGAGAACGCGCTCGAACAGATCGAGCGGCAGCGCGAGCGAATGGAGGAGCGCATCGAGGCGGGCCTCGAGCGGATCGAGGAACAACTCGAGCGTCAGCGCGAGGCCATCGAGCGTTCCGCCGGCGGCCGCAACGGCTGCCGGAGCTGCCGCGACTGCGGCGACTGCCGGAGCGAGGGGCGCTGCGAGTCGTGCGACGACTGCGGCGATCCGGACTGCGGACGCGAGACGCCGCCGGAACCGGAATCCGAGGAGGAGCCCGAGGAGAAATCAGGCCTCTTCGTCCGCGCGCTGCCGTTCGGGCCGGCGTTCCAGCCCGCCGCCTTCGTCCGGAGCGCCGGCCCCCAGGCCGTCGGGTGCGATCGCTGCGACGCGCTCTCCGAGGAGGTCGCCGAGCTGCGCCGGTTGGTCGAGGAGCTGCGCGTGGCGAAGCGCTAGCGCGGTCAGTCGTCGATGTAGCCCAGCGCGCGCAGGCGCTCGAGCGTTTCGGGGTCGGCGTCGGTCTCGACGTGCTCGAGCGTCGCCCGGCGCGCCCCGGTCGCGGCCTCGTGGTCGCCCAGGAGCTCGAGCATCCGGATGGACTCGTCGCGGCGCTCCCACACCAGGTTGCGGGTCTCGCCGGGGTCGTCCTTCCACTCGTAGAGGCGGCGTTCCCGCCCGCGCCGGGTGGCGACGTCGATGAACTTGAGCGGTCCCTCGATCACGGCGCGCCCCTCGGCGTGCCGGCCGTCCGGGCTCTCGCTGAAGAACGTCTCCGGCGCCGGCGGCGGTCCTTCGCCGAGGTAGCGGAACAACCCCGTGCCGTCCGTGCCGGCGGGCGGCTCGACACCGGCCATCGCGGCCAGCGTCGGGAACAGGTCGATGTTGCTGACCGGCGCGTCGACCACCGCGGGCTCGGTCGTGCGCCCGCCCGGCGGAAGGAGGATGAGCGGCACCTTGAGCTCGGCGTTGTGGAAGGTCTTCCCGTGGCCGCGGAGGCCGTGCTCCCAGAAGCCCTCGCCGTGGTCCGAGGTCAGGACGAGCCAGGTCGAGTCGAGCAGCCCGCGCGCTTCGAGCGCCGCGAACACCTTGCCGATCAGGTCGTCCGTGAACCGGATCTCGGCGTCGTAGTCGTTGATGACGCGGTCGCGCTGCTCCTCGGCGATGTTGTCGTGGCCCGGTCCGAACAGGCCGTCGTATTGTCTCGGCGCGTCGTACGGCTGGTGCGGATAGACGAGGTGCAGGTAGACGTAGAAGGGCCGGTCGCCGCCGCCGAGCTCGTCGAGCGTGCGCTCGAAGGCGCGCTCGACGTACTTCGCGTCGGTCAAGCCCCACGCGTTGCCGGTGCCGCCCACCTCGAAGAGCATCTCGTAGTCGTCGAAGCCGCGGTCGAAGCCGAGCCGGCGGCTGATGCCCGGATGGTCGACCAGCCCGGCGGTGCGGTAGCCGGCGTCCCGGAGAAGCCCGGCGAGCGTCGGCACGTTGGCGGGCAGCGACAGACGGATGACCTCCTCGTACTCCGCCGGCGGCAGGACCGCCTGCGGATACCGCCCGGTGAAGAGCGACACGATCGTCGGGTTGGTCCAGTTCGAGACGGAGAACACGTGCTCGAAGCGGATCCCCCGCGCGGCGATGCGGTCGATGTTCGGCGACGTCGGGCGCTCGTACCCGTAGCAGCCCAGGTGGTCGGCGCGCAGGGTGTCGATCAGCACGAAGACGACGTTGGGCGGGCGTTCCGGCGCCGGCGACCCTCCACAGGCCCCCACGCCGAGGGCCAGCAGGATGGCGAGCCCGGCGAAGCGCGGTCCGCGGCCGCGGGACGGAGTGGTCGTCGGCATGCCTCGAAGCTTACCGGCCACACGTGCGACAGGGCGTCGGCGGTCCCGCGTTGAAGCATCCGGCACCGCCGCCGTAAGCTCCTGCTGCGTCCAAGCCCTGCGCCCGTAGCTCAGCCGGATAGAGCATCGGATTTCTAATCCGAGGGTCCCAGGTTCGAGTCCTGGCGGGCGCGCCATCGCAAAGCGTCGCAAATGGTCGCGCGGACGCGGGTTTAGGTGTCGTTACCGGCCTTGCGATTCGTCGCAGAGCGTCGCATTGATTCGCGCTGTTCCGTGCTCTTACTGCTGGGGGTACTGCTGGGACTTGAGATCCGCGCCATCGCCGCCGCGTCGTCGGCGAGGGTCAGGCTGGTGTAGAACTCCAGCGTCGTGCGGTAGTCGGCGTGGCGCATGATCCGGCGCGCCACCTGGGGCTGGATCCCCTCGCGGGCGAGCTGGGTGCCGAGCGTCTTGCGAAGGGCTTGGAGGTCCGCGACTTCGCCCCGCTCGTCCTCCAGCGTGATCTTGGCCCGCTCGAAGTCACGCTGTCGCGTCCGGTTGGTCACCGCCGTCGGGAAGACCTTGGCCGCGGGGATTCCGGGACCGGCCTCCAGGATGGCTCTTCGCAGCTCTGGGTGGATCGGGATCTCGTCGATGCGGTGTGCCTTGCCATGCGAGATGACGAGTACGCCGCGCTCCAGGTCGACGTCGGACCAGCGGAGCCGCCGGAGGTCCGAGCGCCGCAGGCCCGCCCAGAAGGCCATTCGGTACCAGAGGCCGCGGCCGCGCTCATCCGCGACCGCGAAGAGGCGCGAGAGCTCGTCGTAGGAGATCGGCCGGCGGACGCGGCAACGGTCCCGCTCCTCGTCGCGCTTGGGCAGATGCTCCAGCGGGTTCGCGGTGAGCCTGCCGGTCCTGACGCACCAGCGCAGGAACGCCCTCGCCGACTGACCGCGGTGGTTCACCGTCCGGGCGGACCGCCCCAGGGCAACGAGGGAGTCGAGCGCCCTCACGACCGCGTCGAGGGTCAGGTCGGAGAGGCGCGAGGCGCCGGTCTTGGTGACCATCCAGTCGAGGTGGCTCTTCGCGTCCCGAACCGTGAGCGGGCTACGGTCGGCCATCCGAAGGTGCCGGAGGTAGTCCTTCACATGACGACTCAAGGGCAGGCTCTCCGCCTCCACCATGCGGTCCAGACGGGGGTCGATCACCCCGTCCCGTCGCAGGGCCACGTCCGCCATGAGCTTCGCCGCGAGGCGGTCCGCGGCTCGCTTGTCGGTGGTTCGGGTGGACCTCTCCCGCCGCTTCCCGAGGTGGTCGAAGTACTGGATGATCCAGGGGCCCTTGCCCTGGCGCTTGAAGACGGTGGCCATCGGCTACCTCCGTGGTTTGGGGCGGGCGGCATCCCGCTTGACGAGTTCCAGGTTGAGCAGCGCGGCGAGCTTGTCGATCGTCCGCATGGACAGGCCGGACTCGCCGGACATGAAGCGCGACATCGCGGACTGCGACAGTTCGATCTCCTTGCAGATCCGGTAGCGGCTCATCGAGGAGGCCTTCACCTCCCGCCTGAGCTGGTCCGTGAGCTTCCGAGCACGCGGCACGCCCCCTTGATACGCACTACTTGCTGAATAGGCAAGTAACGAACGAAGGCGAGTCGGGCTCGGTTCCGAGTTGCGGGATGCGCCCGCACCCACCACCCGCCGCAGCACGGAGGGAAGGCTGCATCCCGCACCCCGCAACTCGCAACCCCTGCTCACACGCCTGGGATCAGCGCACATTCCTGAGTCGGCGCACCGCCGCGCGGACCTGACGGACGTGCGCGCCATTCCGCAAGACCGGCCTCCACCAGGGCCTGGAGCTCGGCCTGGGCCTGCTTGCTCGTCCTCCGGGTGTTGTGCTGCCGCCACTCCCGGACCGTCACCGCCCCGTCGAACTTCGCGCGGATCAACTCGTATCGAGCGCGAAGGACGCGCTCGGGATCTGGCGCATCCCGGAGCAGACCTGCCTCGGCGTAGGCTGCCTCCGCCTCGCCGAGGAACCAGCGAACCAGAAGGATCCCCCCTTCCAGGTCGTCCGCCGAGAGCGGATCGGCCCCCTGAGCGGACCCGGTGACCTCGCGCACGCAGCGCAGAATCAGGGCGAACCGAAGTGCATACGCCTCGAGCTTCGATCTGACGGCGGCGAGCCCGGGCAAAGCCGCAAGCGACTCCTCGGACCAGGACGCCACGAAGTCGGCCAGCCGTACTCGCGCTTCGTCGCTGAGATCAAGGCGCTGAGGCCGCAGGTCCGGCTCGCCATCGGCGCGGCTGAACGGTTCCAAAGGAAGCGCGAACAGCCGCCGGATCAGCCCGTTGTACTCTGCACGCTCCGCTGGCGTTGGCCCGCGCCGGTAGATCTTCGCCTGCACCGGCATTCGGACGAGCAGGAACCGCGCGGCCAACCCGCTCGAACGGGTCTGCTCGTCCAGGCATCCCTTGAGGATCTCCGGCTGGATGCCCCCGACCACCGAGGTCGCGGCCATGCGGACGATGACGGTGGGCTTGCCGACGCGGTCGATCTTGGCCGGCGCACCCGAGAACGTGGACAGCCAGAAGGAGCGGTCCGCCTCCCCGCCCCCCCTCTTGTACCGCCCCATGCCGCGGAAGAAGCCCGCCAGCTCGTCCTGGAGGACGAGCAGCCCTCTGGGGTTCGACCGCAGCATCAGGGGGACGACCTCGACTGTCGCGTCCGAGGTCCAGACGTGCTCGAGCGCCGGTTCCTCGGGGCGTGGCTCGATCTCCGCCCCCTTCTTGCCACGCCGCTCGCGCGCCCGTTGGTTCCAGGCATCCAACGCGGACTGGTACTCGCGCAACGCGTGTTCGTAGACCTGTCGACGCTCGTCCTGGACGTCCCGGTGAGGGGTGAAGAGGTCCATCAAGACCGGCGACTTCCGGCACCCTGACGGCGCCACGAGCGAAAGCCAGACCACGGGGATCTCGGTCCAGTCCGCATGGGAGTCGTGAACCATGCGGGATAGCCCGATGGCACTCGCCATCGCGGCGACCGACAGGGCCGCGGGCACTCCAACGTCGACGCAGCGGCCGTGGGCCACGACTTCGACGAACTCGCGCACCGCTTCTGGCAGAACGTGAACCGGGAAGGGCTCGCGGAGCTTTGCCGGCCGGCGCTCCTTGCATCGGCGAGCGTCGGCTTGGAAGCGCACCATGAGGCCTTCCACGAACTGATCGAACATCCCCTGGTCCACGCGGAGCAGGGCTTGGCTAACGGCTACGAAGTCCTCGCGGTCCTCAAACCACGGTGACAGGTCGGCAAGCGCCTGGGTGATCTTGGCTCGGTCTCGCTCGTTCGGTACTTTCGGCGTGTCATCCTGGGGGTCGTCGGGGCGTTCAGTCACGGCGGCCCCGCTTCTTCTTCTGCTGGATCCATGCGCGCAGGTCGATCGGGTCGTAGCGCACGGAACGCGGCGGGATGCGGACGCTTGGGATCTCACCCCGGTTGGTCAGCTCCCAGAGCTTCCGCTCGGAGATGTTGAGGAAGCGCGCGGCTTCCTTCGTCTTGAGGAGCGGCTTCACGTCCGCGCCTCCTCGCGCGCATCCCCGCCGTCGAGGCGGTGGAAGTAGGCGTTCACCGCTTCCTTGGAGAGGACCCATGCGCCACGGACGCGACGGGCGGGAAGCTCACCGGCTTCGATGGCCTCAAGCACGCGCTCCGTCGGCCACCGAAGCTGGTTGGCCAGATCCTCCGGCGAGAAGAAGTCGCCCAAGGGGAGAGTACTGAGCAGGTTGGTGACGAGCTCGCGGCTCGCCTTCTTGCGATCGTCCATGCTCCGCCAAGGCAGGCGTGCGCGAACGAAGTGGTCAGCTCGGGCGAGCTTCTACGCAGCCCTTACAAGCCCCGCCTCGATGAGCAGGGACCTCGCGGGAGCCTCCCGCCTCTTCACCGTCGCGGGCGAAACGCCGACAGCGCGGGCGCAGCTCGCCCGGCTCCATCCGCCTCGGTGCTGCTGATCTCGGCTCCAGGCGTGCAGGACGGCACCACGCAGTCCGGGGTCCCCCTGGCTCGCGACGAGCCTGACGAGACGCACCAGCTCGGCCGTCAGCGTCAGCGCCACTTCGGGGTCGTCGTCGAGCAGCTCGTCGATGACGCGGAGGTAGTCCTCGAACAGGTCGGTGCGCAGCCCGAGGCCCGCGGTCGCTTCCTGCGCCTCGGACCTGGCGAGGTAGACGTCTGGGCGCTGATGAACGTCTGCCTCCCGGGGCTGCTGCAGGATCCCGTCTCCTGTATCGGTCTGCTCGAAGCCCTCGTGAACAGGCTCAGCGTTCTCGGGCGTCCATCGGCCGAAGAGCCGGTCAAACCCGTCCTTTGCGTTCGTCCACCCCACTCCGATGCGGCCGTCCTCGTCAACATGCACGGTCCTGGTGAAGCCGGCGTCGCGCTCGATCACCTGCGCCCAGCGGCCGGCGTCCGCGTGGTTGTCGATTCGGGTCGCGTCCTGGCCGTAGGCCTTCGGCTGGAACTTACCGTGCTCGCGGAGCCCCTTCTTCATCGCCAGGTACGTCTCGTCCCAGGACCGCAGATTCCCGATCCCGTACACCATGCCCATGTAGAGCTGCGTGAGCCGTTCCGCGCGCGTCTCCGCCGCGATCGAGCCGCTCATCAGCGCCAGGCCCCAGCGGTTGTCCTGGTTGCCGCGCTCCTCCACTTCGAGCAGCGCGGGGTGACAGTCCAGCCTGATCCAGCACCGAGAGCTGGCAAGCGCCAGGTTGATGATCAGCTCGCGGTCGTCGGTGACGTGCGTAGGCGGGATGAAGCAGGACTCGCGAAGGACTTCGGGGTGGAGCAGGAACGAGAAGACGACGGCGCCGCGCTCGAACACCTCCAACTCGCGGACGCGGTCGACGATCCGCCCCGGCTCCAGGAACGCTCGCGTGAGGATGTGCTCCTTCTCGGCGATGACGAGTCCAGCGCGATCCTGCTTCTCCAGCAAGGGTTCCGGGTTGCGCCGCAGGAACTCGGGCATCATGCCGCCAATTCCGTCGCTTGCGGGGCCGGCGCACTCCGGGTCGACCGCACTCCCGAAACGTTCGGAGATGCGAGTCCAAAGCTCCACGGCGGGGTCCATGCACCGACGGTAACGAAACCCCGAACCGAGTTCAGCCCCCGCCTACGCGAGCTCGGCGACCTGCTCTTCCGGCAGGATCAAGATCTTCACGTGCCCGGAGCCCGGCCTACCCAGGGGGATCCCATCTTCGTCAAGGAAGCGGCCGCACGTCTCGCACTCAGCGAGAGCACTCCGATCCGAGCAAACGTGGTACGTCTTCCCATCGGGCCGTGGCCCGCGACACACGGGGCACCGCTCCTCCAAGCCAGCGCCGCGCGCGCGTGCTTGGAGCCGCAGGACCCGACCACGAAGGTTCATGCTCTCCGCTCCTCCTCCTCGATGGCCTGGATGGACTCTGGCAAGGACGGTACCGGGTACGGAGTCGGGCCTATGATGACGAGGCGGTCCAGCACCTTCCCGTCCTGGTCGATGTAGCACCCGCAGACCGGACACTCTCCCAGCCGCTCTTCTTCGCCCTGGTTGAGGATCAGACTCGCGCGGCGACCGGCCACCCCACCACAGCCGACGCACGGACGGCGGATCCCGCTCACCTTCGCCCGGCGCTCGAGCGACCGGACGCGAGTCTTGAGGCTCACCGCCCCGGGAGCCCCTCCAGCATCTCCTCCATCGCCTCGATCCTCTCCAGGAGGTCGGCTTCCAACGGCTTCCCAACGGTCCTGTCGAAGACCTCCTTGATCGCGCGGACGTCTCCGTCCTTCGCGAGGTGGACGAGCTTGAGCACGATCTCCGCCATGTCCTCCTCGGTGACCGCGGCAAGAAGCGCGGCGCGGAGGCGGGCTACTTGCTGACCATGTGGGTTTCCGGGCCCGCCGGCGTTCCCCTTGGCAAACCGGCCGCGGACATCTCGCCCGTTCCGCCCGTTTGCTGACGGAGTCTCAAGCTCAAGGTGGCGCACCAAGGGAGTTTGGTTCCCTCGTCGC
This sequence comes from Planctomycetota bacterium, assembly GCA_028278425.1. Taxonomy (GTDB): domain Bacteria; phylum Planctomycetota; class UBA1135; order UBA1135; genus JANQEJ01. The sequence continues at coordinate 44,145 of JANQEJ010000263.1, read as the reverse complement.
CTTGATGGAAGCTCCTTTGCGTATCTGCGTTCAATGCGCCGACGCTATGCGACACCGTGCATCGGGCTGCGGCTTGTTGCGACTTCTCTCGGGGGGAATCCTATGCGCATGCCTCGCAGCGTCCACCCCCGTCGGGTTGTCACCATCTCGCTGCTGGTCAACGTCCTCGACGTCCTGACGAACCTCGTCGTCGTCTTGATCACCGGTAGCGCGGTGATCTTCGCTGGGCTGGCGATGGGGCTGGCCGACGTCTTCGGCTCGGTGTTGCTCGTGGTCGGCGAGCGCCGCGCGAGGCGACCTCGCGACGCGCGCTATCCCTTCGGATACGCGCGCGAGGCCTTCTTCTGGGCACTCCTCTCAGCCGTCGTGATGCTGGTCGTCGGAGGAGGGCTCTCCTTGCTCCGCGGCTGGCAGCAGGTGGTCGCACCCCAGCCGATTGCATGGCCCAGCCTCGCATTGGGCGTCATCGTGTTGTCCATCCTCACCAACACCTACGCCGTGAGCCTGGCCATCCGCAACCTCGCCGCGCGAGAGGGCGGCCTCCGCGCGGCCTTGCGGGCTACAGCGGCGCCGCTCGTCAAGACGTCGCTCCTGCGCGACACGATCGGTGTGCTCTCCTCCGTCGTGGGGCTTGGCGCCCTGCTCCTCTACGTGACCGCCGACTGGCTCCTGTTCGACGGAATTGGCGCCATCGGGGTCGGAGCGCTCACCGTCGTGTTCGCCATCGTCGTGATCAGCGAGGCGCGCGGCTTGATCGCGGGGCGCTCCGTGCCGCACGAGACCGCACAACTCATCCGCGACGCCGTCTCGAGCGCGCCAAAGGTGGTGGCGCTCAACCGTATGGCCGCGGTCTACGCGGGCGGAGACGAGATCCTCGTGGACCTCGATCTCGATCTCGCCGAGAACCTCGAGACGGTCGAGATCGAGTCCGTCATCGACGACGTCCAGGCACGGGTGCGAGCGGCGGCGCCTGAGGCTCGGACGATTCGGGTGGACCTGAACTCGCCACCGCTTCCGAGATGGAGGAGGGGGCGCCGATGACCGACCTCGCCTCATGCTTCCTCGGCGCCTACGCAGGTCGACGTATGGGGGGCGGGCCTTCCGGGCGCGCATCGTGATCCCGTGGAGGACAAGAAGCGGTACGGGCTGGAGCGGATCCACCCGCGTTCCCTCGCGGACCTGAGCGGCCACCTGCAGCGCCTCGTGCGCGGAAGGCTCTGGCTTCAGGTGCTCGTCGCGATGGCGCTCGGGATCGCGACCGGCGTCGTGCTCGGTCCGTCGGCGGGTCTCGTCGAGCCATCGCTCGCGACAACGCTGGGCAACTGGCTCGCGCTGCCGGGACACCTCTTCCTCGCTCTGGTGCAGATGATCGTGGTACCGCTCGTCTTCGCCTCCGTCATCCGCGGACTGGCGGCGACGGAAGGGATCGAGCAGCTCCGGCGTCTCGGCACGCGCGTGGTCATGTTCTTCGTCGCGACCACGGCGGCGGGGATCGGGATGGGCATTGCGTTGGGCGTCGTGATCCGCCCGGGCAGATTCGTTGACAGCTCGGCGCTCCTCGCAACGCTCCCCGAGGCCGGGGCGACTCCGACGGAGGGCATGGCCGCCCCCGGCATCGGCGAGCTGCCCGAGAAGCTCGTGATGCTCCTCCCGCAGAACCCGCTCTCATCGGCGGTCAGCGGCGAGATGCTCCAGGTCGTGCTCTTCGCCGTCATCGTCGGCATCGCGCTCGTGCTGATGGCGCCGGACAAGGCGAAGCCCCTGCTCGAGGTGCTGGGCTCCCTCCAGGAGGTGTGCATGACGATCGTACGCGTCGCCATGCGCCTGGCGCCCCTGGCCGTCTTCGGGCTCCTCGCCCAGATCACCACGCGCATCGGGCTGGACGCGCTGCTAGGGATGGCCGTCTACGTGGCCACCGTCTTGCTCGGGCTCTTCCTGATCCTGGTCCTCTACTTGGTGCTCGTCTTCGTCTTCGCGCGATGGTCGCCGGGCGCGTTCCTCCGAGCGACGCGCGAGGTGCTCCTGCTCGCGTTCTCCACCTCGAGCTCAGCCGCGGTCATGCCGCTATCGATCAAGACCGCGGTGGAGAAGCTCGGCGCGCGTCCGTCGATCTCCCAGTTCGTCATCCCGATCGGTGCCACGATCAACATGAACGGCACCGCCCTCTACCAGGGCGTTGCGACGATGTTCCTCGCGCAGGTGTTCGGCGTGGACATCTCCGTCGGGGGACTCCTGCTGCTCGTTCTCGTCTCCGTCGGAGCTTCCATCGGCTCCCCCGCCACGCCCGGCGTCGGCATCGTGATCCTCGCGATGGTCCTTGAGACCGTCGGTGTGCCGGCGAGCGGGATAGCCCTGATCCTTGGAGTCGACCGGATCCTCGACATGAGCCGGACCTCCATCAACGTGTGCGGCGACCTCGTGGCTACAACGCTAATGGACCGCTGGGTCGGCGGTGAGTCCTCCGCGGAGGAGGAACGAGCGGCCGAGGAGGCGCGGGTGGCGCAGCGCGCCGCTGAGGGGGTCGACGTGGTCGTCGAGCGGAGGGGAACCTCGTGACTCGTCTCTACGCGCTCTTCCCCCAGCGATCTTGAAGGTTGGTGTTCCCTTCACCAGCGGGTGCCCCAGAGCGATCAGACCCTGCGAACCGGGATGTCGACGACGCGAGGCAGGTGCGAGACCTTGGGGATGCTGACCTCGAGCAGGTCGCCGGTGACGCGAGCTTCGGCCTCGGTCCAAAGCAGGTTCCACGGCAGCGGGATGCTCTCCCCCGGTGAACCATCGAAGCGAACGTGCAGCGTCCCATCGCTCGCCGAGACCTCCACGGCTGTTCTGGAGCTGGGGAGACGCACCTCCACCCGAACCGATCCGCTGGTCTCGTGAGTAGCGATCCGGCTCTGAGGTTGCGAGTGAGGGACGACGACGACTTCTTCCCGATGGTCCATGGCGAGTGATTCGGCAAGGCGCCAGCGGTGGCAAACGTCGTGCCCGACACCATCTCGGCAGCCGCGGTCTTGCGCTTCCCCCTCGCGCACGGCTCAGCTTTGACCGTCTCGGAAGAAGCGAACGACATGGATGCCTGGAAGCACGAGGAGCGGCTGGACGCCCGATCGGAAGGGTCGCGCGGTTTTTGCGGTCCCGACCTTCCGATCCTCCGTTCGCAGGCCTCTTCGGCAAGCCTCCAGCCGTCGGCATTCCGGTTGCCGGTCGATCCGCCGAGAGGCGGCAGGATGGCGGCGGCCCAAACGACGTACCCATGAGGCCCACCTCGCTCCTCGAAGTGCGGATCCCGCGGCCGCGATGATGAACAGCCCCCCTCCGAACCCACCGCTGCGTCGCCGACGGTGGCCGCGGCGCCTCGCGCTGGTCGCCGCCGGCGCGACTCTCGTCGCAGCGTCCGGCTACCTCTTCCGGGAGACCCTCGTCCACCCGTGGCTTCCTTCCGTCGTCGAGTGGATCGTCGAAGAGCGCTGGGACGTCGACCTGGAGCTCGAGCGCGTGGAGGGCGACTGGTTTGGCGCAATGCGGCTCCACGGCATCGCGATCCGTTCTGCAGGCGGACCGCCGCCGGGGAGCTGGTCGCTGGAGGTTGCCACCCTGGACGTCCTGCACGAGCGTGGGAGCCTCCGCTCGACTGAGGCACACGGCGTTCGCGTTTTCGTCGACGCAAGCGGCCGCCGCGAAGGCGGCGGTGCTCCGGTGCGGTTTCCCGAGCGCATGCCCAGCCTGCGGGTCGAGGACGCAGAGCTCGACCTCGTCTTGACCGAGGCGCTGAGCGTACGCGTCCGCGGCGCCGGTATGAGCGTCGCCGCCGAAGGGTCGCAACAGGCCGTCGACGTGCACGCAAGGGAAGTCGCCGTGGCGGGAAGCGCCACGTGGTCGGGACCTGGCGAGTTTCGCGGCAGCTACGGGGACGGACGCCTCGACGTCGACCACCTGATGCTTGGTCCCGGGCCGGGCGCGAGCCGCTTCGAGGCGGGCGGCGTTCGACTGGAGCTTGCCGACCTGCTCGCCCGGCAGGCGCCGACGCGCGGCGAGCTCATCTTCGCCGTGGACGACGTCTCCGCGTTCCTGGGGGGCGACCCGCTCGAGGCCCCGGCCGCTCACCGGGCCCGGCTGCGCGGCTCGCTCACGCGAGACGGCGTCGAGGTCTCAGAGGGCCGTCTCTCGGGACCGGGGGGCACCCTCTCGCTCGAACGCGGCTCGGTCACCCGGCTGTCCGGCAAGGGCCCGCGGCTCGAGGTCGCGGCTCGCGCGGACTTGGATGACCTCGCCGCGTTGGAGGATCTCTTGCGCGCGGAAGGTCCGTGGGGCGGAGCGCTTTCCGGGAGCCTGAGCCTCAGCGGCTTCTGGCCGGAGGTGAGCGGCGTCCTCGACCTCGGCGGCTCGGGACTCCTCGTCGACGGCGCAGCTCTGGGCGACCTGACGGTGGCGGCAAACGTCGGGCTCGATGTGACGCGCCCGGGGGAGGTCGAAGGCGACGTGAGTTTCGAGGTCGGTCCACTTCTCGTCGGCGGCTGGCGGCTCGACCAGTTGGAAGGAGCTGTCCGCGCCGACACGAACGGGTTCGCGGCCGAGAATCTCGCGCTCGTTCAGGGCGTGAACCGCGTCGACGTCGCCGAGCTCCGCTGGCCGCGCTCGTTCTCCCCCACCGCGATCCTCGCAGGGGCGACCGGCGACCTTCGCGTCGAAGTGGCTGACCTTCCTACCGCGCTCGGGCGGCCGCGACCGGCCGGGTCCACTCCGGCCCACCGCCTCATCCTCACCGGGAGCGTCGCAGGCGGACGCGCTGCGGTGAACGAGGGCGAGCTCGTCACCGAGGGGGGCGTCGCACGAGTCCGCTCGGGAGAACTCGTGATCGGCACCGCGGACGACGGCGAGACGACCGTCGCGACGTCGCTCGATCTCTTCGCCGAGTTCACCGAACTGGCAGCCTTCGGACCGCTCCTGGGCACGGACACCTGGAACGGAGACCTCCGCGGCGACGTCTTCGTAACGGGCACGTGGCCGGATCTCGCTGCGAAGCTCGAGCTGGACGGCACCGACGTGGCCGTCGCCGGACTCGATCTGGGCCGGGTCGCGGTGAGCGCGTCCGTCGACCGCGCGGGGGCACGCGTCGAGCGCGCCCTGCTCGAACGCGACCAGGATCGGATTCGCGCAAGCGGTGAAGTCGACTTCGAGTCCCTGGCCCTCGCCGACGTCGAGCTCTCGGCCCGGATCACCGACCTCGGGTCCTGGGCGCGCGGACCGTTCGAAGGCCGGCTGATGGCGGGTACGCTCGAGCTGGACGGGCAGCTCGCGGGCACCTGGCCGCGCCTGAGCGGGGACCTCAGCATGGCCCTCTCGGAGCTTCGCTCGAATGAGCTGCCGGTCGAACACCTATCCGTCCAGGTAGTGGCGGCCGACGACCGCTACGCGGTCGAGACGCTCGAGCTGGGCGGAGCCTGGGGCGACCTGCGCGCGCGGGGCGAAGTGGCGCCCGGCGAGGCCAACGCGTGGTCCGCCCGGATCGAGGCGCTGGAGCTGTCCGCCGACAGCCGGACGCTCGCGCTAGAGGCTCCGGCGGTGCTCTTGTTCGCGCCTGGTGAGGTTCGGACCGAGCGGCTCGTTCTCGGGGGCTCGGCGGGACGGCTTGCGGCGGGCCTGAACGTCGGCACGGAGAGGACCAGGGTCCAGGTCGAGGCGCGCGACCTGCAGATCGGCGAGGCCTTCGCCGCGACGTGGCTGCCCGGTCTCGCCGGGATGCACGGCGCCGACGCCGAGCTCGATGTCATACGGACCGGAACCGGGTTGACGTTCATGACGAGCGGCCGCATCGGCGAGCTAAGGCTGGCGGATCCCGCGCCCGCCCTGGGCGTCGCCTGGCACGCGGAGCACGTCGACGGGCGGCTCGCCGTGCGGGACCTTACGGTCACGCTCGACGACGGGAGCGAGCTGCGCGCGCACGGCTCCGCGCCGCTCGCCCCCTTCGACCCGCAGCCCTTCCCCGACGGTGACCTCGACCTCCGTTTGGAAGCAAGCGTGGTGGCGCTCGAACGGCTGCCGTGGCTACGGGCCGGCGAGGGCCAGCCTATGGAGGGCGAGGGCCGGCTCGAGGCCGCGCTCTCCGGCACCTGGCGCAGTCCCGCGGGAGACGTGCGATTCGTCGCGGGGCGGGTGCGGCTACCCGAGGTCGATGAGTCCGGAGAGCTGCGGCTCCACGCGACGTTAGCCGACGCCATCCGGATCGAAGAAGCCGTCTTCGACGTGCCCGAGCGACTCTACATCGAAGCCGCCGGCGCGTTGGACGTACCGACCGATCCCGCGGCCTGGCTCCGAGCGGACGCGGACGTGCTCGCCGCCGCAACGGTCGACGCGGCGCTGAAGCTCGACGTCGAGCAGCTCACCTGGATCGCGCCGCGCTTCCAGAGCATCCGCCGGGTAGCCGGAACGGCACGCGGGCACGCGCGGGTCAGCGGCCCCCTGCTGGCTCCCGAGCTCGCTGGAGAGCTGTCGGTGGGAGACGGCGAGCTCAAGCTGGCGTCGGAGATCCCGGCGATGAGCGGGGTCGAGCTGCGCCTGGATCTCGCCGGACGCGACCTCGTAGTTCGGGAGATGCGCGGCGAGCTCGGTGGCGCGCCGTTCCTCATGGAGGGGTCGATCGGCTTGGGAGGCGAGCAACCGGAGCTCGACCTGCGACTCGCGGGCGAGAACCTGTTGCTGCGGCGCGAACGCGGCGTCCTGGTCCGCGCTGACTCGGACCTGAAGGTCACCGGTCCGCTCGACGGCCTCAACGTTCTGGGCGACCTTCGCCTGCGCGGCCCGCGTATCACGCGCGACGTCGACCTCCTCGGTTTCGGCAAGAGCGACGGACGAGCCACCGATGCCGGCCCCGGGATTCGCCTCTTCGCCTTCACGCAGCCGCCGCTCGCGAGCGCTTCCTTCGATGTGCGCATCACCTCGGAGGAGCCCGTCGAGATCCGTAACAACGTGGCCCGCGGCGAGCTGCGACCGGACCTCTCTCTTCGCGGGACGGGGGACGCCCCGGCCATCGAGGGCGTACTTCAGGTCGGCCCCACGACGGTAGCTCTACCCGCGTCGCGGCTACGTTTCGAGTCAGGCGTGATCACGGTCGACGGCCGAGCCCCGGCGGTCCCGGAGGTGAACCTGGTGGGCAAGGCGCGCAAGCTGGGCTACGACGTGTCGGTCGTCGTCACGGGCCCCTACGACGCCCCCGAGGTGCGGCTCTCCTCATCACCGCCCCTTGCGAGCGAGGACATCCTGTTGTTGCTTCTGGCCGGACAGCCGCCCGCCGAGTCTCCCACCGGTCGTAGCGCCGTGGACGCAGGGCGCACCGTGGCCGTGTACCTGGCGGAAGACGTGCTGAGCGGCTGGCTGACGGGCGACGCCTTGGAGAGCGGGGAGGAGAGCTTGCTCGACCGCTTCGAGGTCGTCACGGGGCGAGACGTGTCGGAGAGCGGGGTTCCCACCGCCGAGGTGTCCTTCCGGCTGGCCGAGGATTGGATCGCGACGGGCGACCGGGTTCTGCTGACGATGGAGCGAGACCGGTACGAGCACTACGGGATCGGCGTGCGGCTGGTGTTCAAGATCCGGTGAAGCGGTCCGTCTCCTGGTCAGCCTGGCAGATAGCCGTGACTCTCTGCCTGCTTCCTGCGACAGCGTGTCGAACGGCACCTGCAGGTGACGGTCCGGGACCGACCGCCGAGGTCGTCGGGAACGAGGCGATGTCGGAGGGAGAGCTCCTGGACCTCGTCCCCGACCTCCTGACCGACTTCGAGCTCTCCGGCTTCGCGAAGGCCCCCATCGACGACGCTGCCTTCCTCCTCGAGGAGCACTATCGCGCCGAGGGCTTCGCCTTCGCAACGGTGGACTACACCTTGCCCGGGGACGGCCGTGCACGCTTCGTGGTCCGAGAAGGCCCTCGTGTCCGCATGGAAGGTTACGAGCTGGAGGGAGTAGGCCCGGACCGCTTTGGCGACGTGCGCGCGATCATCGACCGCGGTCTCGGCCTTGCGGAACAGGTCGCCCCGTACTCCGAGGCTCGCGTGGAGGCCTGCGCGACCGAGGTGGAGCGCTACTACCGCCGACGCGGCTTCCTCGACGTCGCGGTCGGGACGGAGGATCCGGACATCGACCCGTCGAGCGCGTCCGCGACCGTCCGCTTCGTCGTCGGGGAAGGACAACCTCTCTGGCTCGCGTCCGTAGAGTGGACCGGGGATCTCGTTCCCGGACGGGACGAACTCGGACGGCTCGTCGCACCCTTCCTCGCCCAGCCCTACACGCCGCGTCTGCGCGAGTCCGTGCGCGGGGCCGTCGTGGAGGCTCTGCGCGACGACGGAAGGCCCGACGCCATCGTCGAGGTCGTCGAGGTCGCCCGCGGCGAGGAAGGCGCGGTGCGCCTGCTCCTGCGGCTGCTCCCCGGTCCCGAGGTGCGGATCACCGCGGTTCGCTTCGTCGGCAACGAGCGAACGGACGCCTCGGTCCTCGAAGCTCGTCTCGGGGTGGCTCCCGGTGACCTGTACCGAGCGTCCAGAGTGCGCGCAGGCGCGCGGCGCCTCTACGCGATGGCGCTCTTCTCCGAGGTGCAGCTCCGGCTCGAGCCCGAAGAGGGGCGGGAGCGCGCGCTCGTGGTCGAGCTCGTCGAGGAGCCGAGCGTCGAGGTGTTCGTGGAACCGGGGTACGGCTCCTACGAGCTCTTCCGGCTTCGCGCGGGCGTGGTCGACCGCAACGCCTGGGGAACCGGGCGGAGCGTTCGCGCGGAGGGGGCCGCCTCGTTCAAGGCGCTGGAGCTGGAGCTGGGATTGACCGACCCGGCTCTCTTCGGCGGCGAGGACGTCTTGGACGCCGCCGTCACGCTCGAGCGACGCGAGGAGCCCTCCTTCGAGTTCCGCGACCTCGGTCTCGAGGCCGGCGTGACGCGCCGGTGGACGGATGCGTTCTCCCAGCGCCTCGGCTACGAGTTCCGCCGATCGGACCTCCTCGAGAACGACGTCGGGCTGACGACGGACGACGCCGAGGAGGACTTCGACCTGTCCTCCGTGCAGATCACGTCCACCTACGACACGCGCGACGGGGTCCTCGATCCGACGAGCGGCTTCCAGTCCCGACTGTCGCTCGAGCTCGCCACCGAGGGGCTCGGATCCGAGGTGGAGCTCGCGCGCGGAGTGTGGAGCCACGCGTACCACATGCGGCTCGGCGAACGTACGCTCCTTGCCGCCCGCGCGCGCGTCGGCGTCGTCGCGCCCATCGGCGAGACCGACTCGATCCCGCTGCAGGAGCGCTTCTTCCTGGGCGGGGAGAACTCGGTGCGGTCCTTCCGCGAGAGCGAGCTCGGGCCGGAGGACGCGGACGGCGACCCGACGGGAGGCGAGGCGATGAGCCTGTTGTCGCTGGAGCTGCGTCGCCGCTTGCGCGGGCGCTTCGAGGGAGCGCTCTTCTTCGACACCGGCAACGTCGTCCCCGACCGCACCGACTTCCTCGAGTTCGACGGCTACCGCCACGCGGTCGGCGTCGGGCTTCGCTACGTCCTTCCGGTGGGTCCCCTGCGCCTCGACCTCGGGGTCAACCCGAACCCCAGGAACGGAGAGGATGATCTCGTCCTCCACGTCTCGGTGGGGCGCCCCTTCTGAGCTGCGGCGAAGCTAAGCGAGAGTCGAGGGCGGCCTAAGGGGCCCCTTGGGTCACGAGGAAGCGCCCCAGGATCTCCTGCTCGATCACTCCCCGCTGGTCGGCGGGGGCGGGCACGCGCACCGTGAGATCGACTCGCCCGGGCTCGGGGAGACGAATCGCCACGCGGGCCTGGACGTCCGGAAGGGTGATTCCATGGTCGCGGGCCAGCCCCTCGATGCGCCGCCCCATCGCCTCCGCGTAGGGCCGTGTGACGTCGTCGGCGATGGCGAGCAGCCGATCCCGCTCGGCCTGCCAGCCGTCCTCCAACTTCACGGGCACGGTGAAGACGTGGAATACGTGTTCGTCGAGGAAGGTCTCGTTGGTGACGGACTCCGTGACGAGCCAGCTATTGGGAATCGAAACCGAGCGGCCCGTCTGGATCTGACTGGCCTGGCCCGGGCCGATCTCCAGAAGGGTCGTCGTCAGCAGCGAGTGGTCGATCACGTAACCGCGGGTGCCCTTCACCTCGATCCGGTCTCCGACCGCGAAGGAGCGCGACGTCAAGCGGAGGACCGCGCCCGTCAAGCCCGCGATGAAGTCCTTGAGGGCGATCACGGTCGCCACCGCGAACGCCATCAAGGTCAGCGAGAACGTCCGTAGCTGCTCCGCCCAGATCAAGACCGCCCCCGCGAAGAAGGCGAGCAGAATGCCCGTTCGGATCCGCACGAGCCATTGCCGGCGCTCCTTTTCGCGCAGGTCTTCGACGCGGACGATTTGACGGCGGAGGACGTAGCGAAGCACCAACAGGGCCACCACGAGGGAACCCGTGCTGACCAGCCGGATGACTACAGGCGAATCGAGTGCGGGCATGGGCGTGAGTTCTTCGTTGCGCAGACCTCACCGGACCTTACAGCACTCCGAGTCCGAAGGCGGTCGGGACGAGCCGACAACGAGTTGGCGGGTCAGCCGGTCGAGCTCCGCCGTGCGCTGACCCTCTCGATCCAGTCGTCGACCAGGCGTCCGGCAGAGTCTCGAGCGCCGAGCCCGAACGCGAGCGCGAAGGCGATGGCGAGAGCACCGAGCAGGGCCGCCAGGATGATGCTCGTGACTTCGCGGCCAATCCCCACCTGCTCGACGGCCATGGTCGCGGCGACCACGAGGATCGCGACCCGCGCCGTGAGTGCGAGGAGGCCGGCGTTGGGTACCCGGCTCGTCGACAGCTTCCCGTGCACGGTCTTGGCGAGCAGAATGCCGAGGGCGAGCACCACGAGCCCGAGCAGGATCTGGCCGCCAAACACGGTCAGGCGGGCGATCAGGTTGCTCAGGGACTCAAAGCCGACGAGGGCACAGGCCTCCATCCCGGCGAACAGGAGGATGGCGAGGAGAACGAGTGCTCCCGCGATCTCCGAAGGACGTCTTCGCGGTTCCACCGCCTCCTCGCTGGGCTCGGCAGCCACGCCGAGGCGCGCCAGGATCAGGTCGAAGCCGAGCGCGCCGAGAAGGTTCGCGACGAGCGTCGAGACCAGCTTGCCCGCCACGAAGGCGAACGCCAGGATCACGAGCGCTCCGAACACGCTCGGGAGCACGCCGAGCAGCCGATTCAGCATCTCGCTGACCGGCGAGCTCACCGCCTCGAGCTCCAGCGCGTTCAGGGCGGCAACGAGCACAGGGATCAGGACGAGCACGTAGACGACGAGACCGAGGACCGCCGAGAGGCTCTGCGACCCGAGCACGCGGTCGAGCCCCACCCGCGCGGTGAGCTTGTCGACTCCGGCCGACGACACGAGGCTCGTGACTACCCGCCGGAGGATCCGCGCGAAGAACCAGCCGACCAGGAGCAGGACGGCGGCGCCGAGGACGTTCGGAGCGTACCCGAGCACCTGCGCGAGCATCCCCTGGATCGGCCCCAGGAGCCCCTCCAGGCGAAGGGAGTCCAGGACGGCGGGAAGGAAGAGGAGAAGCACGAGCCAGTAGACGGTGTCCCCCAAGGTGCGGGAGAGCGGAACGGCGTCCGTCCCGTCGTCCTTCACCTGCTCACCCAACCTCGCGTCCAGGCGCGTCGAGGTGAGAGCCCTCGTCACGACCAGGCGCGCGGACGCGGCCAGTAGCCACGCGAGGAGGAGGAGAAACGCCGCCGCCACGAGTCGCGGCGCGAAGGCCGTCAACTGACTGAGGGCGCTGTTCAGGGGTTCGGTCACGACGGTCAGGCCGAGAACCTGGAAGAACGCCACGAGGACGAAGAGCATCAGGACGTAGAACACCCCGCGGACGGAGAGTCCCCGGACGTCGACGTCGCCCGGCTCCTCCTGGCCGGAAATCCGGCGCATCAGCCGCCGCATGCCGTCACCGCGTAGCGCCGCGCCTACGAGCCGCGCGAGGACCAGGGCGAAGAGCCAGCCAAACACGAGCACCGCCAGGGCGCCCAGGAGGTTCGGCAGGTATCCGGCCAGCGCATCGATGGTTTCGGACCAGGCCGAGACTTCGGCCCCCTCGGTGTCCTGAAGTTGGGCGAGCATGAGGTCTCCTTGCGTGTTCTGGCGGCGCATCGGCCGCACCGCGGCAGGGGGCGGCCGCCGAACGACGTCGACGGCCGCCCGAAGAGGGGAGAAGGCGGCCACCGATGTTGTCGGTGATGCCTTCACCGGCTCCGAGGCCGCCGTCCACGTGCTCTCGTCGTGGACGATGTTCCGGAGCCCGCTCGACCTCCGGGGGCAAACGTCGTGCCCGAGGTTACCGGCGGGCGGAGGCGGAGGAAGCTGACCGTCGACGTCCGGTTTCGGAACGCCTGCACCGATCCGACGGAAGATCCGTGCGGATCGGCCGACCCGTTCAGGCCTTTGCCGGCGAGGGGCGCTTGAAGGCCTCCTTCGCGAGGCCCAGGCGCTTCATCTTCTCGTACAGGGCGCGCTCGGAGATCCCGGCGCGCGCGGCGGACTCTCCGACGCGGCCTCCGCTCTCCGTCAGCGCGGCGGTGAAGTAGCGCCGCTCGAAGGCGTCGAGGATCCGCTCGCGCGCCTCCTTGTACGGAAGGTCGGCGTAGTCCGCCGCGTCCGCCGTCTCCGCGGCGGCGGCGACGGCCTCGCGGTCCTCTCGACGGACGCCGCGGATGTCGTCGGGAAGATCGTCGGTCGTGATCGTCTCCCCGTCGGTGAGGAGGACCGCCCTCTCGATTACGTTGCTCAGCTCGCGGACGTTCCCCGGCCAGGAGTAGCCGAGCAGGCACTCCAAAGCCTCCGGCGCGATCGCGAAGACGGGGCGCTTCAGCGCGCGCCGGAAGTGCTCCAGGTGGCTCTCGGCGAGCGACGGGATGTCCTCGCGGCGCTCGCGCAACGGCGGTATCTCCAGGGTCACGACGCTCAAGCGATAGTACAGGTCGTCCCGGAACCGCTTCTCGACGATCTCGGTCCGAAGCTCCCGGTTCGTTGCAGCGATCACGCGAACGTCGACGTTCAGCACCTCCTCGCTGCCCACCGGCTGGACCTCGCGTTCCTGAAGGACGCGAAGCAGCCTCGACTGGAGGTGGAGCGGCATCTCGGCCACCTCGTCCAGGAAGATCGTCCCGCCGTGGGCGAGCTCGAAGTGCCCCCGACGATCGCGCAACGCCCCCGTGAAGGCTCCTTCCACGTGGCCGAAGAGCTCGGACTCGAGCAACGCTTCGGGAAGGGCGGCGCAGTTGATCGCGACGAAGGGACCGTCGGCGCGGTGGCTCTCCGCGTAGATCGCGCGGGCGAGGTATTCCTTGCCCACTCCGGTCTCGCCGGTGAGGAGCAGCGTGCAATCGGCGGAGACTACCTTGCGAACCGTGGCGAGGAAGCGCCGCATCGAGGGGCTCTGGGAAGCGAAGTCCGAGAGTCTGCCGACTCCCTCCTCCGCCTCGCCAAGCCCCCGGAGCCCCTCTTCCTTCCGTCGCGCCAACAGGGCGCGAACGCTCTCTCCCAACGTCGCCTCGCCGGCGTCGGCGCGGACCAACGCGAACGCGCCCGCCGCGAGGTGGCTTGCCCGAGCCTCGGGACCCGGAGCGTCGGCGAGCACCAGGACGGTCGGCGGCGACGGCAAGGAGCGAATCTCCTCCACCGCGCGCGCCGAGTCTTCTCCGAGGGAACCCGTGTCGGCGATGACGACGTCGAACGGCTCGCGCCGGAGTGCCTCCCAGACGGACGGCGTGTCCTCCACTTCGCGGGCCAGAACATCGATGTCCGAGCCCTCGATCACGCCGCGAATGAAGTCGGCGACGGTGGGATCGGAGACGGCGAGAAGTGCGCGCAGGATCATGGCGTTCGGAATCGGAAGGGTCGCGCAGATTCTACGGTCGGAGCCTTCCGATTCCGCGATCGAGGAGCTCGTAGCGGCGTCGCGGGCGCTCGGCACCCGGTTTGCCGAAGCCATCCGAGATGACGAGACGGCGTCCGATGGACGGCCGCGGTGGTTCGGAATCCGGCCGAGACGAGCAGGAGCAGCAGCAGCCGCCCCATCAGCCGAAACATCCCCAAGATGCAGATCGCGAGGAGCCGCCTCCCCCCGATGCGGAGCGGATCGGTTACGCCCCACCACGGTCCATTTCAGACCCCCCCCGTTATCCACGTCCGCTGCGGTAAGCCCGGCAGGGAAGCAACCAAGCAATGATCCCCCTCACCGAACTCGCCCGTGAGATCGCGGCGCAGAACCGGCTCCGGCTAGGTTCCATCAAGCTGCACGGCTGGCTGGCGTGCCCCGCTCTCGTCCTCGCGCAGGAAGGGAACGGGGAGTCGCAACGGAACTTCTCCTACTACTGGACCTACGAGCTGCTCGTGATCGACGGCGAGCCGATCACGGTGCGCAAGGTTGTGATCGGCGTCGCCCTGCTCCTCCTCGGCTACGCCGCGTCGCGCGTTTTGAGCAGGTTCACGCGCCGGGCCCTCCCGGGCCGCATGCGCCTATCAGGCGGAGCCGCGGCGGCCCTGGAATCGGTCGCCTTCTATCTCCTGCTCGCCTTGTTCTCGCTGTCCGCTCTCGCCATCGCGGGCGTGCCGCTAACCGCCTTCACGTTGCTCGGCGGTGCCGCCGCGATCGGCCTCGGCTTCGGCAGTCAGACGATCGTCAGCAACTTCATCAGCGGGCTGATCCTTCTGGTGGAGCGGCCGATCCAGGTCGGAAACCTCGTGCAGCTCGGCGACCTCTACGGAACCGTCGAGAGGATCGGGATGCGGAGCACTCTGGTCCGGACCGGCGAGAACGTGGACATCATCGTGCCGAACAGCTCGTTCCTGGATCAGAACATCATCAACTGGACGTTGACGGCGGCAGAGGTGCGAGCGCACGTCGCGGTCGGCGTGATCTACGGCTCTCCGACGGATCGCGTCGCCGAGCTGTTGCTCCGCGCCGCGAGCGAGGACGAGGGCGTCCTGTCCGACCCCGAGGCCTTCGTGCTCTTCACCAACTTCGGTGACAACTCCCTGAACTTCGAGGTGCACTTCTGGATCCGTATGCAGTCCATCATGGACCGGAAGCGCATTTCGAGCCGCATCCGTCACCGCATCGACGACCTGTTCCGCGAAGCGGGTCTTGTGATTGCCTTCCCCCAGCGCGACGTGCACCTCGACACCGTCGCACCCCTTGAGGTGCGGCTCATCGAAGGTCGGTCGGCCGGTTGAACGGTCCGATGCTCGGCTTGGCTCAGAAGATCTCGCGGCGGTGGGCATGCCTGCTCATGCTGGGCGTGTTCCTGCTCGACGTCGTCCTGGCCGACCCCCTGCCGTTCGTGGACGAGGCGCTTCTCGGGGTCCTCACCGCCGCTTGCTTCCGCAAGCACGCCCGTGACGACGCGTCCAGGAAGGAGCTCGAGGCTTGAGCCTCGGCGACGCCTTGACCTGGGGGGGTATCGCGATCTGCGTCGCCCATTCCGCCATGTTCTCCGGGCTGAACCTCGCCCTCTTCAGCCTGAGCCGGCTGCGGCTCGAGATCGAGGCCGAACGCGGACACCACGGCGCGATCCACATCCTCCAGCTCCGCCGCGACGCGAACTACCTCCTCACAACGATCCTCTGGGGCAACGTCGCCGCGAACTGCCTCCTGACCTTGCTGTCCGACTCCATGCTCGCCGGCGTCGGCGCCTTCGCTTTCTCCACCTTCGGGATCACGCTGCTCGGCGAGATCGTGCCGCAAGCCTACTTCTCGCGGCACGCGATGAGGACCGGAGCGATGCTCGCGCCCCTGCTCCGCTTCTACCAGGTCGTCCTCTATCCCGTGGCCCGCCCGAGCGGCAAGCTCCTCGACCTCTGGCTGGGCCCCGAGGGGATCGGCTACCTGCGCGAGCGGGACCTGCGCGCGGTCATCGAGAAGCACATGGAGGCGGACGAGGCGGACATGGACCGGGAAGAGGGCCTCGGGGCCCTGAACTTCCTCGACCTCGACGACCTTCCGCTGGCGGAGGAGGGCGAGCCCGTCGATCCCAAGAGCGTCATCCCGCTGGACGTGCACGTGGACCTGCCGGTCTTCCCCCCGTTCGCGCCCACCCCGGACGATCCCCTCGTCCTCCGCATCCAGGCCTCAGGCCGCAAGTGGGCGGTGCTTACCAACCTGGAGGAGGAGCCGCTCCTCGTCCTCGACGTCGATGCCTTCGTGCGCGGCCTGTTCCGCGATGGCAAGGCCTTCAATCCCTACGAGGCCTGCCATCGACCGATCGTCGTGCAAGACCCGAGGCTCCCGATCGGGGACGTCCTGCCACGCCTGAAGGTCCGCGCCGAACACCCCGACGACGACGTGATCGACCATGATCTCGTTCTCCTCTGGGGCAAGACGCGCCGTATCGTCACCGGCGCCGATCTCCTAGGTCGTCTCCTCCGCGGGATCGTCGCGCGCGAGGAGCCCTCTACCCGGCAGGCTCATCCAACCTCCGCATGAAGAACGTGAAGACCATCGCCATCGTCGTGGCCGCGCTCCTGATCGTGATCGTGGCACTCCAGAACACCGAAGCCGTGGACACGCGCGTCTTGTTCTTCACGGTCTCCACGCCGCGGGTCGTGCTGCTCGCGGTGACCTTTCTCATCGGCGCGGTAACGGGACTTCTTGTCGGACGTCGTCTCGGCGACGGCGCGGAGGAACCGGAGCCGGCGACGGAGGAGTGACGCAAGATCCCACGGAAGCCGAGCGTCAACCTCGCCCGGCGAACCACGGCGACGGGATCCTCTCCTCACCGGTGCGTACCTTCTGATCCAGGCGCGACCGGAAGCAGACGTCCGGTTTCTTGGCGCCGGCGCTTCCGATTCGCGGAGCAAGCGCGGAAGCGTGGCCAGTAGAGGCCTCTTCGTGAGGGTTCACGCTCCGGCATCCCCCTTGCCTTGGGGAGGGGATGCTCAAGCGCTCCCGACTCCTTCCTCTCGTCGGCCTGACCCCGCTACAGGCTTGCGCGGGGCTGCCGGCGGTGGAGGCGCCGGTTGTACCGCAGCGCCCGTCGTTCTCGTCAGACACGGCCACGACGGCTCGCGGCGCAATGGAGGTCGAGGCGGGGCTTACATGGGACCCCCACGACTCCATCGACACGCCGATCAGCCTGAAGGCAGGCACCGGCGAGGCGACGGAGTTGTTCGTCAGCGGCTCTCCGCTGCTCGTGCTCGAGGCTCCCGGCGAGGACTCGGTCGGGACCGGCGACGTCGTGGTCGGCGTCCGCCACCGTCCTATCGACGAGGGAGACGGTCGCCCATCGTTCGCGGTGCAGCCGTCAATCAAGCTCCCGACCGCAGACGAGGACGAGGGCCTGGGGAGCGGCGAGCTCGACGCATCCCTGGCAGCCATTCTCACGAAGTCGGTCGGATGCTCCACCTGGACGGCCTTCTACCAGTTCGACCTGTTGGGCGAGCCCGAGGGCGGCACCAGCGTCGGACACGGGTTTGCGCTCGCGGCGTCCCGTCCTTTGACCGAGGAGCTAGGCGCCTTCGTCGAGGTCGCGAGCGTTCTGGTCCCCGAGCAGGACGCCGACTCCACGTTCACGACCGCCGGCCTCACCTACGCCGTGTCCGAGTACCTCGTCCTCGACGCCGGCGTGCTCATGGGGCTTAGCAACGGCCCCGAGCCGGCGCTCCTCGTCGGCTTCACGCGCTCGATCGGAGCGGCCGGAGGAGGAAGATGATCTGGGACGAGTCGCGTGTGCCGGGGCCGTTGGTCGCCGTAGCCATCCACGCAGGCCACCAGGTGCGTCCCGAGGTGGCTTCGCTCCTGGCGCTCGACGAGGAGGAGCGCTTGCGCGAGGAGGATCCCTTCACCGACCTCTGGACTCGCGTCGCGCCGACGCGTCTCGTCGCGACCCACTCTCGCTTCGAGGTCGACCTGAATCGACCGCGCGAGCGCGCGGTCTACGTGGAGCCCGAGGACGCTTGGGGCCTGAGGGTCTGGAAGGAGCGCCCGCACGACGACCTCATCGAACGATCGCTCCAAAGGTACGACGCCTTCTACGCCCGCCTGGGCGGCCTTCTGGATGAGGCGGTCGAGGAGTGGGGCGGGTTCGTCCTTCTCGATCTTCATAGCTACAACCACCGGCGCGAAGGACCGGACGCCCCCGCTGCGGATTCCGGGGAGAACCCCGAGGTCAACGTCGGCACCGGCACGATGGACCGGGCGAGGTGGTCGGGAGTCGTCGATCGCTTCCTCCACGAGCTTCGCGCCGCCGAGGCCTGGGGCGGGGAAGCGGACGTTCGCGAGAACGTGAAGTTCCGCGGTGGGAATCTCTCGCGCTGGGTGCACGAGACCTGGCCGAGGACGGGATGCGCCCTGGCGGTCGAGCTCAAGAAGACCTTCATGGACGAGTGGACCGGCACGGCGGACTTCGGCCGGATCGACGTCGTACGTCGCGCCCTCCTCGCCACCGTCCCCGGACTGCTGGAGGAGCTTAACCGGAGATGACCGCACGAGCCGGCGGACGTGCCCCCGCGGTGGTTACGGAAACCTGGATGGACGAGGTGCGCACACGCCTCCTCTCCGGGGAACGGGTCCGTCGCCGCCTTCCGGGAGAGGGACGGCTCGCGGTCGACCGATTGCTTCCGTTCCTCCTCGTCGTCCGCCGCCCGCCTAGCTCCGCCGACCCCGGGACTCCGAAGCTCGTCTCGAGCGAGGCGTCCAGCTTGGTCTTCCCCGGACGGAGACGGGACCATCTCGTCGGAGCGCGCATCGTCCGCCTTGTTGCCGACTGCGCCATCGAGCGATTCGGGGCGTTCCTGCTGCTCGAGGTCTGGGCCCGACCCGTCGGCGAGGATTCCGGAGAACCATGGGTCGAGAACGCTCCCGGTTTCCGGATCCACCACCGTCGGGACGAAGACCCAGGGAGCATCGTCGACTTCCTTGAGGGCGCGCTTTCTCAGGTTCGCGTTCGTCGTGACCCTGCGTCCGTACGTGTCATCTCCTCGGCCAGGTGCCGGCCTCCGCGGATGAGCGCGTGGTTCGCGACCGGAGAGCAACCCGACGGCTGCCGAGTGCTCGGACTCGAGGTCAAGCCAATCTACCGGACACCGGGGACCGAGGAGGTCTACCCGCTCGTCCTGCGCGCGCTCCGCCGCTCGCTCTCGCGCGCGCTCAGGCGGACGATGTACGAGTTCACGCGGACGCACACGACGCAGCGACCGGCGCACTTCCACGTTCTCGGGAAGCGAGCGTTCGTGAAGAGCGCCTGGGAGGTCGACGGGCGCCTGGCCGCGGTGGCCGACGCATTCGACTTCCTGTTGGAGGTCACTCCGGCCAACCCGCGCGAGGCGTGGAACGAGTTCCGGCGCGCTGGCTACGAGAGGGAGCCCCACCTCCACTATCGCCCCCTCCGCATCGATCCGGCAGGAGTCAAGCGACGGCTCTTCGAGATCCCGGTCGAACGGGTCGAGGACCCGGCGCTCGCGCTCCTCTTCCATCAGAAGCAGGAGGAGATCGACCGCCAGGTGACGATGCTGCTCGACCGCAACACGCCCCGCTTCCAACTGGGCAGCCGTGCGCTCTACGGCGACGTGAGTCGCGAGCTGGTGGAGACCGCCCTGGGCCTGCTCGAGCGCCTTCCGGCCCGCTCTCGGGAGCGGCGCGGGGGAAAGCGCTTCGACGCCGAGGCCTTCCGGCGCCGTGCGAAGCAAGAGCTGGAGTGGTACGCGAAGCGCTGGAAGCGGTTCCGCTCGGACGTGGAGGTCCGCGCCGATCTCGGAGCAGGGCTGATGGTCTCCTCGGGGCGCCTGATCGTCGGCGCCGAGGCCAGCATTCCCGGGTCGCGGGTCGAAGCCTTGATCCAGCACGAGATCGGCACGCACGTGGTGACGTACTTCAACGGCCGCGCGCAACGCTTCCAGTTGCTCCACGCCGGGCTGGCCGGCTACGACGCGCTGCAAGAGGGGCTGGCCGTCCTTGCCGAGCACCTCGTTGGAGGGCTGTCGAAGCCGCGGTTGCGCCTCCTGGCCGCTCGCGTGGTGGCCGCCGACCTCCTGGTTCGGGGCGCGGGGTTCCTCGAGATCTTCCGCGCTCTCGTCGAGCAGCACGGTTTCGAGCGAAGAACCGCCTTCGGGATCACGCTGCGGATCTGCCGCGGAGGAGGGCTGACGAAGGACGCGCTGTACCTCCAGGGGCTGATCGACGTCCTCGCGTACTTCAGCCGGGGAGGAAGGCTCCGACCGCTGCTCGTGGGAAAGCTCGCCGTCGAGCACGTGCCCATCATCCGCGAGCTGGAGTGGCGCGAGATCGTCCGCAAGCCGCTGCTGATGCCCCGCTACCTGGAACTGCCTCACGTCGCGGCTCGCCTTGAGCGGGTCCGCGAGGGGCTCACCGTCTTCGACCTGATCGAGAGGAGCTGAACGTGAAGATCGGATTCATCGTCAACGACGTCCGGACCGAGGAGCCGGGTTACACCACCCTCCGCCTCGCCGTGTCGGCCATCAACATGGGGCACGAGGTGTACCTGATGGGCGTCGGCGACCTCGCTTACGACCCCGACGAGCACATCCGCGCGCGCGGGCGTACCGTCCCGCCCAGGAAGTACAAGTCGTCAGAGTCCTTTCTGAGGGATCTCCTGGGACCCAAGGGGTCGGTCGAGCGGATCACCCTCGACGACCTGGACGTGATCTTCCTTCGCAACGACCCTTCCGCGGATGCGGTGGCCCGTCCCTGGGCCGCGTCGATCGGCATCCAGTTCGGTCGGCTCGCGATGCGACGCGGCGTGATCGTGCTCAACGATCCGATCGGGCTCGCGAAGGCGCAGAGCAAGATGTACTTCCAGCTCTTCCCGGAGGAAGTCCGCCCCGCGACATTGATCACGCGAGACCGCGACGAGATCAAGGCCTTCGCCAGGGAACAGGGCACGGTGGTGCTGAAGCCCGTGCAGGGCTCGGGGGGCCAGAGCGTCTTCCTCGTCCGTCCCGAGGACGTGTCGAACATGAACCAGATGATCGACGCCGTCAGCCGGGACGGGTACGTGATCGCTCAGGAGTACCTCCCGGAGGCGGAGAAGGGGGACACGCGGCTCTTCCTGATGAACGGCCAGCCGCTCCGGCACAAGGGGAAGTATTGCGCCTTCCGCCGCGTCCGGACCGGGGGCGACATGCGATCCAACATCCACGCCGGTGGGAAGCTCGCGAAGGCGACCATCACCGAGACTGAGCTGCGTGTGGCCGAGATCGTCCGGCCGAAGCTCGTCGAGGACGGGATGTTCCTCGTCGGACTCGACATCGTCGGGGACAAGCTGATGGAGATCAACGTCTTCAGCCCCGGTGGACTGGGTAGCGCCCAGAAGTTCGAGGGCGTCAACTTCAGCCGCGTGGTCGTCGACGCTCTCGAACGCAAGACCCAGTACGTCGACTACTACCGGCGCAACTTCGACAACGTCGACATGGCCACGCTCTGACGGGCGACCGAGGTTCGCCGCGACCTAGCCCCCGATCCAGCCACGGCGGCGGAAGTAGATCAGGAGTCCCACCGTGATCGAGATGCAGACACCCCAGAAGAGCGGGTAGGAGTAGCGGAAGCTCAACTCGGGGATGAACTGGAAGTTCATCCCGTACACGCCCGCGACGAAGGTGACGGGAATGAACAGGCTGGCCATGATCGTCAGGACCTTCATGACCTCGTTCATCTTGTTGGAGATCGAGGACATGTAGAGGTCGGTCAGGCCGCTCGCCATCTCGCGGTAGGTCTCGACGATGTCGAGCACCTGCAGGGTGTGGTCGTAGACGTCGCGGAAGAAGGGCGCGGTCTCCTCCTGAAAGCCGCCGTACTCGGCCCGCTGCGCGTCGTCGGCCACCTGGCGCAGCGGCCAGAGGACCCGCCGGAGGCTGACCAGCTCACGCTTGGCCGCGTAGAGCTGCTGGAGTTCGCGAGGCGTCGCATTCTCGACGATCCGGTTCTCGATCGCTTCCAGGCGGTCTCCGTAGGCCTCCAGGATCGGGAAGATGTTGTCCACGAGCGCGTCGAGGAGCGCGTAGAGCAGGTAGTCGGACCCGGACCGGCGAAGTCGCGAGGAGTCCTTTTGGATGCGCGCTCGCACCGGATCCCACACGTCGCCGGGGCGCTCCTGGAAGGTCAACAGGACGTCCGGTCGGTGGACCAAGCTGACCTGCTCGT
The DNA here is from genome assembly GCA_028278425.1 of Planctomycetota bacterium. Lineage (GTDB taxonomy): Bacteria > Planctomycetota > UBA1135 > UBA1135 > JANQEJ01. The sequence continues at coordinate 21,990 of JANQEJ010000263.1, read as the reverse complement.
CCGTCAGGGTACCGTCGCCGGTGCTCATCATGTGCGCGACGACGAACAGGTGGTCGTCGTAGGCCTCGAGCTTGGATCGCTGAGGCACGTGCAGCACGTCCTCGGCCGCGAGCGTGTGGAAGGGATACGCCTCGCGGAGCGAGTTGATGACGAACGGATGGAGTCCGTCCATGTTGACCCAGCGAACCGCCGCCCATTCGGGCCGAGGCTCGGTCAAGAACGCCCCGAGGTCCTCGACCTCCCGTTCCGCCACGCGCTCGGGGCCGTAGTCGAGGCAGCGGATGCGAACCCGCCCCTCTTCGGGCGGAGTGGCGACTTCCTCGGCGGTCTCGATTCCCGGCGGGCCGCCAAGACGCCACTTCCTGCCGAGTCCTGGGATACGAATGGGGCTCGCGAGGTCGAACAGCCCCGTTGGGATGAGCCGCGTCCGTTGCTTTGCCATGGCTACTCCGCTCGAAGATCGTCCCGGTCACGGGTTGCGGGGCGTCGAAGCGACCTGACGCCCCTGCTTCCGGCCCGCAGCGAGGAGCATGCCGAACCGGGCGTCGGGATCTAAGCCCGGACTTCGCCCGCGGCTGGCGTTCCCTGTCCCCCGGCAGCGCTCGACACAATCGTGTGGAACACGGCCCCCCAGCCCGACTCCCGCACCATGGATCGGTCGCGGGCTTCCGGACCCAGGCTTCCGAATACTCCCGCGAGGCCCCATTCGCGCGCCCCGCAGGGCACGGCACGGTTCTCGCCAAAGCCGGTGATGGACCTCGTCAGACCGTTCGCCCTCCCGGACTTTGGGTTCGCCGGGATCGCGATCGCCCTCCTCCTCGGCGCAGTTCTGCTGCTGCCCTTGGCGATTGACTTGGTCGCGGGTCGCGTCCTTGTTTGGAGTGGGCGTGTCCGACTCGGCGATAAGGTCCAGTCGCCTCAGGTGTCCGGTGACATCGAGAGCCTGGGCCTCTTCAATGCCCTGGTCCGGGAACAGGATGGATCGGTCTTCCCGGTCTCGTGCACGGACCTAAGGCACTCTTGCTCCCGCGGGCACTCCAACTTGCCGGAGTAGCAGGCCGCGCTCGTCGCGCGCCGTGCACACGACTGCTGGGGAAACTGCTGGGACCTCGTTCGCGCCAGTCCCAATCGGCGAGCGCGCCGCCACTTACGCGCACGGCCCGCGGATTTCTAATCCGAGGGTCCCAGGTTCGAGTCCTGGCGGGCGCGCCAGCCACACCGCATCGAGCAGCCGGACTCTCCCGCCCTTTTTTCCGCGCCGCCCTGAACCGGGAGCCGACTCTCGCGTTGGCGGGCCGAACATCGCTCTCCAATCACCGTCCCCGCACGATGCCGATTCCTCCCCGGGCAAGGGCCCACCCCGCGCTTGCGTGGCTTGTCCCGTTCCCCCTCGTTCTCGCCGCGCCGGCCTGGTCGCAGGAGACGTCGGACGATCCTCCCACCGGGACGGAGGAGTCGAGGTTCCCGCCGGGTTCGGGCGACGTCGCCACCACCATCGTCACGGCGACGAAGTCCAAGGCCACGGCGTTCGAGACCCCGTACGCGACCGACGTGGTCGACGCCGAGGACCTGCGGCGAAAGGCCTACCGGACGACGCCCCAGGCGCTCCGCGACATCCCGGGTGTGATGGTCCAGGAAACGGCGCACGGGCAAGGGTCGCCGTTCATCCGCGGCTTGACCGGCTTTCTCAACGTGATGCTCGTCGACGGCATCCGGTTGAACAACTCGGTCTTCCGGTCCGGGCCGAACCAATACTGGAACACGATCGACGCCTATTCGATCGATCGGATCGAGGTCGTCAAGGGGCCGAGCTCCGTGCTCTACGGCTCCGACGCCGTCGGCGGGACGGTAAACGCGATCACGAAGACCCCCTACACCTACGGCGCGGGCACGAACTACGGGGGCCTGGCCTACTACCGGATCGCGAGCGCGGAGGAGTCCCACATCGGGCGGATCGAAGGAAGCGCGAGCTACGGCGAGGACTGGGGCGTCCTACTCGGCGCGAGCGGGAAGCACTTCGGCGACCTGCAGGGCGGCCGGGACCTCGGCACGCAGCCGGAAACGGGCTACGACGAGTGGGACGTCGACTTCAAGGGCGAGCGCTTCCTCGACGAGGACACGCGCCTCGTCGTCGCCTACCAGCACGTCTTCCTCAACGACGTGCCCCGGACCCACAAGACGGTCTTCGCCGACCCCTTCGAGGGGACGACGATCGGGAGCGACCTCCAGCGCGACCTCGACCAGCGCCGCGAGCTCGCGTACGTCCAGCTTCACGGCGACGACGTCGACTCCTGGTTCGACAGCTACAGCGTGAGCCTCTCATGGCACGACCAGGAGGAGGAGCGCAACCGGATCAAGGGCGGCGGCAGCCTTGAGAGTCAGGGCTTCGACGTCGAAACCCTCGGCTTCTTCTCGCACCTGAGCTCCGACACCGACGTCGGCCGGCTCACCTACGGCGTCGACGTCTACCACGACTCCGTCGACTCCTTCAAATCGGACGAGCCGATCCAAGGACCCGTCGCGGACGACGCGACCTACGACCTCTTCGGAGCCTTCGTCCAGGACGAGATCGAGCTGAGCGAGCGCCTCAGCGTCATCCTCGGTGCGCGGTTCAACTACGCCGCGGTCGACGCGAAGAGCGTCCTCGATCCCGTGACCATGGGGCAGATCGCCATCGACGACGAGTGGAGCGCCGTCGTCGGGAGCGCCCGGTTCACCTACGAGCTCGACCCGGATCGGGTCAACCTGTTCGGCGGGATCTCCCAGGGCTTCCGCGCGCCCAACCTGTCGGACCTGACGCGCCTCGACAGCGCGCTGACCAACGAGTTCGAGATCCCCTCGCCCGGGCTCGATCCCGAGTACTACACGAACTTCGAGCTGGGCGTGAAGACGCAGAGCGCGGACACGTCGACGCAGGTCGCCGTCTTCTACACCGACATCCGCGACGGCATCATCCGCGTCCCGACCGGGGCCACGACGCCCGCGGGAGAGGACGTCGTCGCGAAGGCGAACGTCGGCGACGGCTACGTCGTCGGCATCGAGGCGGGCGCCGCGCACGAGCTCCGCCCGGGCTGGACCGTGTTCGGCAACGGCACCTTCATCGAGGGCAAGCAGGACAACTTTCCGACCGCCGCTCCCGTCGTGAAGGAGGACTTCTTCAGCAAGCTGATGCCCCTCACCTTGCAGGCCGGGATCGGCTGGGAAGCCCCGGAGGAAGGCCTGTGGGCCGAGGCCGTGGCGCGGTACGCGGACGACGGGGACCGGCTCTCGCCGCGCGACGAGAACGACACGTCGCGGATCCCGCCGGGCGGGACACCCGATTACCTCGTCTTCGACCTGCGGGGCGGATACCGGATCACCGACGCCCTATCGATCCAGGCGGCGGTCGAGAACGTCACCGACGAGGACTACCGCATCCACGGATCGGGTCAGAACATGCCCGGCCGGAACTTCGTGATGGGGCTGACGTTCCAGCCGTAGGCTCGGCGCGTCGCGAGACTCCCGGCCTCGCCCGCGGCTTGCCCGCCAAGACCTCCGAAACCGAGCGCGAATCCGCTGGTCCGCGCGGAACGAACGCTAGAGCGTCGCGCTCGATCTTCCCCCTTTCCAACCCACCGCGCGTTCCATGAACCTGATCCAACCCGGGGCCGACGCGCCCGCCTTCGAGCTCGAGAGCCACGGCGAAGACCGTGTGAGCTCGACGGAGATCCTGGGCAACGAGCAGATCCTCTTGGTCTTCTACCCGCTCGACTTCACGCCCACATGAAGCATCGAGATCCCGGGCCTCAACTCGCTTCTGGCGAAGTTCGAGGAACTGGACACCCAGGTGCTGGGTGTCTCCGTGGACAGCCGCTTCTGTCACAAGGCCTGGGCGAAGACCTTCGGCGAGATCAAGTTCCCGCTCCTCGCGGACTTCCACGCCAAGGGCGCCGTCTCGCAAGCCTACGGCGCTTGGATCGAGGACGCGGGCATCTCGGATCGCGCGACCGTGCTGATCGGCAAGGACGGCAAGGTCCTCTGGTCCGAATCGGTGACGCCCGCGGGCGCGCGGGTGCCCGGCGAGCTCTTGAACAAGGTCCGCGAGCTCTCCGGCCAACCCGCCTGAAACCGAGCGCGGCGTGACACCGGGCGGCGGCCGCGGGATCGCCGCTTACCTTCCTATCCAGCCCTTGCGGTGGAAGTAGAAGAGCAGGCCGCCCGTCGTGAAGACGCACGCCGCCCAGAAGGTGGGATACGCCCACCTCCACCCGAGCTCGGGGATGTGCTCGAAGTTCATCCCGTAGACGCCGGCCAGGAAGGTGACCGGGATGAAGAGGCTGGCGAGGATGGTCAGCACCTTCATCACCTCGTTCATCCGGTTCGAGAGCGAGGAGAGGTAGAGGTCGGTGAGGCCTCCGGTCATCTCGCGGTACGTCTCGACGATGTCGAGCACCTGGAGCGTGTGGTCGTAGACGTCGCGCAGATACGTCCGCGTCGACTTGGCAATCCTCTTGAACTCCGACCGCTGCAGGTCGTCGGTCACCTGGCGCATCGGCCAGAGGACGCGGCGCAGGAGGACGAGCTCGCGCTTCGTGCCGTGGAGGCGGTGAAGCTCGGCGGTCGTCGGCTTGGAGACGATGTGGTCCTCGATCTCCTCGAGCCGGTTCCCGAAGTGCTCCAGGATGGGAAAGAAGTGGTCGACGACCGCGTCGAGGAGGGCATAGAGCAGGTAGGCGGCGTCGCCCTTTCGGAGGCGGGATCCTTCGACGCCGATGCGTTTCCGCACCGGCTCCCAGACGTCGCCCGAGCGCTCCTGGAAGGTGAGGAGGGTGTCGCCGAGCAGAACGAAGCTCACCTGCTCGTCGGTCAGCTCCCCGTCGCGGAGCATCAGCATGTGCACCACCGCGAAGAGGTGATCGCCATAGACCTCGACCTTGGCGCGCTGGGGAACGTGGAGCACGTCCTCGGCGGCAAGCGTGTGGAAGGGATACGCCTGGCGCAGGCGGTTGATCGTGTAGGGGTGGAGGCCGTCGACGTTGATCCAGCGGACCCTCGCCTGCCCCGAACGAGGCTCGGCGAGGAAGGCGTCGAGGTCCGCCACTTCGCGCGTCTGCACCCCTTCGGGACCGTAGTCGACGCAGCGAATGGTGATCGCGGTCTCGGCCGGCGGGCGGTCGACCTCAGGCGCACCCTCGATCCCGGGTGGAGCCCCCAGCCGCCGCTTGTGCAGTCCTCCGAACGGGCGGAGGCCGGGAAGGCGGAGAGCCGTTCCGAGAAACTCGCCGACGCGGGCCACGGCTGCCTCGGGCACGGAGCGGCGGCGGTCGGTCATCGCGCCCCCGGCCGGCGAGTCTCCCCGTGGAGATCCATGGCTGACTCATGCCGGAGCGCTCGCCCGTCGTCAAGACCATGGGGCCACCCCGCGGGCAGGTCGCAAGACCGAGGGCGGCGAGCCGGCCGGAGCGGAACAGAGGGGAACCATCCAGGTCCGCGCGACGCGCCCCGCGGGTAGCCTACCGCCCCAGCAGCCGGCCTCCGCCCATGCACATGGACCCCCTGCTTCCGGCGTTCGTCGCCGCCGCGTTCGGCGTCCTCCTGATCGGGGCGATCGCGCGGCGCCTGCGCCAGCCGTACGTCGTCGCGTACCTCGCCGCGGGGATCCTGCTCGGGCCGGACGGGGCCGGCGTGTTCACCGACGTCCCGGCGCTGACCCGCTTCGGGGAGGTCGGGGTGATCCTGCTCCTCTTCTTCGTCGGCATGGAGGTCGACGTCCCCCACCTGGCCCGCGGGTGGAGGGTGTCCGTCGTCGGCCCGATGTTCCAGGTCGTCGCCAGCGTCGCCTTCGTCTTCGCGATCGGGCTCGTGCTCGACTGGTCGCTCGAGCGGATGGTCCTCCTCGGCTTCGCGACCAGCCTGAGCAGCACCGCGCTGGTCGTGTCCATGTTGCGGCAGTGGAACGAGATCGGTACGGTCGCCGGGAGGGACGCCGTGGGCATTCTCCTCGCGCAGGATCTCGCCCTTGTTCCGATGCTGCTCGTGATCGGGCTCCTCGGAGGGGACGGCGCCTCGGGCAGCCAGATCACCCACCAGATCGTCGGCGGGCTCCTGCTCCTCTGGGTCGTCGTCTACCTCGCCCGCGGAGGGCGCGTCCGCTTTCCCTTCCGCGCGGTCTTGCGGGCGGACCACGAGCTGCAGGTGTTCGCCGCGTTCCTCCTGTGCGCGGCCTTTTCCTGGGCGAGCGCGTGGCTCGGCCTCTCGACCGCGCTGGGCGCCTTCGTCGCGGGGATGGTGATCGGGGCCGCGCGCTCGACCGACTGGGTCCACCGCAGCCTCGAACCGTTCCGCGTGCTGTTCGTGGCCGTGTTCTTCGTCTCCATCGGCACGCTGATGGACCTCGGCTTCCTCGCGGAGCACTGGAGGCTTATCACGCTGCTCGTCGTCACGGCGCTCTTCACCAAGACGCTCCTGAACGCGACGGTGTTGCGGCTGCTCGGCCGCGGTTGGCCGGCGAGCCTCTACGTCGGCGCCCTCCTCTCCCAGGTGGGCGAGTTCAGCTTCGTGATCGCGGCGGTCGGCCGGCAGTCGGGCATCGTCAACGATTTCGGCTACCAGCTCGTCGTCGGCACGATCGCGGGCACGCTGCTCCTCACGCCGGCGTGGATCGTCGTGTTCCGAGCGCGCCGCGGCGAGGAAGTGGAGGTCGAAACGGCCTAGCCGCGCAACCAACGGGGATCGCTCGGGTACACCCGGTGTCGCTCGCGGGAGGCGCTTCCTCCTCCCGAGCGCGGACGGACGGAGGCTCTCATGCGAACGGTCCTTCTGATGGCGTGCGCCGGAACGCTCGGCGTTCAGGACGGCGTGGAGCGCCATGCCTCGCACCGCGGGGAAGGCCTCCACGAGGAGATGATCGAGCTGCTCCACGAGATCGGGGAGACGCTCGTGCGCATCGACGACGAGCTCTTGGACGCGGCGGCCGGCGAGGCGCCGCTCGCCACCGAGGGCGACGGGATCCGGGCGCGGCTCCTCTCCTCGCGCCGTGACATGCAGACCGTCGTCGAGAGCATCGACCGGATCCTCGCGATCCGCGACCACCACGAGGGTTCCTCATGACCCGGCGGTCGCCGCGCGCCCTTGTGAATGGGCGGCGGCGGCGGGACTGGTCAGTCCGCCTCCTCCGCGTCGTCGAGCGGTAGCCCGCTCGACCAAGACCGCGACACCGGGCCGACGCCGAGGGAGACGACCCCGGAGGCTCCCGCCGGGGACGACGAGTCGAGCGGCGGCTCCGGCCGACCGAGCTTGCCCACCGCCGGCGGCGATCCCGGGAGCACGCGACGCGGCGACCGCTTCGACGCGCAACCGGGCGAGCACGCGGCGACGAGCCCCGACGCGGACGCGTGGGGCATGCTCCCGGAGCGAACGCGCGAGCTCTTCCGGAACGGGGGCTCGGACGACGTGCCGGTGCAGTACCGCCGTTGGATCGACGCGTACTACCGGCGGCTGAACCGCGCGGAGTGATCGGCGCGCGGCCCGAGCCGCAGGCGGTCCCCGTCGAAGACCACGCGGCGGAACCCGATCGACGTGAGCCCGAGCAATCCGTCCAGATCGAGCTCGTCGACGAGCCATGCGAGGTATGGAATCTCCTGCGCGCGCATCACCGGCACGGAGCGCGGCGGCTCGCCCGGCAGGGTCACGGTCGCGCGTCCCGCGAAGACCAGAGCCACCGCACCGTCGGCGGTCTGGACCGCCATCTCCTCGTCGCCGGGCTGCGCGTCGACGCCGAGCAGGATCGTGTCGTGGGCGCCGGTGTCGAAGGCGAGCTCGAGCTCGCCACCGTCGATCGCCACGGTGACCCGCGCCACGCCGTCGGCGACGCGAAGCGGCAGCCCCGGAAGGTCGCGCGCGTTCGGAACCGGACCGGAGCGATACGCGACGACGCGCCCGCCGGGGTAGTCGATCTCTCCCCGCGGAAGGAAGAAGTCGAGTCCGAGCACGCCGAGGATCGGCTTCCCGTCGAACCACTCGACGCCGATGCCGTCGTCGCCGTAGGCGGGAAGCCAAAGGCACTCGTCGCCGATCCACACCGCGCCGGCGCTTTCGAGGAACTCGGGATCGCCCGGCCCGCGGAAGAGGAACGACAGCTCGGACCCGGTGTCGAGGGCGAGCCACGCGGCACGGCCGTTCACCTCGACCGGCACGACCTGGGAGTCCGCCACGCCGTCGTCGAGCGTGACGACGAGCGGCACCGCGTTGGCGTCGCGCGGCGGCGCCGCGCACGCGGCGGCCAAGAAGAGTGGAGCGAACCACGACCAGAGCGCTCGCCCCACGGGACTACGGGACGAGCTCGACCAAGGCCAGACGCAGCACCGCGTTCCGCCGCAGGTTCTCCCCGCGGTAGGCCCAGTCGTCGGCGACGAGCCGGACGCTGAGATGCGCGCGATCGGCGAGCGACGCGGGGATCGCGTAGGACTCGTCGAAGGCCGCGCCGCCGCCGAGCGGCAGGCGCCCGACCTCGACCTCGTCGAGGAAGAGGCGCGCGTGGCCGACGAGCTCGGGTCGCTTCAAGTGGCTGCCGCGCAGGACGAGCCGGCCCGCGCCGGGGCTCGCGAGGATCGTCGAGGCGTAGGGGGAGACCCTCCCCTCGCGGTCGACGCCGCCATGCACCTGCGCGGCCGCGGCCCCGTCGAGGCTCGCGAAGTCGATCCGGCCGCGGACCGAGCGACCCCGAAGGACCGGCGCCTCCTCTTCGGACTCACGCCGGCCGGCTTCGTGCAGCCGTTCCGCCGCCTCCGCCGCCTGATCCCACGGCGACAGGGAGAGCCCCGGCAAGAGACCGCGCGCTTCGATCAGCGCGTAGAGCATCCTCGCCACGGCCTCGTTCGCCGCGCGGTTCCAGTGACGGTCCTGCTTCGAGACGACCCACTCGCGCCGGCGCAGCATCGCCGGGACGTACGCGACCTGGTCCGGTTCGAGCCGGCCGGCCACTCGCTCGGCCACGACCGGCAGCGCGTCGGGCCAGAAGAAGAGCGCGAGGTAGCGACCGCCGCGCTCCTCGACCGCGCCGGCGAGGCGCAGCATCGCGTCGCCCGCGGCGGCGTACCGCGAGCGGCTCTCGTAGTCGAGGCCCGCCTCCAGCCACGAGTCCGCCTGGAAACCCATCGACCAGGGGTGGGCGGTCGCGACGATCGCGCCCGAGCCGCTGCTCGCCGGCCCCGGATCCGCGAGCACGCCGAAACCGCGCACGACGTAGTTGTCGTCGAGATCGTTCGCCACGGTGACGTGCACGACCAGGTCGGGCTCGAGCAGCGAGAGCTGCCGCCGGAGGAACGCGCACTCCGCGCGGATGTTCCAGGCCGCCACGCCGACGTGCAGGCACTCGACCTCGGCGGCGGCGCCCTTGCGCTCGCGGAGGTAGCCCTCTAGGAAGGCACCCGCCCGCTCGTCGGCCGCGATCCCGTTGCCGTGCACGAAGGAGTCGCCGAGGAGCACGACGCGCACGAGCCCCGCCGGCTTCGGCGTCCGCCAGTCCCGCTCGCGGAGCCCGATGGCGTTCGAGCTCACGCGGACGTCGCCCGTCGCCCGGTCCTCCAGGTCGGGGAGCAACACGTGGGCGACGTCGCCGTCGGGAAAGGAGTCGAAGACCCCGGTGCTCTCGGAGACGAGCCTGTTCACGACCTCCGCCCGGACGTCCGGATCCTCGAGGGCGGCCAGGTCGATCTCGTCCCCCGGTCCGCCGCCCCGGGTCGCCAGGAGCGCGGCGGCGCCGGCGGCGAGGATCGCGACCCCGCCGAGGGCCAGCGCCAGCCCGCGCCAGCGCGTCAGGCGGGCCTCCAGGTCTCGTTTTCGGCCCTCGTCCGCCATCCCGACCGCATGTCAGCGGGGGCCGATCGGGGAGTCAAGGGAGGACGCACACCGGCCCTCGGAAGCGCGGCCGGCGTACAACCTGCAACAACTTCCATTTGGAGGCCCCACAGATTGGAAAAACCGCGGTACAAGAGCGAGGAACGCCATTTCCCATCCCCCCACGCTCAGGAGCCTTTTCGTCATGAGGATCGCTCGTAGGCTCGCCGGCATCGTGTCCCTTCTCGCTGCCGGCGCCGCGGCCGACGCACAGTCGATCGCCGGCACGGAGAACCACGCCGTTCTGGCGCACGGAACTCCCGCCGGGGGGGGCCGTGCGTCGAACTTCGTCTCCGCCCTGGCCTCGAGCACGATCGCGCAGGTCGCCACCGGCCCCGTCGCGACGTCGCCGAGCTACGCGCTGGAGGCCGGGGTGTCGTGGATGGTGCCGCAGATCAGCGGCAACGAGCCGATCGTCTTCGGCGCGGATCCGTCCACGAGCACGAAGGACGGCGGCAAGCTCGCCCGCATCTTCGGCTACAACTTCCAGGCGCCGGGCGCCGGCAGCCTGACCGTTCTCTTCGGCGGACAGGCGGCGACGGGGACGTTCGTCCTGAGCAACCTGCAGGCGACGACGGTGACACCGGGCCAGGTCACCTCGCTGGGGAACCCGCCGCCCGAAGCACCGATCGTGGTGGCCACCGGCAACGGGCTCAACGCCGCACCGGACAGCCCGCTGCGCCCGAGCTTCGTGTACGAGCCCGCGCTCTTCGCCACGGACCACGCCGTGGTGGGCCAGCAGCTTCACCTGCACTTCTACTCCGAGCCCGGCGACACGTTCACGCTCGTGTTCGGCCAGACCATCCCCGGCTTCGGGGCTCCCGTTCCGGGGATCCAGGGCTCGGTCGAGGTGGTCATCAACCCGCAGGCGCTGGTCGGCTTCGCGCCCCTCCCCAACGGCCACTTCGAGTACACGATCAACGTCCCCGACGATCCGTCCCTCATCAACGCGATGATTTCCTTCCAGGGCCTGTCGCTGACCACCCTCGTCCCGCTCAGCGGGGCGTTCAGCAACGCGCTCACCATCACTATCCAGTAAGCCCAGTCCCCCCATGAACACCGGAACACGCAGAACGCTCGCCCTCGTCACCCTGCTCGGCCTCGGCACGGCCGTCGGCTTGGCCACGACCCCCTCCCCGCCGCCGATGCCGGGCGTCGACCCGCCCCCGCTCCTCCAGTACCAGGCGCGATTGCTCGACAACACCGGGTCGCCGTTGTTCGATCCGTCGCTGTCGGTCGTCTTCCGGATCTACGACATGCCGTCGGGCGGGGTCGAGCTCTACACGGAGTCGAAGACGGTGGCGGTGTCCGCCGGCTTGCTCTCGACGGTGATCGGGGACACGACCCCGCTTCCGGTCGACCTCTTCGAGAACAACTCCGACCTCTACCTGGGCATCCAGGTCGGCACCGACGTCGAGCTCGTCCCGCGGCACCGCTTCGCGAGCGTGCCCTACGCGATCCGCGCCACGAGCGCGGCGAGCGCCGACGACGTGCCGGGCATGGACATCACGCCGAACTCGATCACGGTGAACGGCCTCCCGGTCATCGACTCGAGCGGCAACTGGGTGGGGAACCCGACCGGGCTCGTCGGTCCCACCGGCCCCGCCGGCCCGACCGGTGCGGACGGCGCCGACGGCCCCCCCGGCGCGGACGGAGCCACCGGCCCCACCGGTCCCGCCGGCCCGACCGGACCGGGTGGCGGCGCGACCGGTCCCGCCGGACCCACGGGTCCCGGCGGCCCGACCGGACCCGCCGGACCCACCGGCCAGGATGGAGCGGACGGAGCCGCGGGTCCCACCGGGCCTGGCGGACCGACCGGTCCCGCCGGGGCCGACGGCCAGGACGGAGCCGACGGCGCCGCGGGCCCCACCGGCCCGCCCGGTGCGACGGGCGCGGACGGCGCGGATGGAGCCGCCGGCCCCACCGGACCGCAGGGTCCCACCGGACCCGGCGGCGGCGCCACCGGACCCGCCGGCCCGACGGGCCCGACCGGAGGTGTCGGCCCGACCGGTCCCGCCGGCGCGGACGGCAACGACGGAGCCGCCGGTCCCCCCGGACCCACCGGACCCGGAGGCCCGACCGGACTCGCCGGGGCCGACGGCCAGGACGGCAACGACGGCGCCACCGGCCCCACGGGGCCGGCTGGCGCGACGGGCGCGGACGGCGACGACGGGGCCGACGGAGCCGACGGAGCCGCCGGTCCCACCGGGCCTCCGGGTCCCACGGGCCCCGGCGGCGGAGCCACCGGACCGGCCGGACCCACCGGGCCCGCCGGAGCGACCGGACCCGCCGGAGCGGATGGCCAGGATGGCGCCGACGGAGCGGCCGGGCCCCCCGGCCCGACCGGACCTCAAGGCCCCACCGGCCAGGACGGCGCGGACGGAGCCCAAGGCCCGCCCGGACCCACCGGACCCCAGGGACCCACCGGCAACGACGGAGCCGACGGAGCCCAAGGGCCTCCCGGACCCACCGGGCCCCAGGGGCCGGCCGGTCAGGACGGTGCCGACGGAGCCCAGGGACCGCCAGGACCCACCGGACCCGCGGGCCCGACGGGCGCCGGCGGGCCGACCGGTGCCGCCGGCGCCACGGGTGCGACCGGCGCGACCGGCCCCGACGGCCCCACCGGACCCGTCGGTCCCGGGACGACGTTCTACAACGACGCCGGCCTGAGCGGCTGGGGCGTCGATCCCGAGAACGCGGACCAGGAGCTCTACGCGGTCCCGCAGATCTTCAAGTTCTCCGTCGTCTCGTCGCTCGTCATCTACGGCGAGGACAGCACCGTCCCGGTCGACGTCTACCAGGTCAACATGACCACCGGGACGCCGACGCTCCTGGGCAGCGGCACGGTCAACACGCTGCTCGACCACACGGACTTCGTCAACAACCCGATCACGACGCTCTACCTCTTGATCGTCGTCGGTACGGCGCACGCCACGGACGACACGATCTACGGCGGCGTGATGTACAGCGACGTGGGGACGGCGGAGTCCGAGTTCGTCATCCGGCCGAACGACTTCATGGTCAACGACGACTGATCGACCGCGGCGAGCGGAGCGAGAGCGCCTTCGCTCCGCTTGCCGATCATCGCTAGAGCTCGATCTGGAACGAGCCGTACAGGCAGGTCGGAACGATCGCGTTCCACGTCCGCCGGTCCGCCTGGACCCAGAAGCTGCAGGACAGCGTTCCGGAAGCGAACACGTCGTCGCGGTCCAGCGTCACCTCGCCGACGACGTTGGTCAGCGGATCCATGCGGTGCCACGCCTCGGCGTGAACGGTCATCCCGTCGCCTTCGTCGGTGAAGAAGAACTCCAGCCGGACGTCGGCGTTGGTCGCGTGCTTGCGGCGGATGGTGATGCGCCGCACGTCGCCCTGGTACCGCGCGCCGACGTGGACCTCGCGGTCGTCCATCTGCTGGTGCGACGTCGTGTACTCGGGCTCGACCGGGACGGAGAGCGAGGGATCGACGACGATGTCGATGCCCTGCGCGCCCGCGGCGATCTTGGCGTAGTTCTCCTCGCACGGGTCGCAGGCGCGGGCGAGGTCGAGACCCACGCCGACCACGCGGATGACGCCGCCGACCCCGGCCAGGACGAGACCCGCGCAGACGATGGCGATCGTGATGAAGACGGACTTGCCCCGGGAGGACTCGGCGGGCTCGTGGAATTCCATGCTGGACACCTGGCGAAACCGGACCGTCCCCCGGCGGTCCCGTCGGAGCGGTTTCGACCGGATGTCCCGATTCCTTGAGCCCGGGTGCCCTCAGAGCTTCTTCCGCGCCCGCTCCAGGCTGCGCTGGAAGCCCGCCACCCCCGGGGCGAGCTGCACGGCCCGCTCGTAGCTCGCGACCGCCTCCGCGACCCGTCCGAGCTCCTCCAGGGCGATGCCGCGGTGCGAGTGGGCGTACGCGTGGTCGGGCTCCAGCTCGACGGCGCGGTCGAAGGCGGCCAGCGCCGCCGCGAAGCGCCCGAGCTCGAGCAGGCACTCGCCGCGCAGGTCCTGCGCCGCGGCCGAGCCCGGTTCCGCCGCGCAGGCGCGCTCGGCGTGCGGGAGCGCCTCGGCGAAACGCTCCGCTTCGTAGAGCTCCACCGCGCGTCCGTAATCGGCGGCGGCGCCGCTTTGGGCGAGCTTGCGCTCCGCGCGGTCGACGCAGCGGCGGAAGTGCGCGTTCGCGGGCGCGAGCCCGAGCGCCCGCTCGTACGAAGCGAGCGCCTCTTCGACCAGCCCGAGCTCCTCGAGCGCCTGCCCGAGGTGGCTGTGCGCGTAGGCGTTGCGCGGGTTGAGCTGCGCCGCAAGCCGGCAGACCTCCGCCGCCTCGGCGTACCGACCGAGCTCGTATAACGCCTCGCCGCGGTGGTCCTGCGCCGTGCTGTCCGCCGGGCGTAGCGCGCAGGCGCGCTCGTAGGCGACCAGCGCCTCGGAGAAGCGCCCGAGCGCGTAGAGGCACTCGCCGCGGTAGTCGTGCAGGTCGGGGTCGCTCGGGTCCAGCCCGAGCGCGCGCTCGTACGCGGCGAGCGCCTCGGGGAAGCGCCCCTGCTCCTGGAGGAGCTCGCCGAGCCGTTTGTCGTCGCTCGCCTCGACCCCCGCGGCGGACGCCGTCTGGTCGGAGCGGTCGGGTGCGGCGCAGGCGGCGGCGATGCAGAAGAAGAGCGGAGCGGTGCGGAGCTGCATGGAGGTCCTTCCTTGGCTGGGCGGGGCGGGCGCGGATCGTTTCGTCCCCCGCGCTGCCAGGAGACGCCGCGCGGGAACGCCCGTTGACGGGATTGTCCGCGATTCCGCTACGCTGGCCCGACGATGATCGCCCTCTTGCTTCTCGCGCTCGCCCAGGACGCCCGCCCCGAGGTCGTGCTGACCGACGAGGCGCGGCGGCTCCACCGCTCCGCCCTGGTCTTCGACGGCCACAACGACCTGCCCTGGGTCGTGCGCAGCCGCGGCAAGTCCTCCTTCGACGTTTTGGACGTGGCGCGGCCGCAGCCGGAGATCCACACCGACATCCCGCGCCTGCGCGAAGGCGGCCTCGGCGCGCAGTTCTGGTCCGCCTTCGGCCCGGCGGACAGCGCGACGCCGGTGATCGACATCCTCGAGCAGATCGACGTGATCCACCGGATGATCGCGCGCTACCCCGACGTCTTCGAGCTGGCGCTCTCCGCCGCGGACGTCGAGCGCATCCGCGCGGAGGGGAAGATCGCGTCCCTGATCGGCGTCGAGGGCGGCCATTCCATGGGCAACTCGCTCGGCGTCCTGCGCCGCCTCCACGCCCAGGGCGCGCGCTACATGACGCTCACCCACGCCAACACGCTCGACTGGGCGGACTCCGCGACCGACGACGAGATGCACGGCGGCCTGACCGAGTTCGGCGAGGAGGTCGTGCGCGAAATGAACGACCTCGGGATGCTCGTCGACCTCTCGCACGTGTCGGTCGACACGATGAAGGACGCCCTGCGCGTGACGCGCGCGCCGGTGATCTTCTCGCACTCCTCGGCGCACGCGATCGCGCCGCACCCGCGCAACGTCCCCGACGAGGTCCTGGCGCTCCTTCCCGCCAACGGCGGCGTCGTGATGATCAACTTCTACTCGGGCTTCGTGGTGCGCGACTCCGCGGCGCTGATGGCCGGCATGTTCGACGTGCGCCGCAAGCTGCGGCAGAAGCACCCCGGCGAGGCGGAATACCGCAAGGCCCTCAACGCCTGGCGCGCCGACAACCCGATCGCGGCGGGCTCGGTGCACGACGTCGTCGACCACATCGAGCACGTGGCGAAGGTCGCCGGGGTCGACCACGTCGGCCTGGGCGGCGACTACGACGGCGTGACGATGCTGCCGCAGCAGCTCGAGGACGTCTCCCGCTACCCGTACGTGACGCAGGAGCTCCTGAACCGAAGCTGGAAGCCCGACGACGTCCGCAAGGTCCTCGGCGGGAACGCTCTCCGGGCGCTCCGCGAGGCGGGAGAGGCCGCGCGCTGACCCGTCTGCCACCGGGTTTCTGCCAGCTTCCCTAAATCCCGGGGGTGGATAACGCCGTTGCTTGAGGGCAGCGATCCACACGTTCCTCGCACCCCGACTCGCACCATGACTCCCCGAAACGTTTTCCGCTTCGCGGTCGCCGTCTGCCTCGCGGGCGCCGTCTCGGCGCAGACCCGGCTCTTCGAGAAGGTCGGCCCGACGCCCAAGAGCTCCTTCGGCGCCGCCGTCGCCGGCGTGGGCGACGTGGACGCGGAC
Source organism: Planctomycetota bacterium (assembly GCA_028278425.1). Lineage (GTDB taxonomy): Bacteria > Planctomycetota > UBA1135 > UBA1135 > JANQEJ01. The sequence goes on along the minus strand of JANQEJ010000263.1, from coordinate 5,901 downwards.
GGCTTCGTCGACTTCGCGGTCGGCGCGCCGCGGGACGACACGCTGGGCGCGGACGCGGGCATGGTGCGCGTCTACTCGGGCTACCACGGCGGCGTGCTCTTCACGCTGCTCGGCGCGAACGCGTACGACAACTTCGGGCTCGCCATCGCCGCCGCCGGCGACGTGGACGGCGACGGGCGCGCCGACTTCGCGATCGCCGCGCCGGAGGAGCACACCGACGCCTTCGAGGACGCGGGCGTCGTGCGGATCTTCGCCGGCGCCGACGGCGACGTCCTCGGCACGCTCACGGGCGGAGCCTCCCACGACAACTTCGGCGCGGCGCTGGCCGCGCTCGGCGACGCGAACGGGGACGGAAACTTCGAGCTTCTTGTCGGCGTCCCGGGGGACGACGCGACCGCGAACGGCGCGGGCCGCGCGAGCGTCTACGACCCCTCGACGCTCGCGCTCGGGCGGAGCTTCTTCGGCGCGGAGTCAGGAGACCACTTCGGCGGCGCGGTGGCCTTCGCCGGCGACGTGAACAAGGACGGCGCGGCGGACGTGCTCGTCGGCGCGCCGCAGGCGGACCCGAACGGCTCCAACTCCGGGGTGGCGGTCGCCTACTCGACGGCGGACGGCGACGAGCTCCACGTCTTCTTCGGCGACGCACCCGACGAGAAGACCGGCGCGAGCCTCGCGGGGCTCGGCGACCTCGACGGCGACGGCTTCGGCGACGTCGCGGTCGGCGCGCCCTTCGCCAAGAACGGCGGCACCGCGCGCTTCGGCCGCGTGCGCATCTACTCCGGCAAGGACGGGAACGCCGTCCACACCTGGTACGGCGACTCCAAGGACGACCGTTTCGGGTGGTCGGTCGCCGGGCTCGGCGACGTCGACGGCGACGGCGTCGGCGACGTGGCGGTCGGAGCCCCGCACGACGACGACGAGGGCTCCAAAGCGGGGAGCGTGCGCTTGTTCTCGGGCGCCGACGGCGACGCGCTCGCGACGATCCACGGCGGTTCCGCGGGCGCCGAATTCGGGTCCGCGGTTGCCGCGGTCGGCGATCTGACCGGCGACCTGGCGCAAGAGCTCGCCGCCGGCGCGCACGCCGCGTCCGGCTCCACCGGCTTCGCGCGCGTCTACTCCGCGGTCGAGCAGGCCGGGGCGGGCGTCGTCACCGTCGGCGAGGGCTGCGGAGCGCTCGCGCCGACGCTCGACGCCGAGGGCCCGCCGACCCTGGGCGCGAAGTTCTCGTTCCTGCTCGCCGGCGGGAAGCCCACCGCGACGGCGGCCTTCGCCTACTCCAACGGCGCGGCGGGCGACCCGATCCAGCTCGCGGGCGACTGCAAGCTCTACCTGACGCCCGGCGCGCTCTACGAGATGGGCGCCGCCTTCGTCCCGGGGAGCGGCAACCTGAAGCGTTCGCTCGTCATCCCCTCGCTGCCCTCGCTCGCCGGTATGACGTTCACCGCGCAGGTGCTCGTGATGCCGACGGACGGCGCCGGCGGCTACGACCTGACCAACGCGGTCGAGCTCACGCTGGGCTACTGATCCATCCGAACCGGAAGGTTCCGGGCGGCCCGCCTCTTCTTCCCGGGAGGCGGGCCGCTTTTTCCGTGTGCTAGTGGAACAGCGTCGAGGAGCGGTTCACCAGGCGCACGTCGAGCGGCACGAGGCTGAGCACCGCCACCGATTGCAGGTGAAAGGTGACGCCCGCGAGCGTCGGGTTCACGGGAACGGTCACCTCGGCCAGAGCCACACCGCTCGCCGGATAAGGCGTGCTCGGGATGGCGTCGAAGATCGGCGAAGGCCCGATCAGAAGCGTGCCGAAGGGCGGCAGCGGGATCGACGTCGTCACCGTCGAGTACGCGGTCTGGAACGTGCCCCCGGCGGGACCGTAGTTCGCGATGCGCAGCACGCCGGTCTGCCACGCCTCGGGCGAGCTGGTGAGGCCGGGCGAGTAGATGTACCCGCCGGCGTCCACCGTCGTTCCCAGCGCGGTCGTGATCGTCACGTCCGCCGGCCCGAAGGAGCCCGGCGGCGTGACCGCGGTCACGGTCGTGTCGGACACGACGACGACCGAGCTCGCCGGCTGGCCGCCGACGTCGACGGTCAGCGGCGCGGCCGTTCCGCCGCGGTCGAAGTGCAGGCCGCAGATCGTGATCGGCGTCCCGCCGTCGACCGTGCCGAAGCCGGGGCTGACGTCGACGATGCGCGGCTGGTCGACGTCGACGTCGAAGAGCGCCTGGAAGCCCACCTCGACCTGGAAGTTGGTCGACGTGAGCGGGGCGTCGTCGCCGAAGGAGTCCTGGAGCGCGAGCGCCGCCGTCGCCGGCGAGCACGCGCCCCCGCCCGCGCCGCCGAGGCCGGCGGAGTCGAGCTGGAAGTTCGTGCTCGACGCGAGCTGCGCGGACGCCGCTCCCGCGGCGAGGCTCGCGAAGAGGAGGGCGCGCGCGATCATCTCTCACCTCCCGCGTCGAGGACGCGCTGGAGTGGCGAGGCTTCGGGCTCGACCAAGGTCCAGCCGAGCGCCGCCGCCGTCTCTTCGTTCGGCGTGAAGTCGGAGTTCAGGATGCCGTTGTCGACGAGGATCTGCCGCAGGGCCGGCGGATACTGGCTGCCGTAGGCCACGCCGCGGACGAGCGGGACGAAGGCCTGGTTCGGCTGGAACGGTTGCAGCCCGGCGAAGCCGCGCCGCACGCCGTTGACGAAGTAGTCGAACTCCACCTCGCCGGTGCCGCGGACGATGATCTCGTCGAGGTCGCGCTTCTCGATCCAAAGCGCCGCGGGCGCGCCGATCGGCGTGACCTGCACGGTCAAGCCCTGGGCCTCGGTGACCAGGCGGAACTCCTCCGGCACCTCGATCCGCGCGTAACCGCCGGCGAGCTTGGTCGTACCGCGGAAGTAGGTGCCCGACTCGTTGCCCTCGAGGGAAACGAAGCGAATCTCCTGCGCCGGGTCGAGCGGGTGCGGCTGCACGAAGTACTTCGCGCCCGTGCCGCCGAAGTCGCCCACCGAGAAGACGCCGAAGCCCGCCGGCGAGAGTACCTCGCCGCGGACGCCGTTCGTCGCGCCGCTCCCGAAGAGCGACACGCCGTGGACGCCGCGTCCGAGCGGCGACGTGGTCTGGCCGGAGACGCCGAAGGTGGGTCCGCTGCCCCCGTCGGCCACGCCGAGCACCGCGGTGCCGAGCCCGGCGCCGCTGTGTCCCTCGACGCCGAAGCCGAGCGGCGGCGCCTCGCCGAAGACGCCCTCCGGGAAGGTGATCGTCCCGACGATCGTCGTCCCGGAGTCGATCACGTTCGGACCCGGGGGACCGGCCGCGCCGTCGTCGCCGTCCGCACCGGTCGGCCCGGGGGGACCGGTCGGACCGACGGCCCCGGGCGGGCCGGGAGCGCCGTCTTGACCGTCGGCTCCGTCCGCGCCGGTGGGGCCCGTCGGACCGGTCGGTCCCGGCGGACCGGGCGGTCCGTCGTCGCCGTCCGCTCCGTCGGGGCCGGTGGGACCCGCGGGGCCGGGCGCGCCGGGGATGCCGGGCTGGCCGGGCGGGCCGGTGGGACCGGCGGGGCCGGTGACGCCGGGCGGACCGATGAGCCCGGTCGGGTCGCCGATCCACTGGCCGTTGGAGTCGATCACCGGGATGCCGTTCGCCGTGACGGTTCGCGGGGTGATGTCCTTGCCCGGCACGTCCTCGGCGCTCAAGGCGCTGAAGGCGAAGGGCACCGAGACGACGCGAACGCGCGGCGTCATCTCGGGATCCGCTCCGACCTGGAAGGCGAAGTAGCGGTCCGATCCGTCGAACGCTCCGGCGGGGAAGCCGACGACCGAGCCGAGCACGACGTCGACGAGACCGTTGACCGCCGTCGTCGCGTGCGGCTCGGACCAGAGCAGCGTCCCGGCGACCGCGTCGTCGTAGAGGCGGACCTCGAAGCTCACCGCGCCCGAGAGGGGCGTCCCGGCGCCGTCGGAGAGACGCGCCTGGAGGTGGAGCAGGGTCGGCGGGGCGCCCTGCGCGTCGGGGGAGGAGGGAAGGCCGCCGAGGGCCAGAGCGAGGCCCAGGACGGCGGAGGCGAATCCACGCGCTCTCATGGGAGGAAGATGGGGGTTGGGGGAAAGGGAGCTCACCGTTTCTCCGTCGCCGGAAGGACGCGGCGCAGCGGCGAATCCTCGGGATCCACCAGGGTCCAGCCGAGCTTGGCGGCGGTCGCCTCGTTCGGCGTGAAGTCGGCGTTCAGGATCCCGTTGTCGACGAGGATCTGACGCATCTCGGGCGGGTACTGGCTCCCGTACGGGAGGCCGCGGATCATGGGCACGAACGCCTGGTTGTCCCGAATCGTGGCCAGCGACGAGAAGCCGCGCCGCACGCCGTTCACCGTGTAGTGGAATTCCACGTCGGCGTTGCCCTTCACCACGACGCGGTCGAGGTCGTAGGACTCGACCCACAGGAGCGCCGGGGCGCCCACCGCGGTGACCTGCACCGTCAAACCTTCCTCCCCGGTGACGAGCTGGAAGTCCTCGGGCACGGCGATCACCGCCTCGCCGTCGATGAGGTGGCTCTTGCCGCGGAAGTAGGTGCCGGACTCGTTGCCCTCGAGGGAGACGAAGCGCACCTCCTTCGACGCGTCGGTGGGGTGCGGGTGCACGAAGTACTTCGCGCCCGTACCGCCGAAGTCGCCGAGGGAGAAGACGCCGAAGCCGGACGGCGAGAGCACCTCGCCGCGCACGCCGAAGGTCGTGCCGCTCGCGAAGAGCGAGACGCCCTGCACGCCGCGCCCGTCGGGCGACGTCGTCTGGCCGGAGATCGCGAAGGTGGGACCGCTCGCGCCGTCCGCCACGCCGAGCACCGCGGTGCCGAGCCCCGCGCCGCTGTGGCCTTCGACGCCGAACCCGAGCGGCGGCGCCTCGCCGAACACGCCCGAGGGGAAGGTGATCGTGCCGACGATCGTCGTCCCCGAGTCGATCACGTTCGGACCGGTCGGGCCGACCGCGCCCGTCGCACCGGCCGCGCCCGGCGGGCCCGCGGGACCGGTCGGACCCGCGGCACCGTCGGCACCATCCGCACCGGCGGGACCCGTCGGACCAGCGGGACCAGTCGGACCCGCCGCACCGTCGGCGCCATCCGCGCCGGCAGCGCCGGTCGGGCCGGCGGGACCGGTTGCGCCCGCCGCGCCGTCGGCGCCATCGGCACCGGCAGGACCCGTCGGGCCTGCGGGGCCCGTTGCACCCGCGGCACCATCCGCACCGTCCGCACCGGCAGGACCCGTCGGGCCAGCAGCACCCGTCGGACCCGCGGGGCCATCAGCACCATCCGCACCGGCGGCGCCCGTCGGACCTGCGGGACCCGTCGCGCCCGCGGCACCATCCGCACCGTCCGCACCGGCAGGACCGGTCGGGCCAGCAGCACCCGTCGGACCCGCGGCGCCATCAGCACCATCCGCACCGGCGGCGCCCGTCGGACCTGCAGGACCCGTCGCACCCGCGGCACCATCCGCACCGTCCGCGCCGTCCGCACCGGCAGGACCCGTCGGGCCAGCAGCACCCGTCGGACCCGCAGCGCCGTCAGCGCCATCCGCACCGGCAGCGCCCGTCGGACCCGCGGGACCCGTCGCGCCCGCGGCACCATCCGCACCGTCCGCACCGTCCGCACCCGCAGGACCCGTGGGACCGGCGGCACCGTCGGCGCCATCCGCGCCGGCAGCGCCCGTCGGACCCGCCGGACCCGTTGCGCCCGCGGCACCATCCGCGCCGTCCGCACCGGCAGGACCCGTGGGACCTGAGGCACCCGTCGGACCAGCAGCGCCGTCGGCACCATCCGAACCGGCAGCGCCGGTCGGACCCGCGGGGCCCGTTGCGCCAGCGGCACCATCCGCGCCGTCCGCACCGGCGGGACCCGTGGGACCGGCGGCACCCGTCGGACCTGCAGCACCG
>JANQEJ010000261.1 GCA_028278425.1 Planctomycetota bacterium | reverse complement strand
GTAACCACTCACTGACCTGAAAGCGGTTATCCACCGCCCCCGCGTGCATGGGACGCGCGGACGTGTATCGTTGGAGTGTCGCGCACGCCGCACACAATGGCACTCCGACTCTCCGAATCAGCAATCCGACTCCGCCTCGTCGAATGGCGGAATCTCAAGGTCCTGCACAAAGCGGCGCGGGAGCGCGTCGGCGTTCTGGAAGAGAAGAACCGCGAACTGCGGGAGGAGAACGAAGAGCTGCGGGACGAGAACGCGGCGCTGCGGGAAGAGACGCGCAGACGGGAAGAGACCATCGAAAAGCTCCAGAAGCTCCTCTTCGAGCGCCGCGAGCGCCGCGCCCGCATGGCGCGAGCGCGCGTTCCCGTACCGCGCGCCGCCGAAAGCTACCGCCGTCCCGCTCCCGCCGCGATCACCGAACGCAGGACGCTCTCTCTCCGGTGCTGTCCCGAATGCGCGGGGAGCGTATCGCGAGCGCAGTCGTCGCGCATGAGAGTAGTCGAAGACATCGCGCCGCACCCGGAGCCAATCGCGGCCGAGTGGACGATCACGCGCCACTGGTGCAAGAGCTGCCGGAAGCTCGTCGAGGGGAACGTTCCCGGCGTCCTGCCGCGTTCGACCCTCGGACCCGGCGTCCTCACGCTCGTCGCGCTCGCCCGCTTCCGCTGGAACCTCCCCTTCGGGAAGATCCGCGACGTACTCACGCTCGCGTACGGCCTCTCCGTATCCGAGGGGGAGGTGGCGCGTCTGCTCTCCTCAGCGGCGGATATTCTCGGTCCGAAGTGGGAGGAGATCACGGAAGCCGTGCGCCTCGGAAAGCGCGTCCACTGCGACGAAACCGGGTGGTATGTCGGCGGCAAGAAGGCGTGGGCGCACGTGTTCTCGTCGGAGAAGGCGACGCTGTATGTCATACACGACACGCGCGGCAAGGGTGTCGCCGAGAGAGCGCTTGGCGCGTCGTTCGAGGGCGTCCGTGTCTCCGACTGCCTCCCCAACTACAAGAACCTCCCCGGAGCGCACCAGATCTGCTGGGCGCACCTCACGCGGGAGGCGTGCGAGAACGGCGAGCGGGAGACGAACGCCGAGCGGCGGATCCTCTCGCGGGAACTCGATTCCCTGTATGCGCGATTGAGGAAGGAAACGGCGGATTGGGACGAGACATCCGCACGGGCGGCGAGACGATGGTGCGAGTGCCGCCTCGGGAGACTTCTCGCGCGAAGCTGGCGCGATCCGCCGTCGCGAAGGCTCGTCGAGCGTCTCCGCGCATTCAGAGAGGCGCTCTTCACCTGCCTCGACTCTCCCGGCATCCCTCCCGACAACAACGAGGCGGAGCGCTCCCTCCGGAAGCTCGTCGTGCAGAGGAAGATCTCCGGCGGCAGCCGCTCCTGGAAGCACGCCGCCGTCCGCGCGAACGTGATGAGCGTCCTTGAGACGCTGCGCAAAGAGGGCGCGGACGCGCTCGCCGGCCTGCAGGCGCTCCT
>JANQEJ010000260.1 GCA_028278425.1 Planctomycetota bacterium | reverse complement strand
GCAACTGCACGTTCCCGTGCTGGCGCGTGAGCCAGGCGAGCTGGAACTCGCCGAAGTGGATCGACCCGTAATGCCGCGCGCGGAAGTCCGCTTCGAGGGACGGCGCGACCATCCGGCCGAACGAGGCGGGCAGCAGGAAGACGAAGACGACCGTCGCGCCGAAGAAGAAGGACGCGCAGCCGAGCGGCGCGCGGATCATGCAGCCGATCGACGGCGTACCGCACCCCCTGGCGGCCGGCTGCGCCGCGACGGACGTTGTGCTGCTTCCGGGGCTCATGACGGCGCCGCGGCGGCCCTACGTTCCCCGCCCGCGAGCATTCGCGCGGTCGCCATCAGTTCCAGCTCACGTCCGGTGGCAGGTTCTTGAGATCGTCCCCCTCGTGTCCGATCGAGCGCACGACCTGGCGCCACGTCGCCTCCTGGTCGCCGTCGCCGAAGACCGCGTCGATGAGCAACGGCGCCGGCAACCAGGAGCCCGTGCCGAGCTCCGCCTCGAGTTGCCCCTGACCCCAGCCCGAGTAGCCGAGGAAGACGCGCACGCTGCGGCGCGCGACCTCGGGGTCGGCGGAGAGAAACTCGCCCAGGGCGTCGAGCTCGCCGCCGATCCAGATGCGCCCGTCGAGCGAAACACCGCCCGGAATCGCCTTCGGCGAGGTGTGGACGAACTGCATCGACGTGTGGTCGACCGGGCCGCCGTAGAACACCGGGAACGCGACGCGTCCGAGCGTGGGATGATCCGGCAGGAGGGAGTCGGTCGTGAACTCGGTCGCGCGGTTGACCACGAGCCCGTAGGCGCCCTCGTCCGAGTGCTGGCACATCAGGACGACCGAGTGCATGAAGTTCGGGTCGACGAGGTCCGGCCAGGCGGCCAGCATCGTCCCCGGAACGACCTTGAGCTCCTCCCCCATCGCAAACGAGGCTAACGCGCCTCCGCCGGCCCCTCCAGGGTGAGGACGCACTCCAGGTGCGGCGTGTGCGGGAAGAGGTCCAGCGGCTCGACGCGGACGACCCGGTAGCCGTCGGAGCGAAGCGGCAGCAGGTCGCGCACCGCCGCCGCGGGGTTGCAGGAAACGTAGACGAGCCTCGCGGGCCGCAGGCGGCGCAGGGCGGCGATCACGCGCGGGTGCAGGCCGGCGCGCGGCGGGTCGGCGATGCAAACGTCCGGCGGAGGCCCGTCGAACTCGGGCAACGTCGCCGCGAGGTCGCCTTCCACGAAGCGCGCGTTCGCGACGCCGTTCGCCCCGGCGTTGCGGCGCGCGTCCGCGACCGCGGCCGGCACGAGCTCGAAGCCGACGACGCGCGACGCGCTCGCGGCGGCGGCGAGCCCGAGCACGCCGGCGCCGCAGCAGAGGTCGTACACCGTGCCGTCGGTGCTCGCGCGGCGCGCGACGGTGCGCGCGAGGCGGTCGGCCTGCGCGGTGTTCGTCTGGAAGAAGGATGCGGCGGAGATCCGGAAGCGCAGGCCGGCGAGCTCTTCGGTGATGAAGCCCTCGCCGTGGAGCACCCGCTCCCGCTCGCCGACCGCGATGGACGCGGGGCGCGTGTTGACGCTCTGCACGAAGGTCGTGATCTCGGGATGGGCCGCGAGCAGCGCCGCGGCGTACGGCTCGACCTCCGCCGGCGCGTCGTCGGACGTCACGAGGCTCACCAGGATCTCGCCGGTGGCGAAGGACTTGCGCAGCACGAGATGACGGAGGAGCCCGGCGTGCTCGCGCAGGTCCCACGGCGCGAGCTCTTGCTCGCGCGCGAGCCGGCGCGCGGTCGCGAGGATCGCGCTCGCTTCGGCGAAGGCGATGTCGCAGCGCTCTACGTCGAGCACCTTGTCGTGCCGGCCGGGCGCGTGCAGCCCGAGCGCGAAGTGCGCGTCGGCGCCCTCCTCCTCGCCCGGCTCGATCCAGCGCCGGTTGGCGAACGTGAAGTCCATCTTGTTGCGGTAGTTCCAGGGATCGTCGCAGCCCGCCACCGGCTCGATCGCGAGCGCGCCGTCCGCCGCGAGCGGACGCAGCGTGCGCTCGAGCAGCGCGCCGAGCTGCGCGAGCTGCGCCTCGTAGGCGAGGTGCTGGAAGCTGCAGCCGCCGCAGCTCGCCGCGTGCGCGCAGCGCGGCTCGACGAACCACGGCCCGCGCTCGACCGTCTCCAGGAGGTCCGCGTCGATCGCGCCGCGCCGTCGGCGGCGCACCTGCGCGCGCACGCGCGCGCCGGGAACGGCGCCGGGAACGCGCACGCGGTCCGCGGAGAGCGTCGCGACGCCGTGGCCGCGCGCGTCGACGCCCTCGATGACGAGCTCGACCTCGTCGCCCCTCCGCGGTCGGCGCGACTCCTTCAACGCTCCCGTCCGTCCCCGACGGGCACGCGACGCGCGACGTCGGCCGGTTGCACACCGTCCGCGGGGACGGGAACGTACGCGCCGTCGTTGTCGGGAAGCGGCTCGCCCGCGGAGACGAGCGCCGTGTAGGCGCCGAGGCAGACGACGTTCGCGAGGTTCAGGCTGCGCACGCCCGAGCGGATCGGCACGTACACGTGGCGGTCCGGCCAGGCGTCGAGCACGCGCGCGGGCAAACCGCTCGTCTCCTGACCGAAGACGAGCACGTCGTCCGCCGCGAAGTCGATCGCGAAGAGCGACGTGCCGCCGCGGGCGCTGAAGAGCCGCACGCGCTCCGCCAAAGGCCGCTCGGCGCCGTCTTCGAGCGCGCGCGCCGCGCGCTCCCAGTCGGGATGAACCACGAGATCGACCTGCGGCCAGTAGTCGAGCCCCGCGCGCTTCAGGTAGCGGTCTTCGAGGGAGAACCCCAGGGGCTCCACGAGGTGCAGGCGCAGCCCCGTCGCCGCCGCCAGGCGCGCGGCGCAGCCGGTGTTGTGCGGGATCTCGGGGTGGACGAGGACGATTTCCACCGGATCAGTCTACCGAAGTCGTTTCCAGGCCGGACTTTCGGCGGTTCCGGGAAACGGGGACGGGAACCGGGCGCAGACGACGCCTAGAGGCTTTCGGGAAGAAGCTCCATTGCCGATCTCTTGAGAGGAGGTACGCGATGCTAAGGCTGAGCCTTCGGACGGGGACGATGCTCCTGATCGCGGCGCCCTTCGCGGGCGCGCAGGGACCGGTTCTGGTGATCGACGCGGACGGCGGCCCGGGCGTGGATTACCTCGACCTCCAGCCGGCGATCGACGGCGCGGCGGAGGGCAGCACGCTGCTCGTGCAAGAGGGCGACTACACCTCGTTCGAGATCGACGGCAAGTCGCTCGCGATCGTGGCGGACGTCGGCGCGACGGTGACGACCGGCGAGGTGATCATCGTCAACCTGGCGTCGCAGCAGTCGGTTCTCCTGCGCGGCTTGCGCGCGGAGGTCACCGGCATCCCGTTCCGCCTGCTGACGCTCGAGAACAACGCCGGCTCGATCTGGATCGAGGAGAGCCGCTTCGTTCCCGAGATCGTGCAGGTCCCGATCAAGTCGGGCGGCGACGTCGACGTGGCCGTCTGGATCCGGAACTGCGCGGCGGTCACGCTGGTGCGCACGGACGTCTCCGGACACGAGCCGCTGCCCTCGGGCGCGATCGGAACCGACGCGACCGAAGGGCTCGTGTCGATCGACTCCGAGCTCGCGCTCTACGACTGCACGATCACCGGCGGCAAGGGCGTGACGAGCGCGCCGCCCGGCGTCCTCTACGACGGAACGGCGGGCGAGAACGGCGCGCGCATCGAAGGCGGGTTCCTCTTCGCGTCGGGCACGACGATCACCGGCGGCGCGGGCGGCGACGGCGCGACGGACGCGACCGGCGCCTGCACGAACGGCGGCGACGGCGGCGTCGGGCTCGTGACCGACGGCAACGAGCCCGAAGTGGTGCTCCTCGACACGACGGTCGCCGGCGGCTCGGGCGGCCTCGCCGGCGACGCGACCTGCGGCGACGGCATGAACGGAGCGCCGATCGTGCTCCTCGCGGGAGAGCTCGCGACCCCGCCCGGCGAGGCGCGCGGCCTCGTGGCCTGGTCGCCGGCGCTCGAGAGCCAGCCGTCGCTCCTCGCCTACGCCGGCGAGCCGGGCGACTTCGTCGTCCTCGCCGCGGGCGCGGCTCCGGATTTCGCCTACTGGCCCGCCTTGGCCGGCGTGCGGCTGACGGCTCCGTTCGCCTTCGCGGCGCAGGGGACCGCGGACGCCCTCGGCGCGCTCAACGTGGTCCTTCCGCCGACCGGGCTGGCTGCTCTAGTGCCGTCGGCGACGTTCTACCTGCAACCCATCTTCCTCGATACGGCCGGCGCGCTCTGGCTGGGCGCGCCGAGCTCGATGGTCGTGCTCGACGACGGGACCTGATTCCCCCGCTCCCCCGGATCCCTAGAATGGGAGGCATGCTCAGCCTCAGCCTCCTGCCGTTCGTCGTCGCGCAGGCCGGGAGCGGCTTCCCCGAACCGCAGATCTGGATCGTCGACGACGACGGGCCGGGGATCTTCAAGACGATCCAGGCGGCCGTCGACGTCGCGCAGAGGAGGGACGTCATCCTGGTCAAGGAGGGCGTCTACCCGGGCTTCGTCGTCAAGAGCGAGGCGCTGACGATCGTCGCGGAGCGCGAGGCCACGGTCGAGGTCCGCGGCCCGATCGAGGTGCGCGAGCTGGGCGGCGCCGACTGGGTGCTCCTGCGCGGCCTCACCACGCCGAGCGACCCGGGGCTTCCGGCGAGCTCCTACGCGACCCTGCACTCCAACCTGAACGTGGGCGAGACCTGGGCCGAGGACTGCACCTTCGGCCGGCCCGCCTGCGCGGGTCCCGGCGCGTGCGAGTCGGCGTTCACCGGCCCCGCGGCGACGACGGCGGCGGCGCAGCTCATCCTGGTGCGCACGACGCTGCGCGGCGGCCACGCGAGCGCGGGCCAGCCGGGCGCGCCGGGTCTGGAGATCGACAGCTCGAACGTGTACCTGCTCGACAGCGTGTTCGAGGGCGGCCGCGGGGCGCCGGCGGAAGGCACGGCCGACGGCTGCGAGGGCGGCGCCGGCGTGTACGCGATGGGCGGGATCCTGCACTTCTACTCCGGCGAGTACCGCGGCGGCGACGGAGGAGCGGGAGCGACCGCCGGCTGCCTCGGCGGCGGCGACGGCGGGCCGGGCCTCCACATGAGCGGCTCGGATACCGTCGCGACCGTCCGGCAGGCGGATTTCCAAGGCGGGCTTGGAGGAGCGTCCGCCTGCGGCGCGCGCGGGACGGACGGACCGTGGCTCGCGAACGAGGGCGGCTTCTACACCGAAGAGCCCGAGGTGCCGCCCTCGGTCGAGACGCTCTCGCCGGCCCGCGCCGGCGAGCTGCAGACCTTCCGCGTACGCGGCACGCCCGGCGACTTGATCATGCTGCGCTACTCGGTCCGCGCGCACGTCATCGAGGTGCCCTTCCAGCTCGCTCTTCAGTTCCTCGAGCCACCGTTCGACCACCTGGGCGCGTTCGTGCTCCCACCGTCCGGTGTCGTCGAGCTCCAACGCAAGCTCCCGGACTGGACGTTCCGGGCCGCCGCGTTCCCGTTCTACGTGCAGCCCTTTGCCATCAGTCCGCTGGACTACGGCATCCACGGCCTGCCGTCCGCCTTCGGGTGGTTGCCCGCGGGGATCTAGCGTCCTGAATCCCTAGTGTCCTGAATCCATGGGCGAGCTCGAGCTCTTCGCGGTCACGCCGCGCGGTCCGGAGCCGTTGACGGTGCCGTCGGTCGACGACCTGCACCAGCTCGACGTGCCCTTCGGGATCTACGAGGGATTGAGGACCTTCCAGCACTCGCGGTTCCTCTACCTCGAGCGGCACTTCGACCGCGCGGACCGCAGCCTCGAGCTCCTGGGCTGGCCCGACCGGCTCGACCGCGACGCGCTCCGGCGCGCGCTGCACGAGGCGGCGGTCGCCTACCCGCACGAGAACGCCCGCATCCGCTTCGACGTGCTGAAAGAACCGCCGGTCGAGCTCGGCACGGAGGAGCGCGTCCTGATGGCCTTCGCGCCGCACCGGCCGGTTCCGGAGAGCGTGCTGAAGGAGGGCGTGGCCGTCGGCGTCGCGCGCGGGCGGCGCCGCGAACGCCCGCACATCAAGCTCAATCAATGGGTGATCGACCGCCGGGGAACCGGGCCGGGCGATCGGGGCTTCTACGAGCACCTGCTGCTCGACGAAGAGGACCGCATCCTGGAGGGCTCCTCGAGCAACGTCTTCTGCGTCCGCGACGGCGTCCTCGTCACGGCGCCGTCCGGGGTGCTCGAGGGCCTGATGCGGCGCATCTTCCTCGAGCTCGCCGCGGAGGCCGAGCTTCCCGTGGAGCACGCCGCGGTCCAACTCGCAGAAGTGGAGGCGCTCGACGAGATGTTCCTGACGAGCTCGACGCGGGCCGGCGTGCCGATCACGGCGGTGGACGGCCGCCCGGTGGGCGACGGCGCGCCGGGGCCCGTGTTCCGGGCCTTGCGGAGCGCCTACGGCGTGCTCGAGCGCCGCGAGGCGCGCCCCGCGATCGGCTGAGATGGCGCGCGTGCTCTACGGCTTCTCCGGCGAGGGCTCCGGCCACTCGTCGCGCGCGAAGGAGATCATCACGCACCTCCTGGCCGCCGGTCACGAGGTGCGGGGCGCGAGCTACGACCGCGGCTACCGCAACCTGAAGGACGACTTCGACGTGATCGAGATCGAGGGGCTCTCGATCGCGAGCGTCGACAACAAGGTCTCGGTGGTGAAGACCTTCACGGAGAACCTGGCGCGGGTCTCCGACGGAGTCGGCGCGGTGCGCACGCTGCGCCGCGCGCTCAAGGCGTTCGAGCCCGACGTGGTCGTCACGGACTTCGAGCCGATGACCGCGTACCTCGCGAATCGCTACGACCTGCCGCTCGTCACCATCGACAACCAACACCGCATGCGCTACATGCGCTACCCGTGTCCGGACGAGCTGAAGAAGGACGCGCTCGTGACGGAGACGGTCATCCGCGCGATCGTTCCACGGCCCGACGTCTCGCTCGTCACGACGTTCTTCTTCGGCGAGGTGAAGAACGAGCGCACGTTCCTCTTCCCGCCGATCCTCCGCCGCGAGGTGCTCGCGCTCCAACCCACCGCGGGCGAACGGTTGCTCGTGTACTTCACGCACGACTTCGACCCGTTCCTCGAGCTCCTGCGCGGCGCGGCGCGCGAGCGCTTCGTCGTCTACGGCTACGACCGCGAGGGCCGCGACGGCAACCTCGAGTTCAAGCGGCCGAGCCGCGACGGTTTTCTGGCCGACCTCGCGCAAGCGCGCGCCGTGATCGCGACGGCCGGGTTCACGCTGATCACCGAGTCGCTTCACCTTGGAAAGCCCTACCTGGCGCTCCCGATGGCCGGCCAGTTCGAGCAGGAGCTCAACGCGGCCCTTCTGGCGGACGCCGGCTACGGCAAGAACGGTCGGAACGCGAACGCCGACACGGTCGGCGACTTCCTGTACAGGCTGCCGGAGTACGCGGCGCGGCTCGCCGACTACCCGGCCGCGGACAACGGCGCCATCCTGGCGAAGCTGGACGAGCTCCTGGCCGACCGCGGAGCCGGCGCGCGGGAGTTCCACGCGCGGCGCAAGGAGAAGAGCTAGTCTAGCCCTTGTAGCGGTGCTGCACGTTCTGGCGGCCCATCTCCTCGAGCCGCTCGGGCGCCTTCTTCAGGCCGAGATTGTGGGCCTTCGACACCACGCTCTTCACGGAGCGCTTGAGCGCCTGGGCGATCACGAGGTTGGACTGGCGCGGGTACATCTCCTTGAGCTTGGCGAGTTCCGCGTCGGTCCAGCGCGGCATGCGCGTCGCCGCTTCGCCGTTCACGCGCCGCAGGAAGGCCTTGTCCTTCGCCAAAGCGTGCTTCTCCGCGAGCTGGCGGATCGCCTTGATCGGACGGCCGAAGATCAGCGCGAGGTCATCGTCGGTGCGCGTGCCGTAGAGGCGCTTGAACTGGGCGATCTCCTTGCTCGTCCAGCGGGCGTTGGTCTGGAGGCGCCCCAGGTCGGTGATCTGCCGCCGAACCTCATCGACCGGGCGTCCGAGAATGCGCGCGATCGTCTCCTCCGTCGTCGCCCCGAGGTACTTCTTGAGGTTCTGAACCTCCTTGGCGGACCACGGCCCGGTTCGCTTGCGCGTCGGGAAGAGCGACTCCGCCATCTTGCGGACGCTCTGAACGGGACGGTTCAGCTCGCGCGCGATCTGTGCGTCGTCGCGCAACCCGTAGAGCTCCATCAAGCGAGCCTGTTCGTACGCGGACCAACGGCCTCGTCGCGGCGAGCTCGAACGGTGGTCTCCCCCACTCGATCCGGTCACGTGTTTTCCTCTCTTCTCGGCTGCGGGCCAAGGAGGGGCGCGAGCTCGGTCCCGGGCGGGGAAGAGGGCAAGGTGCTCGTTCGTGGGCCGGGAAATCGCTCTCCGCAGCGGCTCGCGATTGTAGCGCTCAGGCCTCTGGCGTGGTAGCCGCGCCGGTAGAATCGGTCACGCCCTGGGCGTCGGCGAGTCGGGTTGGACGCCGGCCGCCGCGTCGTCGTAAAGACGCGCGCGAATCCGCGCGATGACGTCGTTGACTCCGCGGGACACCGACTGCCGCAAGGCCTCGTCGGCGAGCTCCCTGGCTTCGGCCCAAGGGATCTTGCGGATTGCGTATTTGATATCCGCCACGAAGTGCGGCGCGACGCTGACGGAATCGTAGCCCATGCCGTGCAAGAGCACGGCCATCGCCGGGTCGCCGGCGAGGTCGCCGCACACAGCGGACGGGTGACCGGCCTCCCCGGCGACGCGCGCGACGCGCTGGAGAGCCAGCATCACCGCCGGATGTTGCGGATCGTAGAGCCTCGACACCCACCGGTTGTCGCGGTCGGCGGCGAGGATGTACTGCACCAAGTCGTTCGTCCCCACGCTTACAAAGTCGACGTGATCGATCACCGTCTCGAGCGCGATCAGCATCGACGGTACCTCGATCATCACGCCCACCGGGATGTCGGCTGCGACTTCGTAGCCCTGTTGCAGGAGCTCCGTGCGCACGCTGTCGAAGACCTCGTGCACCTCCCTGATCTCCTCCAGGCTGGTCACCATCGGCAGGAGGATGCGGAGATTCCCGTGGATGCTCGCGCGCAGGAAGGCCCGGAGCTGGGAGTACAGGAAATCCCGCCACTCGAGCGTGATCCGGATCCCGCGCCATCCCAGGGCGGGATTCGGCTCCGTCGGCGTCTTGAAGTACGGCAGGGGCTTGTCGGCGCCGATGTCGAGCGTGCGCATCGTGGTCGGGAGGCCCTTCATCTCCCTCAGGACGCGCCGGTAGAGGCGGTACTGCTCCTCCTCGGAGGGGAACTGCGGCCGCTCCATGTAGAGGAACTCCGTCCGGAACAGCCCCACGCCGTCGGTGTGGGCGATCTCGAACGTCTGGATGTCGCGGACGCTCTCGATGTTGACCTGGAGCTCCAGGCGGCGGCCGTCGGGGGTCTCCGCGGGGAGCTCGCCGATCGTCCGGAGGGCGTCCCGGCGCGCCTCCCGCTGCTTCTTGATCTCCAGGAGCTCGTCGATCTGCTCCTGATCGGGGCGGAGCTGAACGGCGCCGCGGTCGCCGTCCACGGTCACCAGGAGGTTCTGCTCCAGCCGCGCGAGCAGGTTCGGGACCCCGACGACGCACGGGATCCCGAAGGCGCGCGCCAGGACCGCCCCGTGGGAGAACCGGCCGCCGGCCTCGGTGATGACGCCGAGGATGCGCTCGCGCTCGAGGAAGGTCATCACCTTGGGCGTGAGCTCCTGGGCAGCCAGGACCACCCTCTGCTCGCTGGAGGCCACCTCCTCGCGGTCGCGGGCGAGGAGGGCGTCCAGGACGTGCCGCCAGGGGTCGCTGACGTCCGCCAGGGCCTCGAAGCGCGTGATCAGCGACTGGACCGCCGACTCGGCGTTGATTCCCTCCTGGACGATCTGCTCCTCGACCCGGCGGAGCGAGCTCGGGTCCTGGAGGATCATCCGGTGGACGGCGAAGATCTCGGCGTCCTTCTTGTCCGAGACCCGGGCGACTTCGAGCTGGCGCTTCTCCAGCTCCTGGGAGGCGGTCTTGACGGCTGCCGCGAGCCGGTCGATCTCGCCGGCCACCTCGTTCTCGGCCACGGTCCAGGTGGGAACCTCGGCGGTGTCGGCCTGCACGACGTGCACCGGTCCGATGGCGAGCCCCGGGGAGACGGCGACGCCCTGGATCGTGCGGTCCTGCGACATGGAAGGAGTCCCGGAGGGGCCGGGAGGCCCATTCTAGCGGGGGCCGGGCCGGGCTCGTAGGCGCGGCGCCGATTCGCTCAAGACGCGACGGCGCAGATTCCGACCCCATCGGAGCAACAACCCGCGCGGGGGCCAGGGAGGCCCGGAACGGGCCGGCCGGTGGGGCCGGCGCCGCCCAACGCCGCGCGGGGGAGCATCCACGACGACGGGAGCAACCGATGTCCGTTCACGACGAGACCCCCCTCGAAGACGATTCCATCCTCCAGGAGCCGCCGATCCGAACGGCGAAGCCGCGGCGCGGGGCCAGCGCGGGGCTCCTCTTCTTCCTGGGCTTCTGCATGGCCCTCGGCGGGGCGGCCCTGCTCGCGGCTCCGAGCTACTCCTGGAAGGTCCAGCAGGTCGGCATCAGCCTCCAGAGCTACGGGCTCTCCTACGGGACGCTCTTCGTCGGCGGGCTGATCCTGATCGCTCTCGCGAGCGTCGCCCGCGGGGTGAACTCGATCGCCGGAGCCGTCCACGCGGACGCGGAGGCCGATCCCGGGCTCGACCGGCTCTCGGAGAAGCTCAGCGGTGTCTGCGACACCGTGGTCGAGCTCTCCCAGCGCGTCGCGGCCCTGGGCGAGGAGCAGCAGCAGGTCCAGCAGGTCCTCAGGCAGGCCCAGGAGGCCGAGGCGGCCGCGGACTCGAAGGAAAACGGAATGTTCCGCCTCGCCGCCAGCCTCGATCAGCTCGGCGCCACGGTCGAGCAGAGCATGCACACGGAGCTCGGCGCGGTTCGCCAGACGGTGGAGGCTCTCCAGGGCGAGATGCGCCAGCTCGAGCTGCGCGCCGCGGCCTCGGTGGCCCGGGCGCAGACCTCCGCCGCCCCGGCGGCGGCCCGCGCGGCGGCCCCGGCACCCGCCGCCGAGGCTCCCGCCCCCGCGGCAGCTACCCCTCCCGCGCCGTCCAACGCCCCGGCGGCCGGCGCCGCGCCCGCACAGGCGGCCGCTGTCCCCGCCCCCGCCGCGGCGGCGTCCAAGGGAGTGTTCGAGGAGGCCGACGACGAGCCCACCATGGTCGTGGCGGAGCCCACCGAGGACCTGGAGGTCCTGGTGGAGCTCGAAGAGGACTTCGACGACCAGCCCGTGCTCGATTTCTTCGACCAGCTCGACGATCCGGACCGGGACCGCGAGGAGGATCCGCCCCCGGCACCCACCCCCGAGCCGCCGGCCGCGCTGCCGTCGAAGGAGCCGAAGGCCGAGGACGAAGGCCCCCCCGGCTCGTGGGAGCGCTCGATCGACAAGCTCCTGCCCGAGGAGAGCGTGCGCCGCGCCCTCGAGAAGGGGACGGACTGACCGGGCGCCCCTCGGGACGGCGCTAGGACTCCTCGGCCGGCGTCTTCTCCGCCGGAGCCTTCTCGGCGGCCGCCTCGGCGGGCGGGGTCGATTCCGCCTCCTTGTCCTTGTCCGGGTCGGCCGCCGCCTTCTCGCGCCCGCCGAAGAAGTCGGCGAAGGGGTTGTAGTTGGCCGCGGGACGGCCGGCGTTGCGGACCGCCTCGGCGTCGTAGGCGTCGTCGCGCCGGTCGCGGCCGCGTCCGCGGCCGCCGGCCCGACCTCCGCCTCCCCCGCGACCGCCGCCGCCGGCGCCGGATCGGGACTTTCCGCCGCGGCGACCCTCGGACTTGCCGAACATGCCGTCGCGGCGGGTCTGGGCGGCGCGGACGGAGCGATCGAGCTCCGGCCAGCGCTCCTTGCTCTGGCCGTCGTCACGTCGGGGCTTCCTGCCGCGACGGTGGTCGTCGCGCTCGGCCGGGCGCCGTCGCTCCGGCTCGGGGACGTTCTTCAGCGAAAGGGCGATCCGCTGGCCGCTGGTCTCGAGCACGCGCGCGCGCACGACCTGGCCGACCGCAAGCAGCTCACGCGCGTCGCGCACGTAGCGGCTGGACGCCTCGCTGACGTGCACCAGGCCCTCGCGCCCCACGCCGAGGTCGATGAAGGCGCCGAAGCTCGTAACGTTGGACACGATGCCCTCGACGACCTGGTTCTTCTCGAGCGTCGAGGGATCGGTGTCGGGCGGCAGGAGGCGCGGGAAGAAGAGGCGCGGACGCGGATCGCGTCCCGGGAACGAGATCTCGCGCATCAGGTCGCGCCAGGTCGCCTCGTCGATCTCGAAGTCGGCGCGCCGCATGCCCTTGGTCGAGCCGCGGCGACCGAGAACGTCCTGGACCGTGCCGCCGGTCGCCTCGATCACCCGCCGGGCGAGCGGGTACTGCTCGGGGTGAAGGCTCGTGCGATCGAGCGGCTCCGGCGAGCCGGGGACGCGCAGGAAGGCGGCGCAGCTCGTGAACTGCGCCTCGGTCAGCACGCCGGACGCGCGCAGGTCCTCGCGGGACTGGAAGGGCTGCTCCTCGCGGTGCGCCACGAGCTTCTTCGCCGCCTCGGCGTCGAGGCCCGGCAGCCGGCGCAGGAACGCGAGCGGCGCGGTGTTGACGTCGCAGCCGACGTGCGCGAGGCAGGACTCGACCGTCTCGTTCAGCGTCCGCCGCAGGTTGGCCTTGCTGACGAGCCCCGCCTCCATCCCGAGGCCCAGGTTGCGCGGGTCGACCTTCAGGATCTCCAGGAGCGGGTCCTGGTAGCGCCGCCCCAGGCTGATCGCCATGCGCGCGGGCACGGTGAAGTCGGCGAGCTCGGTGCGCGCCAGCTCGGAGTTCGCGTAGCCGGAGAGGCCGGCCTCGTTGACGAGGAACCCGGCGCCGTCGGCCTCGAGGATCTGGATGAGCTTTCGCACCCGCGGGACCTGCGCGAGCGAGGCCTTGCCGTTGCCCATCGCGATCGCGCGGACCCCGGAGTCGCGCAGCGCCGCGCCGAGCTCCTCGGCCAGCTTGAAGTCGTCCTTGTCCTTGGTCTCTAGTTTGATCTCGCCCGAGGTCGGATGGCCGGCGCCGTCCAGGATGACGAGGATCCAGTCCTGCTTGGCGTTGATCGACATCCCGCAGACGGGGAACGGTCCGCCCGGCGGGCCCAGCAGGACCTGCCGCAGGTGCTGGGCGAGGAAGCGCAGGGCCTCCTCGTCGCCGCGCTCCTTGAGCTCCAGACGGATGTCCGCCTCGATCATCGGGAGGAGGCGCTGCGTGAACGCCTGCTCGGCGACCGCGTCGATCACGGACTGGAAGTCCGGGTTGAGCCGCCGCCCCAGCGCCTGCTTCACCTTGGGAAGCGCGACCTCGGGGTCGAGCGCGATCGTCGTCGTCACGGCGCGGTCCTTCTGCGCCTGACGGATCTGAAGCAGCCGGCGACCCTGAAGCTGGCGGATCGGCTCCTTGAGCTTGAGGAGCGAGCGGTGGCGCCCGAGCTTCGACTCGTCCGTCGCGCGCACCGTCAGGATCGCCTGCTTGCGCATCATGCGGCGGATCGCGGCGCGGAGCTGCGGGCTGCGCCCGAGCCGGTCGGAGAGGATGCGCATCGCCCCGGCGAGCGCCTCGGCCTCGGTGTGCACGCCGCGGTCGGGGTTGACCGACTCGGCGCACACGCGCGCGAGCTGCGGCGTGATCTCCACGCGATCGCGCATGCCCGGAAGGTGAGCGGAAACGCCGGCCGCGGCGGCGTCCCCTCCGGCACTCGGGGTTGCCTTCTGCGGTTGCGCTTCCTTCGCTTCCGCGGCCGCCGTCTCGGGCGCGGCCGGCGCAGGCTCGGTGGACGGCGCTTCCGCGGTGGCGTCCTTCGCGGGCGCGGCGGCCGGCGCGTCGGCAGCGTCCGGCGTCGCGTCGTCGGCTGCCTTCGCCGCCTCCGCGGGCGCCTCGTCCAAAACGGGCGCGTCCGCCGCTGCGGGCGCTTCGGGCGCCGGCTCGCTTGCTGCGTCGGGCTCGTCCGCGGGCTTCGCCGGTTCCTCCGCTCCTTTGTCCTTCGCTTCCTTGTCCTTGGGCGGACGCGGCGCCGGCGCGACGAGCCGGTCCGCGAGCTCGTCCAACCCGCGGTCGAGGGCGAGCTGAACCTCGGGCTCCGGCCGGCGGTGCGGGAGGAGGAGATCCTCGAGCTCGAAGCGGTCCATGCACGCGCGGATCTCCGGGAACGACTCCGCGCCTTCCTTCTCGCTCGACGCGTCGGTCGGCTCGTCCCCCTTGTCGCGACCCTCCAGCATCCGGAGGATCGTCCCGCGCCGCCGGTCGAGCTCGTCGAGTTCGCGGCGCGCTCGGTCGATGCGGCGCACGACGCCCTCGGGACAGCCGCTCTCCGCGCGGCGCACGCGTCCGGCGTAGGTGGCGGTCAAACCGGCGTCCAGCATCTCGAGAACGCTCTGCACGTTCTTCGCTTGGATGCTGAAGCGCTTGGCAAGCGTTTCGACGATCGCGGCTCGGGTCACAGCAGCTCCCTCTTCAGGGGGCGGGCGGGGGATTCTAAGCCCCTACCGATGAAAAAAGGGCTTCTGATGATAACTCAGATGCCGACGATCCGGATGAGCTCGCGTCCGAACCGAAAGCCGGCGGCGTCGTCGACCGCCGTCACGAGCTTCTTGTCGCGCTGGACCTGCACGCCCGTGAACTTGCCTCCCGCCTGCTTGACCATCGCGCGGAGCGAGGGGTCGCCGGTGACCTTCCGGCCCTTGACGACGCCCGCCTTCGCCAGAATCGCCACCGCATGCCCCCAGGCGGCGACCAGCTTGTCGGCGTCGGCCGCCTCCCGCGCGAGGCGGTGCGCGTCGCGGTTCTCGGCGAGCTCCAGCGCGCCCTCCCCGCCGACGAAGATCACCCCGGAGTAGCCGTCCATCGACTCCCCGGCGAGCGTCCCGTCGACCTGGAACTCGTCCTGCAGCTCGCCCTTGATCAGGTCTTCATCCGCGGTCGAGACCGAGCGCGTGCCGACGTGCACGTTGTAGAGCGCCGAGCGCGCGTAGCGGAGCGTCGTCTCGGCGTAGTCGCGCTCGGGAACCACGACGAGGCACGTGCTGACGTACTTCTGGACCTTGAGCCCGTGCTCGTCGACCTCGGGCTCGGCGGCTGCGTCTTTCTTGGCCATGGCTGCAAACCGGCGTTCAGTCGGGGATCTCGAAGACCGACACGCGCGTCTCCTCCGCGAGGAGGCCTGCGCCCTGGGAGACCTGCCACGCGATGTGCTCGTCGAGTCCGGGGACCGTCATCTCCCCGAGGACGCGCCCGGTCAGGGCGTCGCGGACGTCGAGCGCGGCGTCGCGCGCGACGTAGAGCTTCCCGGCGTCGACGGAGATCGTGACGTCGGGCATGCCGCCGAGCCCCTCCTCCGGAACGGCTTCGCGCCACAGCACGCGCTCGTCGGTCTCGATCGAGAGGCCGAGCAGGGAGAGCTTCTCGTTCGAGCCCCCGGTGCCCACGAGGAGCACCGCGACCCCGTCGCCCACCGCCAGGTCGTGCACCGTGGGAAGCTCCGGCGGCACGAGCTCGCCGGCGAACTCGCCGGCTTCGACGTCGATGCACAGGAGCCCCTGGCGGCGCGCCTTCTGGTCGGTGAACACCGCGAGCACCTTGTTGCCGTCGCGGCCGATCTGGTGGTAGCGCTCGCCGTCGCGCGTGAAGTTCCAGATGTCGAGCATCGCCGAGGTCAGGATGCCGGTCACGCGGCTCGGCGTCACCGTCACGCACAGGTCGCCCGCGACGACCGCCTGGTCGAAGGGCTCGATCTGCTGCGCGCCGATGAGCTCGCCGGTGTCGAGCGCCATCCGCGCGATCAGGTGACCCTTGCTGCTCGGCCCCATCACGACCGCGTCGTTCTCCTCGCCGAGACCGGCGCCGAAGCCGCGCCCGTAGCCGACCTCGCAGGGCGAGGTCCACTGCATGTCCCCCGTGCGCCGGTCGAAGGCGCTCAAGCGGCCGGGAATCACGCTGTCGATCCACTTCCCGCCGGCCGGCGGGTCGTAGCCGTGGATCAGGACCGGTCCGGTGTCCTCGAAAGCGATCCCGTCGATCTCCCCGTCCATTTCGCGGGTCCAGCGTCGGCGCGCGGTCCTCGTCATGGCGGGATCCTAGCCGCTGGAAGAGGGCTCAGGAATCCCCGCCGAGGATCTTCTCGGCCAGGGCGGCGGGGACCGCGCGGTACTTCTCGAGCTCCATCGAGAAGGACCCGCGACCCTGCGTCGCGCCGCGCAACGCGGACGAATAGGCGAACATCTCCGCGATCGGAACGATCCCGCGGATGACGCGCTGGTCGCCCAGCGACTCGATCTCGCCCACCTCGCCGCGGCGCGAGTTGAGGTCGCCGACGACCGCGCCGAGGAACTCCTCGGGCACGCGCACCTCGATCTTCATGATCGGCTCGAGGATCGTCGTGTTGCCCGCGATCGCCTGGCGGAAGGCGAGCGCTCCGGCGGAGTGGAAGGCCATCTCGGAGGAGTCCACGTCGTGGGCCTTGCCGTCGTACAGCGTGGCGCGCACGTTGACGAACGGATAGCCGGAGCGGCCGCCGCCGACCGTGCCCTCGCGGATGCCCGCGGCGACCGGGGCGATGTACTCGCGCGGGACCGCGCCGCCCTTGATCTCGTCGACGAACGCGAGCGTGCCGTCCTCGGTCTCGCCGGTCTCGAAGCGGACGTGGACCACGGCGAACTGGCCGCGGCCGCCGGTCTGGCGGACGAAGCGCGCCTCGGTGTCGATCGGCTTCGTGAGCTCCTGCTTGTACGCGACCTTCGGGCGGCCGGTGGCCACCTCGCAGCCGTAGTCCTTCACGATGCGGTTGACGATGACCTCGAGGTGCAGCTCGCCCATGCCCGAGATCACGAGGTCCCCGGTCTCCTCGACCGTGGTCGCGCGGAAGGTCGGGTCCTCGCGCATCATGCGCGCGATGACGTCGGTGAGCTTGTCGCGGTCCTGGCCCTTCCTGGGCTCGATCGACATCGAGATGACCGACTCGGGGAACTGGATCTCGCTGAGCGCGATCGGGTGGTCCTCGGCGCAGAGGGTGTCGCCGGTGGCCGTGTTCTTGAGCCCCATGACCGCGGCGATGTCGCCGGGGCCGATGCTCTCGAGCGCCTCGCGCTTGTTCGCGTGGATGCGCACCAGCCGGCCGATGCGCTCGGTCTTGCGCGTCCGCGGGTTCAGCACCTTCATGCCCTTGTCGAGCGTGCCCGAGTAGACGCGCACGAAGGTGAGGTCGCCGGTGGGCTCGGCGATCGTCTTGAAGGCCAGGAGGCTGACCGGATCGCCGGTCTCGGGCTTGCGCGCCTCGGTTTCGTCCGTGCGCGGGTTGCGGCCCTCGACGGGCGGGATGTCCAGCGGGCTCGGCAGGTAGTCGACCACCGCGTCCAGGACGAAGCGGACGCCCTTGTGCTTCAGCGCGGAGCCGCAGAAGACCGGCGTGAGCTCCATCGCGAGCGTGCCCTTCCGGATGGCGCGCACCAGCATCTCGGCCGGGATCTCCTCGTCCTCGACGAAGAGGTCGAGCACGTCCTCGTCCATCTCCGCCGCCGCCTCGCAGAGGTCGTGGCGGTGCACCTCGACCTCCTCGCGGATCTCGGCCGGGATCTCGATCTCGTTGTAGGCCTTGCCCTCGTCGTCGGAGAGGAACTCGTAGGCCTTGCGGGTGACCAGGTCGACGACGCCGCGGAAGTCCTTCTCGATCCCGATCGGCAACTGCAGCACGACCGGGCGCGCGTCCAGGCGGTCGACGATGGACTGGATCGCCTTGAAGTAGTCCGCGCCGACGCGGTCCATCTTGTTGATGAAGCACAGCCGCGGGACGCCGTAGCGGTCGGCCTGGCGCCACACCGTCTCGGACTGGGCCTCGACGCCCTGCACCGCGTCGAAGACCGCCACCGCGCCGTCCAGGACGCGCAGGGAGCGCTCGACCTCGGCGGTGAAGTCCACGTGCCCCGGGGTGTCGATGATGTTGATCGAGTGGTCGTTCCAGTCGACGCTGGTGGCCGCGGACTGGATCGTGATGCCGCGCTTCTGCTCCTCCTCGAGGAAGTCCATCGTGGCCTCCCCGTCGTGGACCTCGCCCGTGCGGTGGATCTTGCTCGTCAGGAACAGGATCCGCTCCGTGAACGTGGTCTTGCCGGCATCGATGTGAGCCATGATGCCGATGTTCCGGTGCCGCTGGAGGCGGCGGGAGGTGTCCTTCTTGGACGGCTCTTTCACGGTGGCGGTGGGCATGACGGGGGTGAGGGCGGAGGCGGCTTGTTGGGGCAAACAGGGGGCGAGGGGCGTCCCGGGCGCGGGGGGCTCTCCCTGCCTGGAGCCCCTCCGGTTCGGAAATCGAGCCAAATACCTTAACGGCGTTCCTGGATTGGTCAACCGTCCGCGGGGGCCGGCGCATGCCGGACGCGCTGTCCACCGCCGGAAAGCCCTCCCGTCGGGATCCCCCGTTCCACCGTTCGTTCGCCCTCCGCGTAGCCGTGGAAGTACATCGGGATCCCCTCGCCCCGGCGGATCGCGGTGTTGTCCTGGAGCCAGACGGCCACGTGGGGATAGGGCAGGACGGGCGACGAGGACGAGGCGCCCACCCGACCCAGCGCGTCGCCCGCGGCCACCTCCTGTCCCACCGCGGCGCTCACGGTCTCCAGTCCCGCCAGGAACGCGTACTCCGCCTCCGCCGTGCGCAGCACGACCAGGTTGCCGTAGTGCTCCTCGCCGCGCTCCGGCTCGCCGGTGTGGACGAGGACGACCTCGCCCGCCGCGGGCGCCACCACGGCGCCGTCGCCCTCGTTCCCCTCGCCGGGCTTGAAGACGAAGCCGAAGCGGCGGTCGGGCAGGAGCACGTAGGGGTTCTCCGACAGGCGCGACCCGCCGCAGCCGACGACCCACTCCCCCTCGAACGGGAGGCGAAAGCGCGTGGCGCTCGGGCTCTTCTCGTGGGACGAGGGATAGGGCAGCGGGTACTGGCAGAAGAAGAGCGACATCGCGAGCCCGAGGAAGGCCATGCCGCGCCCGCGCTGCATCACCGGCCTCTTGACGACGCTCCAGACGATGCCGAAGAGGAGCACCGCCGCTCCGGCCAGGAAGAGCAGCGTGCGGCCGTAGACGTAGGCCGCGATCGGCCCGCTCCCGCCCGGCCGGACGCCCAGGTAGAGGAAGAGCCCCGCGGTGGCCAGGGCGACAGAGAGCGCGACCCATACCCAGAGCTCGAGCCTCGGCTTCGGCTCGCCGGTCACCGGCCCGGCTCCGGCCGGTTCCGCCCCAAGCGCTCGTGGGCGGCCACGAACTCGTGCGTGCAGAAGGAGGCCATCAGCGAGAGATCCCCCGCCAGGACGGTCGCGGCGAGGATCTCCGCCAGCGTGTTCGCGCCGCCTTCGCCGCGCACGCCGAGCACGTCGAGGCACTCCGCCGCGGTCCCCTTGTTCGAGCCGCCGCCGACCGTGCCGACGAGCAGCGAGGGCAGGGTCACCGAGGCGTAGAGATCGCCTTCCGCCGTCGCGTCGAAGTCGAGCATCCCGGTCGCGCACTCGGTGACGTAGGCCACGTCCTGGCCGCAGGCGAGCAGGACCGCCGCGAGCCCGTTCGCCGCCTGCACCAGCCAGTTCTGCGTGCCGAGGTGCGCGAAGCCGACCGCGTAGGTGCGCTGGATCGCGATCAGCTCCTCCGGAGCGACGCGCAGCGTCGCCTCCAGGGCGACGCGCGGCACGACCGCGTCGGCGACGGTGCTCCGGCCGCGGCCCTCCACCAGGGCGCGCGCGTTCGCGCGCTTCTCCACGTCCTCCCCGTGTACGTAGCGCGCGCGGGCGCCGGTCGCGCGCTCGACCTCGGCGGAGATCGCGTCCGCGGCGCGCGCCGCCATGTTGATCCCGATCGCGTCGCCGGTCGCGAAGGCGAGGCAGAGCACCATCCGCCGCCCGAGCACCTGCGGGCGCACCTCGATCAACCGCCCGTGGCGGCTCTCCACGAGGGCGCCGAGCTCCGCGGTCTTCCCGGCGAGCCCCTCCGCCGCCCGGGTCGCCGCGGCGGCGTCGTCGTACACCAGGACGGGGCTCTGCGTGAGCCCCTCGCGCAGCACGCGCGCGCGCACGCCGCCGCCGGCGGAGAGCGCCTTCATGCCGCGCGAGTACGACGCCACCATCGCGCCCTCGTTGGTCGCCATCGGGACGCAGACGGTTCGCGTTTCCGCCGCCGTGTCGACGGTCAACGGGCCCGCCAGTCCGACCGGCACCTGCGCGAAGCCGATCAGGTTCTCGATGTTGCCGCGCGCTTCCGCGGGTGGCACCGGAGCTCCGGCGAGATGGGGCAGTGGCCTCTCCGCAAGCCGCTCGCAGAGCCGCAGGCGCTCCGCGACGATCGCGGGCGCAAAGTCGTCCTCGGCCGAGCGCGGGATCCGGGGCGTAGCGTCGGCGCCGGCCATGGCGCGAGGGCTCCTAGCCGCTCGACTTCAGCGCGAAGGAGAGCTCGATCCGCGTGCCCTCCATCGTCTCGTCGTCGCTGCCGGTGTCCTGGACGAGGAGCGCCCAGCGGCCCTCGGGACCGAGGTCGGTGTAGTAGACGATCCCCGCGCTCGAGCGGCGGGAATCGAGCACGTCGTCGAACTCCTCGATCCGTCCGAGCACCTCCCAGCCGCTGTCGCCGAAGAGGTACGAGACCGTCGTCGTGAACGGCGTGGTGCCGGCGAGCACCGTGCCGAGGATCTCGTCGGGATCGAGCGGCGTGAGCGGCGCCAGCACGAAGTCGTAGTCGTCGTTGTACGAGACGACGTCGCCGCGGAGGGCGAACCCGTTCGTGACCAGGCCGAACTCGGCGGCCAGGAGCGTCCCGGACTCGATCGCCTGATCGCTCGCCCCGGCCAACGCCACGGAGATGTGCAGCTCGTCGCTGTAGCCGTAGGCGCCGTGGTACTTGCCGAAGGCGGTGTCGCCGAGGACGTCGTACTGCACCCGCCCCAGGAGGAGGAAGTCGTCGGTCTGGCCGTCGACGCCGTTCTGGGCGCTCAGGATCATGCTCCACTGCCCGCTCGAGTGGCCCCAGTAGGCGCCGAGCGTGCGGTCGTCGTTCTGCCCCCCGGTGATGACGACGTCGTGGAACGGATCGAGGAAGGAGCTCGTGTACCCGCTCCAGAGGAGCGGCGACTTGTACTGGCCGACGCGGACCGAGGACGACTCCGAGAGCTTCCAGGTCGTGTACGCGTCCTTGAGCGAGAAATCGCCGCCCGAGAGCTCGCCCGAGATCTTGTAGCCCGTCTCGCCGACGTTCCCCTTCGCCGTCAGTCGCGCGCGGCGCAGGCGGAAGCCCGTCAGGTCGTTGCCGTTGAGCTGATAGAAGGGATCGTCCGAGATGGCGGCCGAGACGATGATGTCCGCGCCGAACTCGAGGTTGTTCTCGTCCGAAACGAGCATCGAGCGGTGCAGGTTCGTGATCTCGCGATCGAGCTCCAGCCAGTCTTTCGAGTCCTCGCCGTTCCCGCCGCCGAAGGCCGGGCCGGTGGCGGCTACGAGGAAGGCTAGGGTCGCAGGGGCGCGCAGCATCGAGGTCTCGCTCCTGATGGGGATCTCTCGGGGGGTCGAGGGGCGATCTCGGTCGTCGGTTCCAGGGGGTGGGCCTGGGAGGGGGGAAACTCTACGGCCTGGCCGCCGGATTCCAAGTCCGAAGGGCCCGCGGCGGCGGCCAGGAGGCCGTTTTTACCTGCCCTCGCCCTGGAAGCCGGCCTCGAGGACCCCGCCCGCGGCCATGTGCCGGTCGAGCCACTCGATCATCTCCGCGAGCGTGTGGAGCACGGACTCGCGCGCGCGATAGCCGTGGCTCTCGTGGGGCAGGACCACGTGCCGGGCGGTTCCTCCGAGACCCTTGATCGCCTGGAACAGACGCTCGGACTGGAGCGGGAACGTGCCGGAGTTCGAGTCGACCTGACCGTGGATCAGGAGGATCGGTTCCTCGATGCCGTCGGCGTGGAGGAACGGCGACACGGCGAAGTAGGTCTCCGGCGCTTCCCAGAGCGTGCGGCGCTCGGCCTGGAAGCCGAACGGCGTCAGCGTGCGGTTGTACGCGCCGCTGCGCGCGACGCCGGCGCGGAAGAGGTCGGTGTGCGCGAGCAGGTTCGCGGTCATGAAGGCGCCGTAGCTGTGCCCCCCCACCGCGACGCGCTCCGGGTCGGCTACGCCCATCTCGACGACGGTGTCGATCGCGGCCCTGGCGGCGTCGGCGATCTGCGCGATGAACGTGTCGTTCATCGTCTCCGCGTCGCCGATGACCGGCATCGCTGCGTTGTCGAGCACGGCGTAGCCCTGCGTGAGGAGGAAGAGGTGCGACGAGCTGCTGAACCGCGTGAAGCGGTACGGCGTGCCCGCGACCTGCCCCGCCGTCGCGGGGTCGTTGAACTCGCGCGGGTAGGCCCACACGAAGAGCGGAAGCCGCGTGCCCTCCGCGTAGTCCTTCGGAAGGTAGAGCGTCGCGGACAGCGCGACGCCGTCGGAGCGCTCGTAGGTCAAGAGCTGCTTCGTGATCCCGCGCAGCGCCGGCTGCGGATCGGGATAGCTCGTCAGCGCGACGACCACGCCCGGGTTCTCGAGGTCGCGCAGGCGCCAGTTCGGCGGCTCCTCGGGGCTCTCGTAGCTCGTGACGAAGGTCGGCTTGACCTCGGTGCCGCTCTTCACGATCGCGGTCACGCGTTCGTACGAGCCCGGCGAGCACTGCCAGAGCCGTTCGGTCTCGAGCGTCTTCAGGTCCTGGCGGTCGAGGAACGGGCGCGCTCCGCCGTCGGCGGCGCCCTCGCCCCGGCGGTAGACCCGGTCGCCGTCCTGGCGCACGACGTAGGAGCCGCGCGCGTCCGGGCGCATCACGAGGGAGCCCGGATGGCCGTAGCGGTCGCGGACGCTCCGGTCCTCGAGCACGCGCGGCTCGGCGCCGTCGTCCGACAGGTCGACGAGGAGCTTGCGCGTCCAGCGCTCGTCGCGGTCGTACTCGGAGGTGATGCAGAGGTTCGGGTCCTTGGTCCAGGTGATGCCCTGCGCGCGGTGCTCGACGCGCACGAGCTCCGTCGCGGCGCCGTCGAATGGCGCAGCGACGCTGAGCCAGCGGTCGCGGTGCGCGGCTTCGCGCTTCGGGTCGCCGCCGTCGAGCGCCTCGACCCAGACGAGCGTGGCGTCCTCGCCGGCCTTCCACTGCACGGAACGCTTCCCGGTCCGCACGCCGCCGATCGGGATGTTCTCCCCGAGCGGAATCTCGGCGATGACCTGCTCGGTCTTGCCCGCGAGGTCGCGCACCTCGATGCGCTGCGGGAAGAGGTAGTAGGGCATCAGGTAGGAGAACGGCCGGCGGATCTCGGTGACGAGGACGTGCTGGCCGTCGGGCGAAGGCGACGCCGAGGAGATGAGCCCCGGCTTCCCGATCGGCGCGAGCGTCTGGTCCGCCGGATTCCAGAGCGCGAGCTGCGACGCCGCGTAGTGCTCGAACAACGCCGCGTCGTGCTCGTCGCGCAAGAGGTCCTGGTACGTGCGCAGCGGCGAGGTCTCGCCGCGCGTCTCCTGGACGATGGGACCGATCGGCACGGACAGGCGCTCCGGCAGTGGGCCTCTGCCCGACGGCACCAGCCGGCAGAGCAGCCGCTCGCCGTCCGGCATCCAGCGGAAACCGCTGCCGAGAACGCCGTTCAGCCGGTCGGTGACGAGCACCGGGTTCTCGGGGTCGTCGACGCGCACGGTCCAGAGCTCGGTGCCCGCGTCCGTGCGGATCATGTAGGCGAACGCGAGCGACGTGTGCGACCAGCTCGCGCCGGCGAGGCGCGCTCCGTCGGCGAGCGGCACGCGCGTCTCCACGTCGCCGCCCAGGTCGCGGAGGATGAGCCCGCGGTCGAAGCCGGTCCGGTAACGCGCGTTCGCCGCGGGATCGACGCGGATCCCCGCGAGCGGCAGCCAAGGCCGCGCGACGTCGGCGATCGCGGGCAGGGAGGAGCGCTCGACGACGAGCATCCAGCGCGCGTCGGGGCTCGTGGAGATCGACGGGGAGGGCGGCGCGTCGACGAGCTCGACCACCTCGGGCGGCGGTAGGCGATAGCGGTCGTGGGCGACCGGAGCGGCGGTGATCAGAAGAGCGAGGGCGGCCGGAAACGCGATCATGCGCGGAACCCAGGGCTGGAGGCTTGGTCGGGGTGAGACCGTCAGAAAGAGGGATTCTAGACCCAGCGGCACCCCCGCGCTCGCGCGCTCGGCGAATTCACCCGACGCTGACGATCGTGGGGTTCGCGAACGCCAGCCGGCTTTCCATGATCCGCACGGCGTCGGGATTCGAGTCCACGAGCACGCTCGACCGGCCGTTGCGCGCCGCCGCCTCGCCGGTCGTGCCGCTCCCGGCGAAGAAGTCGAGCACGACGTCGCCCGGCGCCGAGTGCACGCGCACGATGCGCTCGAGGACCGCGAGCGGCTTCTGCGTCGGATAGCCGGTGCGCTCGCGGCTCGCGGGCGGAACGATCGTCTGCCACCAGACGTCGGTCGGCGTCTTGCCGCGCTTCGCCTTCTCCGGCCCGACCAGGCCCGGCGCCATGTACGGGATGCGGTCGATCGCGTCGTAGTCGAAGACGAAGTTCCCCGGGTCCTTCGCGTACCAGAGGATCACGTCGTGCTTCGCCGGCCAGCGCCGCTTCGTCCGGCCGCCGTAGTCGTAGGCCCACACGATCTCGTTCTGGAACGACGCGCGGCCGAAGAGCTCGTCGAGGAACACCTTGACGTAGTGCGACTCGCGCGGGTCGAGATGAACGAAGAGGCTGCCGTCGTCGTCCAGGACGCGCGCGGCTTCGACCAGCCGCGGACCGAGAAACCCGAGGTAGTCGTCGAAGCGGTCGCCGTACGACTCGCGCGAGAGCTCGGTCGACCGGTAGCGCTTCCCGCCGAAACCGGTTCGGTCGCCGCCCTCCTCGACGCGCTCGGTCTTCAGCCGGCGCAGCTCGCGCCGGCTTCCGGTGTTGAACGGCGGGTCGACGTAGATCAGCCGGTACCGGCCGTCTGGCTCGCCGCGGAGAAACCCCAGGTTGTCGCCCTCGACGATCCGAACGCTCGCCGTTTCCTCGCCCGTCCGGTTCGCCATGCCCCGCATGGTACGCCACAATGTCGCGCCATGAGCGAGGGGTTCCTCCTCCACGCCATCCAGCTCGCCTGCGACTCCGTGGCCTCCGGCGGCGGTCCATTCGGCGCGGTCGTCGTCGAGGACGGCAAGGTCGTCGCCGCCGGTCAAAACCGCGTGGTCCCCGGATGCGACCCGACCGCCCACGCCGAGATCGAGGCGATCCGCGCCGCCTGCCGCGCGAAGGGCACGTACGACCTGTCGCACTGCGAGCTCTACGCGAGCTGCGAGCCCTGCCCGATGTGCCTCGGCGCGATCCACTGGGCGCGCATCGGCCGGCTTCACTACGCGTGCACGCGCGAGGACGCCGCGCAGGCGGGCTTCGACGACGCGCTGCTCTACCGCGAGCTGGCGCTTCCCGCTACGGCGCGCTCGCTGCGGGTGTCCCAGGCGCTGCGCGACAAGGGGCTGGAGGCGTTTCGGGCCTGGGAGTCGGACGCGGATCGGGTTCCCTACTGAGCCGACGGGGCCGAGAGCAGGTTTGCCGTACTTGAGGCGCACCGGCGTTGCGTGAGGCAAGAAGAGGCTTTGACGACGCGAGCTTGCCTGAAGGGGAGTGAGAAGGTCCCGGCCGCGTCGGACGGTTCTGCAGCGCGTGACGCAACGGCCGGGCTTTAAATCGTTTGCCGGACTCGAGGGCGCTTTCCCTGTACTGACTGAAGTGGGCCGCTTCGCTTCTGGAGTGCGAGCGTAGGGCACTTCCGAGCCCTCGCCCCCCTGATTCTTGTGAGGTTTTCCTTGCGTCATCTAATATTTCTGCCCATAATCTTCGTGTGAAGCGAGGGCGACAACTCAACTTCTCCAGCATCTGGCGCAAGAAGCCGAGCGAGAAGAGACGCGGGCGACCGCCGAAGGAGGACTCCGGCGTTTCGCACAAGCGGCGGGCGGCGTTGGC
>JANQEJ010000243.1 GCA_028278425.1 Planctomycetota bacterium | reverse complement strand
AGCGGGCCCGTGCCCGCCCGCTACTTCTGCTCGGCTTCCTGCACAAGGCCGGTCTCTCTTTTTGACCAGACGTTACTGTATTATGCGAAACTCTCTAGTACCCCCCGCCGGCCGCCTTGCCTCCCTGGACGATCGCGACCGAAGCCGAAGCGCCGATGCGCGTCGCCCCCGCCTCGACCATCGCGCGGGCGTCCTCGGGGCTGCGTACGCCGCCCGAGGCCTTCACGCCGAGCGTCGGACCGACGGTGCGGCGCATCAGCGCGACGTGCTCGACGGTGGCGCCGCCCTTGCTGAACCCGGTGGAGGTCTTGACGAAGTCCGCGCCGGCGGCTTTGGCGAGCTCGCACCCCCGAACGATCTCCGGTTCGGTGAGGAGCCCGGTCTCGAGGATGACCTTGAGCTTCGCCCCCAGCCGGTGGCACACCTCGACCACGCCCGCGACGTCGCGCTGCACGAAGCCCTCGTCGCCGGACTTCAGCGCGCCGACGTTCATCACCATGTCGACCTCGCAGGCGCCGTCCTCGATCGCCCGGCGGGCCTCGTAGACCTTGACCTCCGGGGCCATGGCGCCCAGCGGGAACCCGACGACGCTGCACACGCTGACCGGCGAGCCGGCGAGGATCTCGGCGCAGCGCTTCACGTGCACGCCGTTGACGCAAACCGACGCGAACTCGTGGCGGAGCGCCTCGTCGCAGAGCTTGTCGATGTCCGCCAGCGAGGCGTCGGGCTTCAGCATCGTGTGGTCGATGAACCCGGCCATGTCGGCGATCGAGGGCGCGTCGCGCCACGCCACGCCGACCCGGCAGGCGCCGGCGTCGAGCATCTGGTTGACGCGCTCGGGGCACACCTCGACGCAGACGGTGCTGCAGCCCCACTGCCCGAAGGTGCCGACGGCGCCGAGCCCGTGGTCGAGGATCTGGCGCGTGATCTCGAGGAGGATCTTCTCGAGCTGCTCCTCGCTCACCTCGCCGTTGACCGTGCGGAACTCCATCGGGGCGCAGAGGATACCGGATCAGGCGGGTTCCCAGGCATCCCAGGGGTCCGCCCCCGGCCGCTCGAAGATCGCGAACCCGCGCCGCTTGAGCTCGAGCAGGAACCGATCGGGATTCATCCAGCCTTCCGCCGGCAAGAGTCCGGCGCCGTGCACCTCGCCCGAAAGAAGCGCCCGCGCCGCGATGGCGGCCGGCGCGGCGGGAAGCCGCTCGCCGCCTTGCGCGGAGACGACCGCGAGCGCGCGCGCGCTTTCCGGGCCGGACACCTCGACCAGCACCGCGCCCTTCGTCGAGCCGAAGAGCGAGAGCGGCCGGCACAACGCGCGAAAGAGCGGCGTCCACGCCTCCAATCTCGGCCGGCCGAAGCGCGCGCGGACTCGGGCGAGGCGAGCGAGAAAGCGCCCGATCCAGGCGAGCTCCGCGCCCGCGCGCACCTCGAGGTCCTCGCCGACCTCCGCGGCGACGTAGGTCAGCCGCGGGCCGACCGGCTCGGGAAACGGAACCCAAAGCGGCTCGCTCCAGCCGTGCCGACCGCCGCCGGTGACCGTCAGCGGCCGGCCGGCGACCGAGATCGCCGAGCGAAACGTCGCCTCGCCGCGCTGGCCGCGGAGCCCGGGGGCGAAAGCGACGCGCGTGCGCTCGGCGCCCGGCACGTGCGGGCGCAAGCGGCGGGCGAAGATCCGTGCGAGTCCGGGGACCGTCGACATTCCCGGCAGGAGCGCGACGCCGGCGCCGACGGCGGACTCGTGCAGCTCGCCGACCCTCGCGAGGAACGCCGCGTCGTCCGCCAGGTCGACGTAGTGCAGGCCGAGCTCGACCGCGACCTTCGCCACGGTGGGGGCGAGGCCCTGGTACGGGCCGGCGGCGTGGACGACGACGCGCGCGCCGGCCAGGCGTCGGCGGAGCTCGTCCTCATCGTGCTGGTCGCAGCCTCCGCTTCGCGAGAGGACGCCTACGGACGGGCTCCCCCCGAGCTCGTCGACGACGAGCTTGCCGAAGAACCCGGTGCCGCCGACCACCACCGCCGGCGGCGCGCTCACCGGCGGTAGCGCGCCTCGATGGCGTGGATCTTCCCCACGCGCCGCCCGTGTCGCTCCGCCCCGAAGGGCGTCGCGAGGAAGGCCCGCACGACCGCGTGCGCGGTCGCGGCGTCGATCATCCGGCCGCCGAGGGTGAGCACGTTGGCGTAGTTGTGCTCGCGGGCGTTGTTCGCCATCTTCACGTCGTGGCAGTTGGCCGCCCGCACGCCGGGCACCTTGTTGGCGGCCATCGCGGAGCCGATCCCGGCGCCGTCCACGAGAATCCCGACGTCGCAGCGCCCACCGGCGACCGCCTGGGCGACCTCGAGCGCGAGGTCGGGATAATCCACCGCGTTCTCGTCGTGGCAGCCGAGGTCGACGGGGCGGTGGCCCAGCTCCCGCACCCAGTCGAGGACCTCCTGCTTCATGGCGTAGCCGCCGTGGTCCGAGCCGACCGCGACGCGCATCGGTCCCTCCGCGCCGGGGCGCTCGACGGCGCCGTGGGCGAGCCGGATCCCGCGCCGGAACGCCTCCTCGCGCGCGAGCGGCGTGATTCGCGCGCCTCCCGGCACGCGGAACGTCCCGCCGTCCGGGGTGTCGGCGAGGCAGTCGACGCTGACGAGCTCGGCGCCGCGCCGCGGCGGGGGGGCCGCGGTGTCGGCCGGGTCCTCGGGCCGCGCGTGCGGCCGAACCTCGACGTGGATGCCCTTGACGCGCTCGCCGCCGCGCTCCGCGCGCGCTCTTCCGATCACGCGGCGGACGAGCTCCTCGGCGTTCATGCCGGGGAGTCTAACGGATGGGGCTAGACCCAGCCCTTCTCGCGCAGCATGTCCGCCAGGACCAGCTCGTCCCGCGAGTCCGCGCGCCGGGGAAGCAGATCGACCTTCCGCCAGTCGGTCGACTCCACCGAGCCCACGGCCATCGCCACGCGCAGGACGTCGAGCACCCGGTCCTCGAGGCGGCGTTCGGGCGGGAAGTTGAAGACCAGGTCGGCGTTGCCCTCCTCGATGGAGTGCCAGTCCAGCTCGGTGGTCGAGACCTCGTTCGAGACGCGCACGTGCACCGCGTCGGTGGCGAGGCAGAACGACGGACGCCCCAGGATGCAGCGCAATCTCTTCCCGTCGTGGGCACGAAGCCGCAGCTCCACGACCTCCACCCCCGGACGCGCCAGGTCCGGTCGGGGGAAGATCAGGAGGCTTCGGGGGACGCGCTCCAGCTTCTCGAGGCGCGGGCGCCAGTAGTGGGGGTCGAGGAGCAGGTCGCGAAAGGGTGCCCCGTCGGGGGAGGGCATAACGGCCCGCAGCCAAAGCACCTCGTGGACCGAACGCCCATTTGTCAGGTTTCCTTTCGACCTCCCGAAGGGGCCGAATAGCGGGTTGCAAGGGCCGCAGCCAGCGTGGGTCTGCGGAGTCGACCTGAAAGGCGGCGGTTCCCCGATGGGGCGGGACCGCTTCCTCCCTGGGGGTTGGACTCCGCGACCCGACCCCCCCGCCCTGCCCCGTCGAGGTACGCGAACCGTAAGGCACAGGAAATCGTTTCCCATCGCCCCACCGCAACGAAGGTAGCTCCGCGCCGCGCTGGCGGATTCCGGGGGCTCTCGCCTATCATTCCCGCCCGCCTACGCGCGGCGCCGCCCCGGGCGGGCCGCTCTCGAGCCCATCGTCCGCGTCCCCCTCGTGCCCGTCCGAGAGGGAGCGGTGTCGGCTCACTCAACGACGAGGGAACAGCTCAAGAGGATGCAAATGCTTGGTGTTGCACTGGCCGCAAGCGGTCTGGTCCTCGCACCCCTTTCCTTTAACAATCCAGGATTCGCGGAAGGCGAGTCCCTCCTGATCCGCGCCGAGCGCGTGATCGTGCGACCCGGCGTGGAGTTGGAGAATCAGTCCATCCTCGTCCAGGACGGCGTGATCGTGGCGATCGGCGAGGGCCTCGCGCCCCCCGACGGCGCGCGCGAGATCAACGGCGCCGTCGTCTGCGCGGGGTTCGTCGATCCCTGGTCGGCCCTGGGCCTCGACGCCGGGGCGGCGCGCGATTCGTCCGCCTCCGCCGCGACGCGCTCCGCGGACGGCGTCGACCGCTGGTCGCACGCCCATCATCTGGAGGACGCGCTGCGCGCCGGGGTCACCAGCCTGCGGGTGCAGGGCGGAGGTGGCGCCGTCATCAGCGGGTACGGCTCGATGATGCGCGTCGACCCCAGCCTCGGCGGCGACGACGCGCTCCTCCTCGACGCCGCGAACATGGGCGCCACGATCGGTCTGCCGCGAGGCGGCCGCACGCGCGACATCTTCGATCGCGTCAGCGAGGTGGACCGCCTGATCGGGCAGATCGAGAGCGGCCGCAAGTACCGCGAGTCGGCGGTGGAGTACAAGTACGAGCTCGAGGAGTGGCAGAAGGAGATCGAGGAGAAGGAGAAGGAGCTCGAGAAGGACTTCAAGAAGGCCAAGAAGGACCGCGAGAAGGACAAGGAGAAGGCGGAGGAGAAGGGCAAGGAGTTCAAGGAGAAGAAGTACAAGGAGGACAAGAAGCCCCGCAAGCCGAAGTACGACGAGGACTCGGAGGCGATGGCGCGCGTGGCGGACGGCGAGGTGCCGCTGGTCGTCCAGTCGCACCGTTACGAAGAGCTGCGGAGCCTCCTCGAGAAGACGGAATCGTACGACCGGCTCCGCGTGCTGGTCGCGGGCGGGACCGAGGCGCTCCTTCACGCCGACGAGCTCCAGGCCCGCGGCGTTCCCGTCATCGTCTGGCCGAACCCGATGGGCCCGGCGCGCGGCGACGAGTACGACGGGCACGAGCTGTCCCTCGCGGCGTCGCTCGACGAGGCGGGGGTGGAAGTCCTCATCGGCAGCGGCGGCTCGGACACGTCGCGCGAGCTGCGCTTCCTGGCGGCGTTGGCGGTGTCCCACGGGCTCGATCCGGACGCCGCGCTGAACGCGATCACGCTCGGAGCCGCGAACGCCTTCGACGTCGGCGACCGCATCGGCAGCGTCGAGCGTGGCAAGGACGCGGACCTCTTGGTCCTCGACGGGGATCCCCTCGACACGACGGCGCGGATTCGCTTCGTCGTTTCCCAAGGCCGTGTGGTCGTGGAGCACTAGGCATGCGAAGAACCCACCTCTTCTCTCTGGTCGCGCTCGCCACCGCGTCGGGCGTCGTCATCGCGGCGGGCGATCCGATGGCGTCGGAAGCCACGCTTCCGCCGGACCCGCTGCTGCCGCCGACCGCGTCGCCGGCGCGCGACGTCGAGACGCCCCCCGAGCCCGAGCCGGAGCCGCCGGCCGCCGGCATCCTTCAGATCCGCGCCGCCGAGGTCTATCTCGGCGACGGCAACCGGATCGAGGACGGCGTGGTCGTCATCGAGAACGGCCGTATCCGCAACGTCGGCCGCGGCGTCGAGATCGATTCGAGCCAGCCGGTGCTCGAGCACGACGGCGTTCTGACCGCGGGCATGGTCGCGTGCCACAGTTGGGCGGGCACGCGCGGCGAGAACCACGACTCGACGCGCTCCATGCTCCCCGAGGCGCGCATCGCCTACACCTTCCATCCCGAGCACTCCGACTTCGCCAACGCGGTGAAGGCGGGCATCACGTCGATCGTGCTCGCGCCGACCGGCCAGAACCTCGCGGGCGGCAAGACCTGCGTCGTCAAGACCGCCGGCGGAGAGGTCGTCAAGAAGGAGGCCCATCTCGCGCTCTCGTTCTCCGGCGAAGCGCTGCGGCAGGCCGTCCAGCAGTTCTTCTTCTTCTTCAACGCGGAGACGGCGGTCGACGACGGTCTCGAGAACACCGGCGGTCCGCAGAACGGTGGCCGTTATCCGACGAGCTACTCCGGCTCGGTCGCGGCGCTCGACGCGGCGATGGCCGACCCGCAGGGCGCCTTCGCCGCCGCCGCCAACGGCACCCTGCCCGTCCTGCTCGAGGCCTGGGACCGCCACGAGGTCGCGCGCGCGGCGGCTTTCGCGAAGAAGCACGGGCTGCGCGGCGCGGTGCGCGGCGCGCCGCTCGCCGGCGAAGTGGCCGGCGTGCTCAAGGACGCGGGGCTCGGCGCGATCGTCGGTCCCTTCGCGGTGGGGCACGCCCGCCGCTCGCTCGACGGTCTCGCCGACCTCAGCGAAGCCGGCGTCCCGTTCGCTTTCTCGCTCGGCGCGTCCGGCACGGACCCGAGCCAGGTGCGGATGTCCGCCGCGATGGCGGTGGGGGCCGGGGTCGACCCCGTCGCCGCCTGGAAGGCGCTCAGCTCCGACGGCGCGCGGCTCGCCGGCGTCGAGGACCGCGTCGGCCGCCTCGAGCGCGGCATGGACGCCGACCTCGTCCTTTGGAGCGGCGACCCGATGAACCTCGCCACCCGGGTGAAAGCCGTCTTCATCGGCGGCGAGCTCGTGCACGGAGGCATGCAATGATCCGCTCGGTTCTGCTTCTCGCCCTCCTCGCGTCGCCCACGGCGGCGCAGGACTGGGTCGTCCGCGCCGACACCGTGTACACCGCGAGCGGCGATCCGATCGACGGCGGCTTCGTCAAGGTCTCCGACGGCAAGATCACCGGCGTCGGCTCCGGGCGGGGAGGCGGCGGCGACGTGCTCGAGTGCGCCGCGGTCACGCCGGGTCTGATCGATCTCTCGGTCCGCATCGACACCGGCTCCTTCTCGGTGGAGCAGAGCGAAGAGACGCCGATCGAGCTCAACGTCGCCGACGCGATCGACCTCTTCTCGTACCGCTGGGACCGCGAGCTGAAGAGCGGCGTCACCACCGTGCTCGCCAACCCGAACGACCGCGCCGTCCTCGGGGGTCTCGGCGTCGTGCTCAAGACCGGCGGCGGGCCTTCGCTCGACGCGCGCCTCGTCAAGGACGACGCGGTGCTGCGCGCGTCGCTCGGCAGCGCGCCGGCGAGCGGCAACCGCGCCCCGCGCGGGTCGCGGCCTTCGAGCTTCTACTTCCGCCGGCCCACGACGCGCATGGGCACCGAGTGGGTCTTCCGCAAGGCCTTCTACGACACGATCGCCGCGTCGAAGGACGCCGAGCGCCGCACGGGCGAGACCGACGTCCTCGCTCGCGTCCTGAGCGGCGAGCTTCCGATCGCGGTGCAGGGCTGGGCGACGCAGGACGTGCGGACCGCCTGCTACCTCAAGGAGGAGTTCGGCATCCCGCGCATGTTCGTCGACGCCGCGGCCGAGGCCTGGAAGGAGCCGGACCTGCTCGTGCGCTCCGGCGCGGCCGTGGTCTTGCCGCCCTTCCGCTTCGAGGGCCAGACCGGCGTCGACGGCGCGTTCATGGCCTACAACACGGCCGCGCTTCTTCAGGAGAAGGGCGTGACGATCGCGCTCTCCGGCCACGGCACGAGCGACGTCGGCATGCGCCTCAACAAGCAGCCCGGCTACGCGATGCGCGGCGGGCTTTCCTTCGACGCCGCGCTCGCGGCGGTCACGATCAACCCCGCCCGCATGGTGGGCGTGGACAATCGCGTAGGGTCGCTCGAGGAAGGCAAGGACGCCGACCTCGTGCTCTGGAACGGCAAGCCGTTCGAACCCAGCTCCAGCGTGATCGGAGTCCTCCTCGACGGAGAGCTCGTGCTCGATCCGCGCCCGAACGACGACGAGTAATCCCAACCAGCCATGATCGCCCACATCCTTACCGCCTTCGCCCTCTTCGGAGTCGCCGACGACAAGATCGTCGTCGAGGCCGGTCGCATCATCACCCAGTCCGGCCCGGACATCGTCGACGGCGTGATCGTCATCGAGGACGGCCGCATCACGGAGATCGGCCCGGCCGACGACGTGGACAAGCCCTGGGACGCGCCGGTGATCGGCGGCCCCGACTACACCGCAATGCCCGGCTTCGTCGAGGCGCACACGAGCCGCGGGCTCGATCGCCCGAACGAAAGCCTCGACGTGGCGCCGTTCCTCGACGTGCGGGACTCGATCGACCCCGTCGCGTTCTACTTCGAGGATTGCCTGCGCTGGGGCATCACGACGGTGAACGTCCAGCAGGGGAACAACTGCATCATCGGCGCGCGCGGCATGATCGTCCGCCCGGTGGGGCTCACTGTCGAGGAGATGATGGTGCGGCCGCAGCACGGCCTGAAGCTCTCGGCGTCGCCGAAGAGCGGCAAGTCGCGCTCGACGCAGGCCCAGGGCATGCGCCGCGCCTTCGACGAGCTGCGCCGCTACCTGGAGGACCTGGTCCAGCAGAAGAAGGACGGCGACGACTTCGCGCGCCGCGAAGCCCTGCACCAGGGCCGCGACCTCGAGGGTGAGAAGGCCGAAGGGCGTGAGATGGGCGGCACGGCCTGGAAGGTCGACGGCCTCGACATGGTCCCGCGCGGCGAGATCGACGAGAAGCAGGAGCCGCTGCTCGAGCTGATCGAGGGCAGGTACAACGCCTACTTCTACTGCAGCTCGCCGATGGACGTGCCGCGCGCGCTCGAGATCGCGCGGGACAACGGGTTCCTCGCCAAGACGACGCTCGTCCTCCACGAGCGTTGCTGGAAGGCTGCGGACCTCATCGCCGAGGCGGGCGTTCCGGTCGTGCTCGACGGTGACCAGATGCACATCGAGCGCGATCCGCTGACCGGCAAGGAGATCGAGACGTTCGTGCCCGGCGTGTTCAAGGACAAGGGCATCCGCTTCGCGCTGTCGTCGGACAACACCGACACGCACTCGCTCTGGTTCCAGGCGTCGCTGGCGATCGGCTTCGGGCTCGACGCGAAGACCGCGATGGACGCGGTGACGCAGACGCCGGCCGAGATCCTCGGCCTGGGCAAGGAGGTGGGCAGCCTCGAGGAGGGCAAGCTCGGCAACGTCGTGCTCTTCTCCGGCGACCCGATGAGCATCACCTCCTGGGTCGAGCACGTGGTCATCGAGGGCGAAGAGGTCTACGACCGCTCGAAGGACGTGCGCAACACGCACCTGCTCGAGGGCACGAAGCCCCCGGGCTCGACTTCCGCGGAGGACGCCGAGGAAGCCGCCAAGAAGGAAGCCGACGACGAGGACGACGAAGACTGAGGAGCTTGCTAATGCGCACTTCCTACCTCGCGCTCCCGCTGGCGGCGCTCGCCGGGCTGCCGCTCGCCGCCAAGCGAAGCGAAACGGCGGCCGAAGGCCGCGGCTTCGTCGCGGTCAAGGCCGGGACGATCCACCTCGTCCAGGACGGCCGGGTGATCGAAGGCGGCGGGACCATCCTGGTCAAGGACAACCGCATCCACTCGGTCGGCAAGGACCTGAACGTCCCGCTGGACGCGCAGGTCGTCGACTACGGACCCGGCGCGGTGATCATCCCCGGCCTCGTGTCCGCCGACAGCGGCTTCGGCACCGGCAGCGCGTCCTCCCGGACGGCCGAGCCGGGCCTTTCGGCGATCGACAACTTCGATTTCTTCGCGACCAACGCGACCACGCTCGCCTCGGGCGTGACGACGGTCTACGTGCACCCGTCGTCGATGCGCCTCGTTTCCGGCGAGGGCGCGGTGGTCAAGCTCGCGGGCGACGACGAGGCGCGGCGCGTCCTGCGCTCGCCCGCCGCGATCAGCGGCGCGATCCACTCGGGCGCGCGCAACACGTCCGGCTACTGGGATCCGCCGGTGCCCGCCACGGTCGACGTGGGCATCGGGTACGCGAAGGAGCAGCTTCCGAAGAGCGCCATGGGCGCGATCGTGGCCCTGACCGAACTCGTCACCGCCGCGCGCGACGGCGAGTCGCTCGAGGAGATCTACGGCCCGTACGCGGTTCCCGATCTCGCCGCGCGTATGGAGAGCGGCCTGCCCTGGCGGATCACGGCGCAGACGGAGAGCGAGATCCGCGCGCTGCTCGACTTCGCCGGCGAGCACGACATCCCCCTCGTGATCGACGAGGCCACCGAGGCCAACTACGTCGCCGACGAGATCGCGAAGGCCGGCGCGGCCGTGGTGTACCAACTCCCCTTCTCGCCGAACCGCCGCGGCGTGGACCGCGGCAAGGGCAAGGACGTGCGCTGGCCGACCTACGACGTGCCCGCGGCGCTCGTCGCGGCGGGCGTGCGCGTTGCGATCACGTCCACTTCGACCAGCGACCTCTTGTTCGCGGCGGCGGCGGCGGGATCGGGCAAGCTCGACCCGGCGGCCGCGCTGCGCGCGATCACGCTCACGCCGGCGGAGATCTACGGCGTCGACGGCCGCGTCGGCAGCATCCACCCGGGCAAGGACGCCGACTTCGTCGTACTGAACGGGCCGCCCATCGCGCTCGGCGCGACCGTAACGATGACCTGGGTCGACGGCAAGGTGGTCTGGTCCGCGGAAGCCTCGGGAGAGGCGGCGCAGGAGGACGGCAAGAAGAAGACGCGCAGCCGGACCGTCGCCGTTCAAGTGGACGAGCTCCACCTCGGCGACGGCCGCGTGCTCTCGCCCGGCCAGGTCGTGATCAAGAACGGCAAGATCACCTCGGTGACCGAGGGCCATTCGCGGCCGTCGGGTGCCGCGATCGTCAAGGGCGTTGCGGCGATGCCGGGCATCGTCGACGCCTTCGGGCACCTGGGGCTCGAGGGCTCCTCGAAGGTCCCCGCGACCGACTACAAGCTCAAGAACATCATCGCCCCGGGCGACGCGACCGACCGCCGCGTCGCGAAGGCG
This sequence comes from Planctomycetota bacterium, assembly GCA_028278425.1. Classification (GTDB taxonomy): domain Bacteria; phylum Planctomycetota; class UBA1135; order UBA1135; genus JANQEJ01. Next base: position 13,385 of record JANQEJ010000243.1, on the reverse strand, counting down.
GGGATCACCACCGTCGCGATGACGCCGCGCGGCACGTCGAGCTCCGGCGCGCCCATCATGGCGTACAAGCCGGCCTCCGGCGATCCCGGTGCGCAGGTGGTCGCCGATCCGGCGGCGTTGCGCGTCAAGTGGAGCGAGACGAATCGCTCGAAGTCCGGCGAAGCCGTGCGCGGACTGCTCGAAAAGGGCAAGAGCTACCGCGACAAGTGGATCGAGTACGAGAAGGCTATCGCCGCCTGGGTCCCGCCTCCGCCCGAGCCCGAGAAGGAAGAGGACGAAGACGACGACGAAAAGAAGGACGACGACGAGGCCGAGGAGGACGACAAGAAGGACGACGACAAGAAGAAGAAGGGTAAGAAGAAAAAGAAGGACGAGGAGGAGGTCGAGCCCGACCCGATCACCGGCGTTTGGGAGGCGGAGGTCGATCGTCCGCCGCTGGCCGACGCGGAACGGCTGCGGATGCAGCTCAAGCTCGAGGTCGGCGAGGGCGGCGGAAGCGTCGAGGGAAACCTGCGCTGCGTCGCGGTGGCCGACGGGCTGATCGACGTCGACGGCTTCTACGACGCGGAGGCCAAGGCCCTCGCGCTCAAGGGCCTCGGCAGCCAGGGCTGGGTTTCGATCCAGGCCGAGTACGACGACGCGACGCTTGAGGGCACGATCACGGTCGGCGCCAACGAGCTCGACCTGGAAGCCAAGCGCACGTCGCGCGACTACGTGGTCGCCGGCCGCTCCGAGCGGCGCGCCGTCACGGAAGAGAAGGTCAAGGAGCCGAAGGGCAAGCCGAAGAAGCCGCGCGTCGATTCCAAGCTCGAGCCGATGAAGGCCGCGCTCGAGGGCCGCGTCACGGTGATCGTCGACGTCGCGCGCGAGGACGAGATCCTCGCCTGCGTGGACGCCTTCGAGCAATACGGCATCCAGCCGGTGCTCTACGGCGCGCGCGACGCGCACTACGTCGCCGACGACCTCGCCGGCCGCGTCCGCGGAGTGCTGCTCTCGCACTCGATGAAGATCCGCGACTCGCGGACCGGCACCGACGTGCGCAACCCGTACGCCCAGCTCCAGGACGCGGGCATTCCCGTCGCCTTCCACTCCGCCGCCGAGGAGGGCGCGATCGACCTGCCGATGATGGCGATGTATGCGGTCGCGAACGGAATGAGCACCACGGGCGCGCTGCGCGCTCTGACCGCCGACGCGGCCGACATGCTCTCGATCGGCGACCACGTCGGTCGCATCGAAGTGGGCGCGGACGGCGACCTCCTGCTTCTCGACGGTCCTCCGCTCGCGCCCGGAACGAGCGTCGTGCGCGTCTGGGTGAACGGCGAGGAGGTCCACTAGGCGTGATGCTCGCGCCGTTCCTCCTTGCTCTCTTCCCGCTGGCTTCCGCGGACGCGGAGGCCGGCGCGGACGGCGGTCCCGGTCTCGCGGTTCTCGCGGCCAAGATCGTGACGTGCGCCGAGGAGGGACCCGAGGTCATCGACCGCGGCGTGCTGCTCGTCAAGGACGGGCGCGTCGAAGCGGTCGGCCCGGCCCGGTCGACGGAGGTTCCCGAAGGCTACGAGGTCGTCGACGCCGGCGATCACTGGATCATGCCGGGGCAGGTCGGGCTGCACTGCCACGCGGCGGGCCCGAACATCTTCCAGTTCAACGACCTGAACGACCGCGTGGCGCTCGCGAACCCGGGACTGCGCGTTTGGCCGGTTCCGATCCCAGGGATCGGCATGATGAAGCGCGCGGCCGCTGGCGGCGTGACCACCGTTCTCTACATCCCGGGTTCTTCGTCGAACATCGGCGGGCAGGGGATCCTGTGGAAGACCGGCTTCGACAACTTCGAGGACAGCGTGCTGCGCTTCCCCGGATCGCTGAAGCTCGCCCAGTGGGGGAACCCGGAAGACTGGGCGATGGGCGTCAACATGACGTTCCAGAACTGGAACACGCGCAACACCTTCAAGCGCGGAATCGCCTACGCCAAGCGCTGGGAAGCGTTCGAGAGCGGCGAGGGGCCGGAGCCGGAGATCGACATCCAGTTCGAGATCTTCCGCCATCTCCGGAAGGGCGAGTGCGCCATCTCGACGCACACGCAGATGTACCAGGTCGTCCTGATGACGATCACGATGGTCGCGGGTGAGCTGAACCTGCCGGTGTTCCTCGACCACTCCTCGGTGGGCGGCTGGTTGACGGGCGGCCTCGCCGAGGAGCTCGGCGTGCCGGCGATCTGCGGGCCGCGCTCGGTCGACACGCCCGCGCGCGGGATGATCAACTGGGCGCGCACCGGGTACGAGGGTTTCCGCGGCCTCGCCGCGGGCTATCAGGAAGAGGGCGCGACGCAGATCGGCTTCAACACCGACTCGCCGATCATCCCGCAGGAGGAGCTCCAGCTCCAGGCGGGAATGGGCGTGCGCTACGGGTTGGACGACTCCGATCTCGCTGCGATCCGTGGACTCACGATCATCCCCGCGCGCGCGGCGAAGGTGGGCGATCTCGTCGGGAGCCTCGAGCCCGGCAAGCACGCCGACTTCCTCGTGATCGACGGCCATCCCGCCGACCCGCGCAACGCCGTGGAGCTGACCTACATCGAAGGCCGACGCGTCTACGACGCGGAAAGGGACGGACGCCTCTGGTGATCATGCGACGACTCGTGACGCTCCTCCTCGCCGTTTTCGGCTTGGCCGCCTTCGGGTGGGCCTTCGACGACGACACGCCGGCCGCGGGCGAGCCGGGCGGCCCCGGCCTCGCCATCAAGTGCGCCAAGGCGCTCGTCGTGGCGCCGGACCCGAAGGATCCGCAGGTGGTCGACCGCGCCCTCGTGCTCATCAAGGACGGCAAGATCGAGTCGGTCGTCCGCGCGCGCGACGCCGAGATCCCCGACGGCTACGAGGTCCTCGACGTCGGCAAGAACTGGGTCATGCCCGGCTTGGTCGAGCTGCACTGCCACGTCGGCGGCACGTTCAGCATCAACGACATGGTCTACCTGACCAACCCGGGGCTCAGCACGCGCTCCGACGTCGTGCCGGCGAACGACTCGCTGAAGGTGGGAGTCGCGGGCGGCGTGACGTCGGTGCTCTACATCCCCGGCTCGGGAACGAACATCGGCGGGCAGGGCATCCTCTTCAAGACCGGGCTCGAGCACTACGAGGACGCGCTGATCCGCGACCCGGGCTCGATGAAGCTCGCGCAGTGGGGCAACCCCGAGTCGTGGGCGATGGGCGTCACGATGACGTTCGAGCACTGGAACACGCGCAACACGATCCGCCGCGGGATCGCGTACGCGAAGCGCTGGGAGGCGTTCGAGAACGGCACCGGGCCCGAGCCGGAGCGCGACATCCAGTTCGACATCTTTCGCTCGCTCTACAAGCGCGAGACGACGATCTCGACGCACACGCAGCTCTATCAGGTCGTCCTGATGACGCTGACGATGATCGCGCGCGACTTCCAACTCCCGGTGTTCCTCGACCACTCGACGATTGGCGGCTGGCTGACCGGCGGCATGGCCGAAGAGCTGGGCGTCCCCGCGATCTGCGGTCCGCGCTCGGTGGACACCCTGTCCCGCTTCTTCATCAGTTGGGCGCGCAACAAGCACGAGGGCGTGCGCGGCGTCGCTGCCGGCTACCAGCAGATGGGCAACACGATGGTCGGCTTCAACACCGACTCGCCGGTGATCCCGCAGGAGACGCTCCAGCTCCAGGCGGGGATGGGCGTTCGCTACGGGTTCGACGACTCGAACCTCGAGGCGGTCCGCGGCCTGACCGTGGTGCCGGCGATGACGGTCTTCATCGAGGATCAGGTCGGTTGCCTCCTTCCGGGGCGCGACGCGGACATCCTCGTGATCTCGGGACACCCGGCGGATCCGCGCAGCTCGGTCGAGCGGGTTTTGATCGAGGGCAAGAAGGTCTACGACGTCGAGGAGGAGCCGCGCCGCTGGTAGCCATGCTCGCCTCACCGGCCGCACTCCTGCTCCTGGCGATCGCCGCTCCGGCGGAGGAGCCCGGGCTCGCGCTCCGCTGCGCGAAGGCGCTGACCTGCGCCGACGAGGCGCCGGTGATCGATCGCGCGCTCGTCCTCGTGAAGGACGGAAAGATCGAAGCCGTCGGCTCGGCCGCGGAGCTTGACGTGCCCGACGGCTACGAGGAGCTCGACGTCGGCGACCTCTGGGTCATGCCGGGGATGATCGACCTGCACTGCCACGTGGGCGGCACGCGCGACATCAACGACATGGTCTATCAGTGCAACCCCGGCGTGCGCGTGATGACTTCGGTGATCCCGGACAACCCGGCGCTGCGCGTCGGGCTCGCCGCGGGCGTGACGACCGTGCTGTTCATCCCGGGCTCCGGCACCGCGGTGGGCGGTCAAGGGGTGCTGCTCAAGACGGGGCTAACGACCTTCGAGGAGATGCTGGTTCGCGAGCCCGGCTCGCTGAAGACCGCCCAGGGCAACAACCCCAAGTCGTACGGCGAGGGCTGCGGGCCCGCGCTCTACAACTGGCATATCACGAACATCTTCCGCCGCGGGCGCGCCTACTTCGAGGCGTGGGAGGCGTTCGAGAACGGCGAGGGCCCCGAGCCGGAGCGCGACATCCAGCTTGACGTCTTCCGCGCGCTCAACGCCGGCGAGGCGCAGGTCTCGTCGCACACGCAGCAGCACGCGGTGGTGCAGTCGACGTTGCGCATCCAGGTGCGCGAGTTCGGCATCGAGACCTTCATCGACCACGGCTCGATGGACGCCTTCCGCGGCGCGCACCTCGCCGAAGAGCTCGAGGTCCCCGCGATCCTCGGCCCACGCTCGGCCTCCTGGCGCAGCAACAGCCGCGGCTACGACCACGACGGCCGCATGATGGGCATGGCGGCGGAGTACCAGAAGCGCGGCCACACGCGGATCGGGTTCAACACGGACTCGCCGGTGATTCCGCAGGAAACGCTGCAGCTCCAGGCGGGGATGGCCGCGCGCTACGGCCTCGACGACTCCGGCATGGAAACGGTCCGCGGGCTCACGATCGTCCCGGCGGAGGCGGCCGGCATCGACGACCGCGTCGGCAGCCTCGAGCCCGGCAAGGACGCGGACGTCATCGTGCTCACGGGACACCCCGGCGATCCGCGCACGTCGGTCGAGCTCGTCTTCATCGAAGGCGAGCTGGTCTACGACGCGGAGGAGGAGCGGCGATGGTAGCGCGCGCTCTCCTGCCCCTGTTCGCCGGCGGGCTGGTCGCGTGCCAGTCGAACCCGTCGTCGCGCGAAGTCGAGGAAGCGGCCGTCGCCTTCACGCCGCGTCCGGTTCAGGACGGCGAGCTCGCCTACGCGGTGCGCTGCGGCAAGGTGCTCTCGATGGACGAGCGGGATCAGATCTTCGACCCGGGCATGATCCTCGCGCGGGACGGCAAGATCGAGTACGTCGGCGCGCCGCTCGACGTTCCCGCCGGTTACGAGCTGCTCGACTTCGAGGACGCCTGGGCTTCGCCCGGGATGGTCGACCTGCACTCGCACATCGTGTCGAACGCTTTCGACATCAACGACATGGTGTATCCGGTGAACCCGGACCTCTCGACCTCGCCCGGGATCGTCCCGTCGAACGACATGCAGCGGGTCGCCTGCTCGGCCGGCGTGACGACGCTCTTCGGCATCCCGGGAAGCGGCACGAGCATCAGCGGCTTCGGCGTGCTCTACAAGACCAAGACCGACGCCGGCTACGAGGAAGTCGTCCTGCGCGACCCCGGCGGCATGAAGGTCGCCCAGAACTACAACCCGCAGCGCGGCGCGGGCGACGTCGGCGCCACCTGGTGCGGGCTCGCGTGGGTCAAGGAGGACGTCAACGACAAGGCGGTCGCCGCCCTTGAGCAGGGACGCGAGGACTGGGAGCTCGAGAACCTGATGAAGGTCCACGCGGGCGAGCTGCCGGTGATCATCCACTGCGCGAGCGCGGAGGGCGTCGCCAACGTCGTTCGCATGTGGAAGGTCAAGTACGACACGAGCTGCATCGTGAGCCACGGGAGCTGGGACGGCTGGAGGGCCGCGCCCTTCGCCGCGGAGCACGGCGTGCCGGTCAACCACGGCCCGCGGACGATGGACTACGGGATGTTCATGCGTCCGGGCCGCATCGTCGGCGGAGCGGCGGAGTACACGGCGGCCGGCGTGCCGCTGTTCTCGCTCAACACCGACTCGCCGGTGATCCCGCAGGAATACCTCGCGCTCCAGGGCTCGATGTCCGCGCGGCTCGGCGCGGACTCCTACCAGATGCTCCGAGCGGTCACGACGCATCCCGCCCAGTCCGTCCTCGCCGGCGACCGCGTCGGCAGCCTCGAGCCGGGCAAGGACGCCGACATCGTCATCAGCACAGGCGACCCGCTCGACCCGCGTTCCCGGGTCGAGCTGGTCTTCATCGACGGCCGGATCCAGTACTCCCGTGAGAAAGACGGGCAGTGGTTCTAGCGACAAAGCCATGATTCTCAGCACTCTCCTTCTCAGCTCCCTTCCCGCCGTCGCGCCGGCGCAGGACACGCACCTGCCCGACGTCTACGCGCTCCGCGTCGGCCGCGCGGAGACCATCGCCAACGGCGCGGTCGAACACGCGGTCGTGCTCGTCGAGAGCGGCAAGATCACCGTGGTCGGCGAGGATCTTCCGATCGAGCGCGGCATCCCGGTGATCGACCGGCCCGACTGGGTGTTGATGCCGGGGCTCGTCAACTGCTACTCGCGCTCCGGCATGGACAGCCGCGGGTCCTCCTCGTCGGAGCCGCACCTGCTCGCGTCCGCGGAGCTCTACCCGCGCCAGGACGTCTACGGCGACCTGCTCGAGCTGGGCGTGACGACGCTCGGGCTCTACCCGTCGGGCTCGGGCATCCCCGGCCAGGCGGTGGCGGTCAAGCCGCACGGCGAGACGAAGGACGAGATGATCCTCCAGGACTCCGCGTACCTGAAGGTCGTGCTGCGCTCGAACGTGAAGTCGAAGAAGATGCTGATGGACGGCTTCGGCAAGGCGGACGAGCACGACGAGAAGGTCGCGAAGGCGCGCGAGAAGTGGGAGAAGGACCAGGAGAAGAAGAAAAAGAAGTCCAAGTCGAAGAAGGACGACAAGGACGACGACAAGAAGGACGACGACGACAAGAAGGAAGAGAAGAAGGACGAGGGCTCGGACGTGTTCACGCCGCCGGAGCCCGATGAGAAGGTCCTCCCGTTTCTCAACCTGCGCGAGGGCAAGCTCTCGGCGCTGATGAGCATCTCGAAGGCGAGCGACTACCTGCACCTGATCGACGCCCTCGGGGACGAGGAGATCACCTACTCGGTGCACTGCCCGCTGCGCAACGACATCGACCTCTACGAGGTGAAGGACAAGGTCGGCGAGGCGGGCGCGCGCATCGTGCTGGAGCCCGAGATCACGCTGCAGCCCTGGACGCGGCGCGACCGCAACCTTCCGGCCGAGTTCGTGGAGGCAGGCGCGAAGCTGGCGCTGGTTCCCCGCAGCGACTCGATGACGAGCTACCGCAACTGGCTCACCGACGTGGGACACCTGGTCAAGGCCGGGCTCGACCGCGACGTGGCCCTGCGCGCGATGACGCTGGAGCCGGCCGAGGTGCTCGGCCTCGGGGAGCGAATCGGCAGCATCGAGAAGGACAAGGACGCGAACCTGATCCTGCTGGACGGCGATCCTCTCGAGCCCTCGACGCGGATTCGAATGGTCATCCTCGACGGCAAGAACGTGTACGAGTATGAGCCGGTCTACGGCGGAGGGAACCGATGAAGTCCCCGAAGAGTCTGGCCGCCGCGGCGGCCCCGTTCCTCGCTTTCCTGGCGCTCGCCGCGCCGCCCGCGGTTTCCTTCGGCTCGATCGACGACGACGAGAAGAAGAAGGACGACGAGGAGGAGGCCGAGGAGGAGGAAGAGGGCGACAAGTGGTTCGCCATCGTCGGCGGCGACGTGCACACCGGCACGGGCGCGGTGTTGCGCGGCGCGACGGTCCTCTCCAAGAACGGCAAGATCGAAGAGATCGGCTACAACGTCTTCATCCCCGAGGACGCGGAGACGCTCGACGCCGGCGGCTACCGCGTGTACCCGGGTCTCGTCGCGGTTCAGGCCTCCTCGCGGATCAGCCGCGGCGTCTTCGGCAGCGCCGAGCTCGCCGCCGACCCCGATCACGGCCACGACCCGCACGCCTCCGATCCGCTCCACCCCGACGACGACTGGTCGAAGGCGGGCGACACGAGCTTCGGCGACGACAGCGCCTACGAGGAGCTGGAGGAAGCGGTGGAAGGCGCCGCCGACCCGAAGGACCGCCCGGACTTCGAGCACTCGTTCGACCCGTTCAGCTCCTACCTCGTCATGGCGCTCTCCGCGGGCATCACGACCGCGGACCAGTCCGGCACGGCGGCGAAGCTCAAGCGCTACGAGATCGACGGCGTGGCGATGAAGGAGAAGCACATGGACAACTTCTCCTGGAGCTCGTCCGGCCGCGCCGGCCTCCGCGAGAAGTTCGACCGCGCCTCGGAGTACCTGCGCGAGCTCGCGGAGTACGAGAAAAAGAAGAAGAAGGACAAGGAGCTCAAAGAGCCTGATTCCAAGGGCGTCGACTCCAAGGTGCGCTCCGTCCTGGAGGGGAAGACGCTCGCGAAGTTCAGCGCCAACAGCCGCGAGGACCTTCTCGGGATCGCGCGCTTCGCGCAGGAGTACGGCTTCCGGCCGGTGCTCCAGGGCTGCCGCGAGGGCTGGACCGTGGCCGACGAGCTCGGCCGCGCCGGCGCCTACGCCATCGTCACCCCGCGCTCACGCCGCGCGAAGGACGAGCGCCTGGTGCGCGAAGGCGGCTCGAGCATCGAGAACGCCGCGATCCTCCACCGGCACGGCGTCCAGGTGGCGATCATCCCGAGCAACACCTCGATCGACCTCGGCGGCATCACGGGCCGCGACCTCCTGCACTTCCCGGTGGAGGCGGGCTTCGCGGTCCGCGGCGGCCTTTCCAACGAAGCCGCCCTCGCCGGCATCACGATCATCCCGGCCCGCCTCCTGGGCGTGGACCACCGCGTCGGCACGCTGGAGGTCGGCAAGGACTGCGACGCCATCGTGACGGACGGGGACGTGCTCCATTATCAGACCTTCGTCCAATGGACCGTCGTCCACGGGAAGATCGTCTACGACAAGCAAGACGAGCTGCTGTTCCACCACATCCGCCCGCGCCCCGAGCCGGAGCCCGAGGCCGTCGAGGAAGTCGACGTCGAGGCTCCCGAGGGCGGCGAGGAAGAGGGGGAAGAGGACGAGGAGGAGCCCGAGGAGGGCGAGGAAGAGGAAGGCGAGGGCGAAGAGGAGGGCGAAGGAGAAGGCGAGGAGGGCGACGAGGACGGACGCTGACACCTTCTCTCGCGGCCTCTCCGGCCCCCCATTGCCCGAGGCTCAAGCTGGAGTTAGGCTAACTCCTAACCCTATATAGGGTTACGAGGTGGAAGCAGCCCCCCGATCGCCCGATCGGCTCCCACCGGCAACTCCATGCTGCTACGCGACCTCTTGCGCGTTCTAGGGTCGGCCGACACCCGCGACGGTCGGAACCTCACCCACGACGAGGCCTACCAGGCGTTCTCCGCCATCCTGAGCGGGTCCGAGAGCGAGATCCAGATCGGCGCGTTCCTCATGGCGATGCGCTGGAAGGGCGTGCGCGTGGACGAGCTCACGGGCTTCGCGCGCGCCGCGCGCGAGCAGGCGCGCATCCCCTGCGAGGAGATGCCCGGGCTCGTCTGCGTCTGTCCCCCGCACGACGGACACGACGACGCGCCGCCGCTCGACGTCGCCTCGGCTCTGGTCGCCGCCGGCGCCGGAGCGCGCGTTCTCTTGATCACCGATCGGTGCGTGCCTCCGAAGCGCGGCTTGACCGGGGTCAGCGTGCTCGAATCGGTCGGCGCCGGGATCACTTGGGACCCCATGGAGGCGGAGGACTGGGTCGCGAAGGCGCGTTTCGGCGCCATCGCGCTTTCCGGGATGCTGCCCGCGGTCCTGAGCCTGCGCAGGGTGCGCGGCGATCTCGGGGTCCGCACGCCGCTCTCGACCATCGAGAAGCTGATCGCCCCGTCGAGCGCGGCGGTCGTCCTCGGCGCGCAGCACGGCCCCGTGCTCGGCACCGCGGTCGAGACGATCGCCGGCCTGGGCCATCCGCGCGGCATCGCGATCCAGGGGCGCGACGGTGGGGTGATCCCGACGATCCGGCGTCGCACCCGGGGGATCGAGCTCTCCGGCACGCACCAGGTCCCGCTGACCGTCGAGCCCACCGACTTCGGGCTCGCGTGCGACGGGGATCCGGAGCTCCCGATGTACGGCCCGCCGGAGGACGGCGAGGGGGCCGGGGACAATCCGCTCCTGATCGAGGCCGCCGGCAGCATCGTCGAGGCGGTCCTGAAGGGCGAGACCGGTCCCGCGCGCAACGCCACGCTGCTCGGCGCCGCGCTCGTGCTCAAGGCCGCGGGCCGCGCGATGACGCTCGCCGAGGGCGTCGACGCGGCGGTGAATTCGCTGGATTCGGGAGCCGCCGAAGAGGTGCTCGCTCGCCTCCGCGACCTCGCGGCGTAGCATCCCTCTCGATGCGTGTTTCCCTCCGGTCGGCCCTCGGGGCCTTTCTCCTCCTCTGCGCGGGCTGTGGCGGGAGCGAGGGCGATCCGCTGGTCCTCGATCTCGCCGCGCTCTATGAGCCGCCGGGGGCGTTCGACGACTGGTACCTCGGCTTCGACGTTCCCGCGGAGAGCTGGAGGCCGGCCGGCTCCGATGGCCTCTGGCAGGCGGACGCACCCTGGGGCGCGAGCGATTTGCCCCTGGAGCCGAACCGGGCGCCGCGGCTCGTGGAAAGCGACGTCGCCTACGTCCACACGCCCGACCTCGATCTGCGGTCGAAGGACGCGTCCGAAGGAGCCTTCTCGGTCTACGGCGACGCCGCGGGCGAGCGGGTGCTCCTGCAGCTCGACCCCGCCGGTCCGCCACCCGGCGCGGCGCGTCTCGAGGTGTTCGTCTCGGCCGGCGAGCGGGAAGCCGGCGAGGGCTGGCGGATCGCCGCGGGACCGCTCGTGAGCGCGGGCTTCGTCGTTCGAGCCGGCGAGCCGGTCGAGCTCGACGTCGACGTTCCCGAAGGACACGACCTGCGCTTCGCGACCCACTGTTTCCGGATCACCGCGCCGGAGGAAGCGAAGCTGCGCGTGCTCCGCGACGGCGAAGAGGTCGAGCTCCTTCCGCTGCGCCCCGCGGTGGAGTCCGAGATCGTCCAGCACCGTTTCGCGTTGCCCGCCGGCGCGGCGCGGCTCCGGTTCGAGCTCGACGGACCGCCGGTCTGGCTCGGGATCCACGGGCCGCGGCTCGTCCCGAGCGATCCCGCACCCGCGGCGAAGCCCGACGTCGTCCTCTTCCTGGCGGACACGTTCCGGGCCGACGGTCTGACGGCCTACGGAGGCGAGCACGACCTCACGCCCAACCTCGACGCCTTCGCCGACGAGGCGCTCGTGTTCCGGCGGACGTGGTCGCCGGCGTGCTGGACGCTGCCGTCGCAGACGTCGATGTTTCTCGGGCTCTATCCGTACCAGCACGGCGCCGTGCGCCACGCCCTGCGGGCCGGCGACGGTCTGAGGTCGATCACCGAGAGCCTGCGCGACGCGGGCTACCGCACCGCGGCGGTGACCGAGGCGCTCTACGTCTCGCGCAGCTTCGACATCGACCGCGGCTTCGAGTGGTTCGAGGAGTACAGCGACCGCGACTTCGACCAGACCCTACGGCGCGCGGAGGAGTTGCTGGCGGCCGACGACGGGCGTCCGCTGTTCCTGTTCGTGCACACGTATCGCACGCACGAGCCCTACTTCGTCGACCCGGAGACGCTCGAGCGGCACGGCGCGAGGCTCGGCATCCACTCCACGTGGCGGGAGATCGTCACCGAGGTCGAGCAGGAGTTCCTCGAGCGCGCCGCCGCCGGCAACACCAGCGCTCTCGACAAGTTCAAGTCCGGCGACTTCAACGGCGCGCTGATGGAGATCGCGCGCGATCTGGATCAGGGCGAGCGGCCGATCCTCGATCGCCTGCGCGCCCTCTACCGCGGCGGAGTGATCGACCTGGACCGCGGGTTCGGCCGCTTCCTCACCGCGGTCGACGGAAGGTCGCCCGACGAGGAGCCCTGGGTGCTCTTCACCAGCGACCACGGTGAGGCCTTCGCCGAGCACGACGGGCTCTTCCACGGACGCGGCTTCTGGGAGGAGAACCTGCGCATCCCCCTGATGATCCGCGGCCCCGGGCTCGCGGCCCAAGTCGTCGACCACGGCGCGACGCTCGTCGACGTGCCGCACACCCTCGCCCAGATCGCGGGCATCCCGGCCGACGAGACCTGGATGGGGGACTCGTTGCTGCGACGCGCCGAGGATCCGCCGGTCTTCGCGTTCGACTGCGCGCAGTTCGGCGAGCGCACGAGCATCCTGATCCACGGCAACCTGAAGGTCGTGACCGGCGCGACGGAAGACGCGATCCAACGGCGCGAGGTGCAACACGCCTTCGACCTGCGAGCCGATCCGCTAGAGCAGAAAGACCTCGCGGGCGAAGAGCGGCCGCGAACGACCCTCGACGCCCTGGCCGAGGACGTGCTCGAGCTCCTCCGCCCTCGCGCCGACCCGGCGGCCGCCGAGCTCGACGCGGAGCAGATCCAGTTGATGAAGGACGCGGGGTACATGGGCGAAAGCGACGATTAGGCCGTCCCGGAAGCCCTGAGCTCGCTTCCCGCGGGTTTTTACGCGTCCGTGGTGGCTCTTTGGCCGGTCCTAGCGCGTGATCGGTGCTCCCCCGGGAAGCCCTTTCGGCCGAGGGCTTCTCCCCATGCACCCACCCTCTGCCCGCGTCGCGGGCGGCCCACCCAGGAAACGCAAGCCCCATGCACCGTCTCACGTTCCCCATCGTGATTCTGGGCGCGTTTGCGCCCCCGGTCTTGGCCCAGGGCCTCGACCTGACCCCTCTCTCCGTTCTGCCCAACCAAGCCGTCCAGGACGGCACGAGTCCCTTCATCGCGGGACGCTCCATCTGCGTGCGCGTTCCCGTCGCCGGGCTCGGGACCATCCCGCCCGGTGCGGTGTACGACGGCGTCCTTCGCGTCTACGCCGGCGGCGTCGAGCTGCCCGAGTCGCCGTTCTACTCCGCCAACGGCCCGCTGCCGGTCACGGCCGATCCGAGCCTGACGACGATCGACGGCACGCTCAACTTCGCCTTCCTCCCGCCGCAGTCGAACAACGTGGTCATCGAGGTCGAGATCAACCCCTCCGGTCCGACGCAGATCGCCGAGACCGATTACACGAACAACGTTCTCTCGGTGGGTCCGCTCGAGTTCGTCTGCAAGGCGGTTCCGCAGTGCACGTTCGTGCCGATCGACTATCGCCCCGGGGGCGGCGGCCCGCCGAACCCGCCGGC
>JANQEJ010000241.1 GCA_028278425.1 Planctomycetota bacterium | reverse complement strand
AGCGGGCCCGTGCCCGCCCGCTACTTCTGCTCGGCTTCCTGCACAAGGCCGGTCTCTCTTTTTGACCAGACGTTACTGTATTATGCGAAACTCTCTAGTCTAGCTCTTCAGCCAGCGCTCGAACGCCTCGAAGCCGTACTCGCGGCCAAGGAAGTCGGACACCAGGTCCTTCGCGTCCTTCGAGCCGCCGCGGGCGAGCACCGCGCTGCGGTACTCGTTCGCGGTGCGGCTGTCCATCATGTCGCTCTCGAAGCGCGTGAACATGTCCTTCGCGATGACGAGCGACCACATGTACGTGTAGTACATCGCCGAGTAGCCGTGCAGGTGGCCGAAGGCCGCATTGAAGTACGAGCCCTCCTCGTGCGGCATCGGCAGCATGCCTTCGCGCAGGCGGACCATCTCCGCGGTGAGGTCGAGCCCCTCCGGATCGCGGTCGTAGTACGACAGCGAGAGCCGCGCGTAGAACATCTGCGTCAGCACGTGCAGCCCCTTGCCGTACTCGTCTGCCGCGCGCATCCGCGCCACCATGTCCTCGGGGATCGGCTCCTCGGTCTCGTGGTGGCGGGCGAACGTCGCGAGCACCTGCGGGTTCCACGCCCACTCCTCGTACATCTGGCTCGGCACCTCGACGAAGTCGCGCTCGGTGCTGATGCCGGAGAAGCAGGCGAAGCGCTGCCCGCCGCCGAAGAGATGGTGCAGGAGGTGGCCGAACTCGTGGAAGAAGGTCGTGACCTGGTCGTGCAGGAGCAGCGCCGGATCGGTGTCGGTCGGCTCGGGGAAGTTGCACACGAGGCAAGCCTCCGCGATCGCGCCGCCGGCGGTCCCCTCGGCGACGTGGAACATCGCCGCGTGCTTGAACTTGTTGTCCCGCGGGTGCATGTCGAGATAGAAGCGCGCGATGACCTCGCCCTTGTCGACGACGTCGTGGCACTCGACCGACGGATGCCAGAGCTCCGCGTCGCGGTTGCGGCGGAACTCGACGCCGTATAGCGCCGCGCTCGTCGCGAGCACGCCGTCGCGGACGCGTTCGTAGGGGAAGTACGGCCGCGCCTGCTGGGCGTCGAAGCCGTGCTTCGCGCTCTTCACCTTCTCCGTGTAGTAGGGGCGCTCCCAGTCGAAGACGACGCTCGCGCCGGCGTCGTCGGCGCGCTTGCGCTCGAGGAGCTCCTCGTATTCCGCCATCGCCCGCGGGTGCGCCAGCTCGACGACCCGATCGAGGAAATCCGCCGCCTCGCGGCCGCTCGTCACCATCTTGTCCTCGGTGATGTAGTCGGCCCAGTTCTCGAAGCCGAGGAGCCGCGCCAGCTCGTGGCGCTTTTCCAAGAGCCGCGGCAGCACCTCGAGATTCTCAGGAACCGCGCGGTTCGTCATCTCGAGGAAGAACTCGCGGCGGACCTTCGCGCTGTCGCAGAAGTTCAACACGGCCATGCGGTCGGCCGGGTCGGTGCTGAGCTCGACGGTGCCGTCCTCGCGCTCCGGGTGCGACGCGAGATAGTCCGCCGGCAGCCCCGCGAGACCCGCGTGGCCGTCCGCGACGACGTAGGTGCGGCCGCCCGCGATGATGTTGCGGTCGAACTCCTGGCCGATGCGCACCAGCTCCTCCTGGAGGTCCTTGATGCGTTCCCGCGTCGCGTCGTCGCGGTCGACGCCGCTGCGGCGGAAGTCCCGCAGCCCGTGCTCGAGCACGCGCCGCTCCTCGGGGCCGGCCGCGTCGGTCGGTTCCGAGCTCGACAGCCGGTCGTACAGCCCGCGGTGGAGCGACAGCTCGGTGTAGAGCGAGGCGAGCTCCTGCTCGAGCTCTTCGCAGACCTCGCGCATCGCGCCGTCGGGGTGGGCGTGGGTGTAGAGGTGTACGCGGCCCGACAAGCCGTTCAACGGCTGGAGCAGGCCGTCGAAGCGCTCGACCACCTCGCCGAACGGCGAGCTCGAATCCAGGGCGAGAAACTCCTCGACGTTGTCGCGCGAGCGCTGGATCGCGCTCCGCACCGAGGCGGCAAAGGTCGTGGCATCCATGCTGTGGGTGCGGGGTCAGGAGCCGTTGAGAACGCGCTCGCCGTAGTCGAGCAGCTCGCGGAACTGCGCGTGAAAGTCGTGCGTGCCGCCGGCGAGCGGCGATTTGAAGTAACACGCCGTGTGCGCCATCTCCCCCGCCTCGCCGCGCTCCGCCGCGAGGTCGGCCAGGCGGATCAGGTCGATGACGAGCGGCGCCGCCAGGGCGGAGTCGCTGCCCGCCCAGGTGAACTGGAGGCTCATCTTCACGCCGAGGAAGCCCTCGAAGTGCACGAAGTCCCACGCGGTCTTCCAGTCGTGCAGCGACGGCACGTAGTCGATGCCGACCTCGGTGTGCACGCTGGGATCGCTCAGGATCGCGCGCAGCGCCTCGTCCTTGTTGCGCCGCTTGGACTCGCGCCGGATCGGGTCGGAGAGCACCTCGCCGTCGCGGTTGCCGAGCATGTTGTAACCCTGCCACGAGAGCACGTGCAGCGCGCGCGCGGCGAACATCGGCGCGAGCGCGGTCTTGAGCAGCGTCTCGCCCGTCTTGCCGTCGTTCCCGCAGTGCGGCAGCTTCGCCTCCCGCGCCAGCTCGGAGAGCGCCGGAAGCGACGAGCCGCGGTTGGGCGTGAAGTTGACGAACGGACAGCCCGCGCGGAACGCCGCGCAGGCGTAGATCGAGGAAGCGGGAAGCTCCGCCGCGTCGCGCTCGAGCGCCTCCTCGAGCGACGCGAGCGTCGCCCACGCCTCGCGCTCCTCGCGCCAGGACTCGGTGCTCGCGACGTACACGACCACCACGCGGTCGAGCTCGTGGCTCGACCGGAACTCCTCGAGGTCGGCCTGGATCCGCGCGATCTGCTCGCCCTGCGCGGCCGCGCCGAGCCGCGCCGCCTCCGGGTCGAGGTCGGCCAGCCCGACGTCGGGCCCGTCGAGCGCGCCGGGCCGGATCCGCGCGTCGAAGGCCGCCGCGTCCGCCGCCGAGGCGGCGACGAGCTCGGCCGACAACACGCCGTTGCGCACCAGGTCGCCCGCGCTCGCGCTCAGGTCGCCGCGGACCACTTCGTGGCCGCCGAGCACGATCTCGTCGAACCCGACGAACGGGAGCTCACCGAGAGGGCCGCGCGACGTGGCGATCCCGACCGGCTCCAGAAGCCCGTTGCGAAGCCCGGACAGCCCGTAGGCGACGCAGGTGGAGATCGCTCCACGCGCGCCGATCAGCCAGACCCCGAGGCGTCGACCTGTTTGTGCGTCCAACCGCTCTTTCTATCCGTCCTGCGCCTTGGACCCGGCCTGACGCCGCGCTTCGGTCCAGCGCCGCACGACCTCGTCGTACTCCGCCGGCCACCACGCGCCGGCCGTGGTCCCGAGCTCGTCCACGCCGCCGGAAGCGGGGTCCGGGGACCCGGAGGGGTCCGACCCGGCGTCTCCGGGAGCGGGCGAGCCCGACATTGTGCCGTTTCCGCCGGCCGCCGTCAGCCCGGAGGCTTCGCCCTCGCCGCCGGCACCGCCCGCCCGGGGTTCACCGGGGCCCGAATCGTGCGCTGCCCCGCCCTCCGCCGCGCCGCCGAGCACCTGGCGCGCGGAGTCGAGCCAGCTCCGCGACACCGCGAGATCGCGGCGCAGCTCGCCGCCGCGCGGAGCGCTCGCCTCCAGCTCGCAGAGGCGCCGGTCCAGGTCCTCCACCTTTCGGAGCGCTTCGCCGCGGTCGGCGCCGGCGAGCTCTTCGATCTTCCGGTCCAGCTCGCGCGCGTCGGCGACCAGCGCGCGCAGCTCCTGCGCGGTCCTCAGGTACGGGCCCTCCGTGCGCACCGCCTCGGAGCGCATCCGGTCGAGCGTGTCGACCAGCCCCCCCGTGACGTCCGACAGGGGCGGGCCCGCCGGCTCGGGGCGCACCGCCTCGAGCGCGAGCGCGAGCAGAGCCGCGGCGACCAGCGGCGCGGCGACCGGCAGCGCGAGCGACGGCCGCACCGCGCGGCGCGCCTCGCCGCGCCGGAGCTTCGCGAGGACGCGCGCGTACAGCAAGCGCGTCAGCGGGCCGGAGTCGCCGCGCCCCTCGAGCTCGTAAGCGGTGAAGAGCGCTCCCTGGTGGCGGAGCCGCCGGTCGAGCGTGCGCGCCACGGCGTCCTTCTTCGGCTTGTGCTCGCGCCACCACGCCGCCGCGCACAACGCCGCGCCGAACACGGCCACCGCCCAGAGGTCGAGCCGGCCGAGGGCCGCGCCGGAGAGCGCGCCGGCCGCGAGCGTCACGCAGAGCCCGCTGGCGAAGAGGAGCACGCTCTCGCCGCCGCGCGCCACCGCGAGGGCGAACCAGGCGTACGACACGACGCCGCGGACCGAGTTGCACGCGCCCTCGTCGCCGCGCAGGTCGCCGGTGCGCCAGGTGTTACCGTCCATCCTCTGGCGCCTCGGGCGCGACGACGACCGGCAGGCTCTCCTCCCACTCCGGCGGCAGCGCGGCCAGCGGCTCCCGCGCGAAGACGAGCTCGACCGCGGCCTCGCGCGGCGGGACCAGCCACGCGTTCGCCACCCAGATCGACTGCTCGATGCACTCGGGCAGGGACGGCGTGAGCAGCGTGTGCCCCGCGCGGAAGAAGGAGACGTTGACCAGGTTCTGCTCCGCGTCGGCGGCGAACACCTCGTTGCCGTCGCGGTCGGTCAGGAACTTCGAACCGAGGTACACCCACCGGTGGCGCCGCATGCTGCGCCCGGTGTCCAGGTTCGCCACCAGGTCCTCGATCCGGAAGAAGAAGGTCTCGTCGCCCTCGCGCCAGGCGGCGTAGAGGTAGAACCCGTCGCCGCTCGGCGGCACGATCGTGAAGGGGGCCTTGCCCGCCCGGCGCTCCTCCAGCGTCGGCGGCGGCTCGACGGGGATCCACTGCGCGTTCTTCCCCTGCTCCGCGCCGAGGGCGAGCAGCGCCGTGTTGATGACGTTGGGCACGACGTCGGTCACGAAGAGGGACTCGTGCGCCGCGCCGCCGGGGCCGACCAGCAGGTACTCGAGCAGCTCCCCGCGGACGAGAACCTGCGCGCCGACCCGCACCGCCCGGTGCTCGAAGTCGATGTGGACGCCCTCGGCGGCGAGGGCCGCGGTGATCGCCTCGCGCGGACCGCCTTCCTGATCCTGCCCGGTCACGGCTCCGGGCAAGAGACACGCGAGGGGCAGGCAGAGGGCGGCGATGGCGGCGAGGTTCTTCACGGTCTGTTCCTGGATAGGGCGAACCGACGGGGAACGCAAGGCGGGCCGAAAGGTTCGTAGAATCCCCGGCCTCGAGGAACTCATGAAGATACACGCTCCCCTCCTTGCGGCGGCCCTCGCCGCCGCCGGCCACGCCCAGGACGGCCTCTCCTACCCGGTCGAGACGTACCGCCTCGACAACGGTCTGACCGTCACGCTCCACGAGGACCACTCGCTCCCCCAGGTCGTCGTGGACGTCTGGTACCGGGTGGGCTCGAAGGACGAGCCGCCGAAGCGAACCGGCTTCGCGCACCTCTTCGAGCACCTGATGTTCATGGGCACGG
>JANQEJ010000240.1 GCA_028278425.1 Planctomycetota bacterium | reverse complement strand
AGCGGGCCCGTGCCCGCCCGCTACTTCTGCTCGGCTTCCTGCACAAGGCCGGTCTCTCTTTTTGACCAGACGTTACTGTATTATGCGAAACTCTCTAGTTCCCCTCGCCCTCCTCCGGCGCGAGGACCGTGCGGAACGACGGCGCCTCGGCCGGTCCTTGCACGAGGAACTCCAGGTTCGGCTGCGCCTCCGCGCCCGGGGCGAGGGGGCTCGGAAGGGCGAGCCCGGTGAGGGCGAGCGGGATCTTGACCTCGAGGTTCAGGTGGTCATTGACGAAGTCGTACGTCCCCTGGACGTGGACGCGGTGCCCGCCGACCCCGAAGCTCATCCTGTCCGGGAAGAAGACCATGCCGTTGGACAGCCGAAGCCGGATCGGCGGCTGGGGACCGGCGTCCTCGCTCACGTAGCCGGACCAGTCCACCGCGCCGGCGCGGCTCGGAAGGACGACGTAGTCGATCTCCCCCAGCTCGAGCGTGATCTCCGCCTGGAGCTCCTCGAGGCGTCCGTCGAGCGGAAGGCGGAAGTCCGCGAGCTCCATGTGCGCGAGCCCCTCGGCGTCCACCGGTGAGACCTCGCCGAGGAAGGGCAGGAGCGTCGCGATCACGCGCTCGATCCAGAAGTCGGTGAGCTTGAAGCTTACGCCGGTCGGCTCGCCCTCGACGCCGTCCTCCCCGGGCGGCGTGGAGGAAACGACGCCGCCGTCAAGGAGGCCCGCGAGGGTGAGCCTTTGCGCGCGGTCGCTGCGCGCGTCGATGCTCACCGGCCTGCCGTCCCCGCCGTCGGCCCCGACGTCGACGCTCAGCGAGTTGATCGTCTCGCCGAAGACCTCCTCGTAGGGAAGGTCCACCCGCAGAACCGCGGCGAGGGTGGCGGTCGAGACCTCGCCCACGTCCCATTCGTAGCTGGCCGGCACCGTCGGGTCCTCGAGGTGCTCCCAGAAGTCGTCGGTGGCGACGCTCAGCTCGATCGTCGTATTCGTAGCGCCGACGAGCCGGCCCTTGACCGCGAGCGCGTCGGGAGCGTCGGGCGGGCTGCGCAGCCGGCCCTCCTCGAGCTGGATCTCCAGCCGCCGGCCGGTCGACTCGAGCTCGTCGTTCGTCCAGCTTATCCGGCTGGGTTCGAGCTCGTAGGTGAGGTCGAACGGCTGGCCGTCGGGCCCGCTGACCTTGAAGCGCTTGGCTTCCGGCGGAGGTGGGTCGGGACGCAGCCGCAGCGCTCGCGCGAGGTTGCTCACGCCGTCGACGTCCTCGGCAAACTCCGCCCGGAGCTCGACCTGGATCGGGTCGAGATTGCTGGCCCGCGACGTGATGAAGTCGATGAGCGGCGGCAGCTCGAGGTCGACCTGGCCGACGTACCTGTCATCCGGGTCGCGCAACTGCACGTTCCCGTGCTGGCGCGTGAGCCAGGCGAGCTGGAACTCGCCGAAGTGGATCGACCCGTAATGCCGCGCGCGGAAGTCCGCTTCGAGGG
>JANQEJ010000024.1 GCA_028278425.1 Planctomycetota bacterium | reverse complement strand
CGTCAGTCGCAACTCTCGCCCCGCGAACGCGCGCACCAGGCGCCGCGCAAGGGCTCGGGCCGGAGGTGCGCCGGAGGTGGCGAACCAGGCGCCGTCCAGGGACCCGCGGCCGCCCGGCGGGAAGGGCGCCAGGGGGTGGAGCGTGCCCGTGGAGTAGCCCGCGTCGGCGAGGGGCGCCAGGACCTCCGGGCCCCGGAAGCCGTTCGTGTGAAGCGCCGCGCGCCGGCTCCGGGCGGGCGGCGCGGCGCGGGCCGCGAGGGCCGCTGCCTCCTCCAGGGCCTCCCCGCTGACGCAGAGCAGAAGGGCCTCCGCACCCTCGAGGGCGGCGCCCAACGTCCGCGCGGTGTGCGCGTCCCCTCCGATCCGGCGCCGGACCCGAGCCGCCCGTCCCTTCGTCCGGGACCAGAGCGCGACCAACGCCCCACGGCGGGCCAGCTCGCGACCCAGGACCTCCCCCACGGCGCCGGCCCCCAGCAGCGCGACCCGCAGGCCGCCGAGGCTCTCAGGCGTCGTACGCGTCGTAGTCGAGGTCCGCGAAGGTCGTGGCGACGTAGCCTTCCTCCTTCGAGCGCGCGAGCTCGTCGTGGTAGGCGGAGATCACGCGCTGCTGCACCACGTCGCGCGAGCTCTGGTTGATCGGGTGGGCGATGTCGGCGTAGAGCCGCGGCCGCCCGCGGTCGTCGGTGTCGCCCCGGAGCTCCTTCTGCCGCGTGCCGCAGTCGTTGCAAAAGCGCGCGCGCAGGTGGTTCTTGCCCCCGCACTTGGCGCAACGGTCGCACAGCTTGCGGCTCGGCATCGCCAGGAAGAGCCCCTGCGTCCCCTCGATGATCTTCAGATCGCGGATGACGATGGCGTCCTCGATCGTGATCGTCGCGAACCCACGGAGCTTGTCCGTCTGACTGTGAATCAGCTTGACGCGTACCTCGGTGATGTTCATGCGGCCGGTCGATAGAGGCGGGGGGGCGCCCAAAGACGCGCTCAGCGAACGTCCCGCGGGACCCAATTGCAAGGCGTCAGACCGGCGCGCAATTGAGGCTTCCTAGATTCGGACGCGATTCCGAAGCGTATTCGGCTTAAATCGTCTCCGCGGGAAGCACGCCGCGCCCCGTCGCACGGACGGTGCGGCTCAACCGCAGCCCGAGCCCCGCTTCGCGCGCGCGCCCCTCGACGCGCGATCGCGCCTCCTCGGCCTCGTCTTCGGCGTCGAACACGCCGAAGAACGCGGACCCGCTGCCGGAGAGCCGGAAGTGCTCGCAGTCGGCCGCGTCGAGCAGCGCGCGCCAGCGCGCGAGCTCCGCGGACGAGCGGAGCGCCGCCGGCTCGAGGTCGTTCGCGAGGTGCGCGCGCAGCTCCCCGGCGGTCATGCCGACGAGCGCCTCCGCCGCGGGGACGTCGCCCGCGGTCCGATCCTCCGCGCGCAGCGCCGCGTACACCGCGGCGGTCGAACAGCGCGCCGCCGGCACGATCAGGGCGAAGACCACCCGCGGCGCCGCCGTCGGCGCCACGACCTCGCCGCGCCCCGTGCACCGCGCGCAACCGGTCTCGGCCGCGTCGAGGAAGAACGGGCAGTCCGATCCCAGGCTCGCGAGAAGCCGGGAGAGCGCGCTCCCGTCCGGCGCGACGCCGAGCGCCCGGCAAGCGGCCCAGGCCGCGGCGGCGGCGTCGCTGCTGCCACCGCCGAGGCCCGCCTCGACCGGGATCTCCTTGACGAGCCGCAGGGCGAGCCCGCGCTCGCGCGCGCCGGCCAGCGCGAGCACGCCCCGGGCGGCCTGAACCGCCAGGTTGCGCTCGTCCACCGGCACCGCGCCCTCCGCGCCGGAGCCGGCGACCGCCAGGGTCACCTCCCCGCCCGCGGGCACGGCGCTCGCCTCGACGCGGTCGCACAGGTCGACGGCCACCATGACGGTGTCCAGCGCGTGGAAGCCGTCCTCCCGGCGAGCGCCCACGGCCAGGCGCAGGTTGACCTTCGCGGGGGCCCGGCAGGCGACGGCGGTCACGCGCGGGCGGCGAGCTGACCCCAGCGGGCCCGCATGCGGAGCTCGGCCAGCCGCTCCATCACGGAACGCCGGCAGCCGGGCAGGTGGCGGTGCGGCGCCACCTTGACCAGGGGCTCCAGCACGAAGGTGCGCTTCTCCAGGCGCGGGTGAGGGACGATCAGGCCCGGCTCGCGGATGACCTCGGTGCCGAAGAAGAGCAGGTCCAGGTCGAGCGTCCGCGGGCCGTCCCGGACGCCCTCCGCGCGCTCCCGGCCGTGGGCCTTCTCGATCTCCAGCAGGCGGTCGAGGAGCGCCCGCGCGTCGATCGTGCACTCGAGCGCGACCGCGCCGTTCAGGTACTCGGGCTGGTCCTCGGGACCGCCGACGGGCTCGGTCTCGATCCAGGGCGACGCGCGCAGGACGCTGACGCCGGGGGTCTCCTCGAGCGCGCGCACGGCGCCGTCGAGGTTCTCCCGCCGGTCGCCGAGGTTGCTGCTCAGGGCGACCAGGGCCTGCACGGGAGCCCTTTCGGATTGGGGGGACGAGCTCATCAGGTTGTTGCCGAACGCTCGCGCACGGCGACGACGAGAGGAGCCGCCAGGCCGAGCACGACGAAGCCGTTGAAGAAGAGGAAGAGGATGGGGACGGGCGCGAGGAAGAAGAGGAACACGGCGAACACGAGCCACACCAGAGTGAAGAAGTGGCTGCGGGCGCGGCCGAGGAACGCGGTCGCGTGAAGGTAACGCAACCGGCTCACCATCAGCATGCCGAGCGTGGGAAGAAGCACCACCAGGGCCAGCGGGACCAGGTTCAGGGCCGGCCCCCACTCGACGACCTCCATCCAGTGCATCAGGCGGCTGAACGGCGTCGGAGTCCCCTCCGCGATCTCGAGCTCGGGCTTGCGGAGGATCAGGTAGAGCCAGATCGTCGAGACGACGGCCCCGGCGGCGGCCGGCGAGGGAAGCCCGCGGAAGCTCGCCTTGTGGGACTTGTCGGCGGACTCCGACTCCAGGTTGAACCGGACGAGCCGCAGGATCGCCATCAGGGCGAAGGAAGCGAGGGCCACGAAACCGATCCGGGCCGGGATCGCGTAGCCGCAGACCGAAGCCTCGTGCTCGATCAGGACCTTGGCGAGAATGGCCGGCACGAGCCCGAAGGTCAGGGCGTCGGCGAACGAGTCGAGCTGGGCCCCGAAGTCCGAGTAGCCCCGCGTCAGGCGGGCCACCCAGCCGTCGAGCGTGTCGAACACCATGCCGAGGAAGACCAGGAGGCAGGCCATCTCCATCTTCCGGTAGAAAAGCCCCGGGTCCTCGGGCGCGTAAACCAGCGCGTCGACCGCTTTCGAGAGCGCGAGGACCCCGCAGAACGCGTTCGCCAGGGTGATCAGGGTGGGCAGGATGAAGATGCGCTTCACGGCCGGGACTCCGGGACGCATAGGCTACCCGGAGGCCCCGCGGGGAGCTAAGCTCCGACGCCTATGAGCGAGATCATGGACGTCCGCGGCCGCGAGATCCTCGATTCGCGCGGCAACCCGACGGTGGAGGTGGACGTCACCCTGGAATCCGGCGCGTCCGGGCGCGCCGCCGTGCCCTCGGGCGCGTCCACCGGGGTCCACGAGGCTCACGAGCTGCGCGACGGCGAGGGGCGCTACAACGGCAAGGGCGTCCTCAAGGCCGTCGAGAGCGTGAACACCGAGCTCGCGCGCAACCTGGTCGGCTTCGACGCGCTGGACCAGGCCGGCCTCGACGCCGCCATGGCCGAGATCGACGGCACGCCGAACAAGAGCCGCCTCGGGGCCAACGCGTTGCTCGGCGTCTCGCTCGCCGCGGCGAAGGCGCAGGCGGAGGAGTGCGGTCTGCCGCTCTACCACTACGTCGGCGGAA
>JANQEJ010000177.1 GCA_028278425.1 Planctomycetota bacterium | reverse complement strand
ACCGAGAATGTCCCACTCCGCTCGCTCACGCTCCCTCCGCGGGACGTCACCACGGAAGAACCAATGACCGCCGCCTGCGGCGGCTGACGGACAGGCTCGCTCCGCTCGCGGTCCCCACCCGTCAAAGCGGCCCGAGGACGGGCCACTTTTCCGCGGGCTCGCGCCTGCGCGCTCGCGGGGCGGCGCTGAGGGAAGCGACGACGCCGGCAAGCACCCCGCACCTCCGTCCCGAACGGAGCCGAGCGCCGCCCCTTCCGCATGAGCGACCGAGGCGAGAGCGTCACCGACCGCACCGCAGCGGTTCGGCGCGACCGTCAGCAGAACCCTCAACCCGTACGACCGCGGCGAGATTGCCGCCGACCGCACAGCAGCGGCCCGGCGACGACCATCGGCCCTAAGGCAAGAACGTCTCGGCCGTCGTGTCCAGCCCGCCGACGCCGTCGTCGCCCGCTCCCGTGATCAGAACCCGCAGCCCCGAGTCGATGACCGCCACCCGCGGCCTCACCCGCGGGAACGACAGGTCCGACCCGTCGGTCCACGCGTCCACCGCGTGCGGGGCCGTCTCCACCGTCTCCTCGGGGACGTCGACCTCGAGCATCATGTCGATGTCCTTGATCCCACCGACGACCACGAGCTGCGTCCCGGTGTCCGCGACGGCGTGAAACGCCCGCGGGTTGTTCAAGGGCGCCAGCGGGGTCCACGTGTCGAGGGACGCGTCGTAGCGAACGACCTCGTCGAGGAACAGGTGATCGAGGAACACCTCCAGGCGCACGCCGCCGGTCGCGAGCGCTCGCCCGTCTCCCGCCGGCGTCAACTGCGCGTGATTCGCGCGCGCGCTCGGCAGCGCCGCGGCGGCCGACAGCGTCCCCCCCACCGGCTCGAACCGGTGGCAGGCGGCAAGGTACGTCTGCACGGGGAACCCGAAGAGGAACGAGACCTCGATCCCTCCGCTGATCAGGACCTCCCCGTTGCCGAGAAGCGACGCCGCGTGGTCGAAGGTGGGCCCCGGAAGGCTCGGCCCGGCGGCCCACGTGTCGGTGGCCGGATCGTAGATCTCCGTCGCAGCCACCGCGCTGGCCGCCGTCGCGACGAAGTCGTCCGGGTCGTCCACCGTCACCCCCGCCGCGACGAAGACCCGCCCGTCCGCGAGCAGCGTCGCCGTGTGCCTCGACCGCGGTGACCCCATCACCGCGGTTGGCGTAAACGTGCCGGCGACGGGGTCGTAGAGCTCGCCCGTATCGCGCGCCGCGCCGGTGTCGTCGCGACCGCCGAGAAAGAGCACGCGGCCGTCGTCCAGCGTCGTCGCCGTGTGCCCCGCCCGCGCGTGCTGCAAGCTGGCGCCGGCGGCGGCGAAGCTCTGCGTCTGAGGATCGAAGAGCTCGACGTCCGCCACGACGACGTCGCCCCCCGCCGTGTGCTCGACGCCGCCGGCGAGCAGGACGCTTCCGTCGGGCAGGGTCGACGACGTGTGCAGGTCGATCGACTTGGCGCGGTCGCCGACCGTGAAGCCGCCGGTCCCCGGAAGAAGCAGCGCGAACGCCACCGCGTTGGACAGGTCGTCCACGATCGTCGTGGTTCCGGGAATCGTCAGGAACTGCGCGTGGAGCGGAGCCCCCACCAGCGCCGGGTTGCCGAGCAGCGGATACTCGACCAGGCCCAATCCGGCTCCGTCGAGCTGCGAGCTCGTCCAGAACCCGAGCGCGTCGACCCCCAGCGAC
Organism: Planctomycetota bacterium; assembly: GCA_028278425.1. Taxonomy (GTDB): domain Bacteria; phylum Planctomycetota; class UBA1135; order UBA1135; genus JANQEJ01. The sequence continues at coordinate 16,991 of JANQEJ010000177.1, read as the reverse complement.
AGAAAGCGAGGGTCCTTCGGGTCGAGGATCGCGAGCGGCGTCGGTCCGGCGTTGAAGGAGATGCCGAGGACGAAGAACTCGTCGGCGTCCCCGATGAGCTGATACGAGACCTTGTCCGCCAGCTCGCCGTTCACCCAGAACAGGTCCGCCGTCTGCGCCACGGGGGCGGTCGACAGGCCGAGGAGCGCGCAAATCCCGGCCAAAGCGTTCCGGCGGAGGAGGAGCATGAGGGGTTCCGGAGCCTACCCGGCTCTCCGGAACCGTGCGGGCCACCCACTAGAAAACGGAGGCCGCCGCTCTGTGGTTCCATCGCGCGCAACCGTTCCTCGCCTCGTTCCCCTGCGCATTGGAAGGCGAAACCTAGGGCAGTCCCGACGTTTTCGCCCCGGCGACGAGTTGCAAAGCCCGCGAGCGCGCCGAGAATCCCGGACCGTGGACGCGACGTTCGGAGCCGACGACTGGCAGGAGCTTCTCGCGCGGGAGCTCCGCCTCCCCGTACGCGTGACCTTCGGCCGAGCGCGTCGCAACGTGCTGGTCGCGCGTCCGGAGAACGGCGGCTTCCACGTGCGGCTGAGCGCGATGTTCGCGTCGGCTCCGCCCGACGTGCGCGACGCGGTCGTCCGCTGGCTGCGCTCCGGCCGGCGGGCCAAGCGCGCCGCGCGGCTGCTCGACGACTGGATCGCGAAGGCCGCGGACGAGCTCCCGCCGGCGAGGCGGCGCGCTTTCGAGCCGCGTCCGCGCGGCGAGCACCACGACCTCGACGCGCTCGCCGCGCAGCTCCGGCCGGAACCGCTCGACGAAGAGCTCCTGCCCCGCGACCGCTGGCCGCCCCTGACCTGGGGCCGGCGCGGCCGAACCGGCGCACGCCGCTCGCTCCATCTGGGGAGCTACGACGCCGATCAGCAGCTTGTCCGCATTCACCGCGTGCTCGACCAGGCGGCGGTACCGGCCTGGTTCGTCCGCTACGTGCTCTTCCACGAGCTCCTTCACGCCGCGCTCCCGCCGGAGCGCGTGGGCGGTCGAACCGTCTTCCACGGACCCGGCTTCCGCGAGCGCGAGCGCGCGTACCCGGACTACGAGCGCGCGAAGGAATGGCAGGCGAAGAACATCGATCGCTTGCTCCGGTCGGCGCGCACCGGATCGGTCCTGCGACCGCACCGAAGGCCGCGCGAGGTCGTGCGGGCGGTCCAGGGACTCCTGTTCGGCTGAGCGCCGCGCATCGTCGCGCACCCGGCTAGGATGGGCGCGAAGGAGGTGTTCGGATGAAGAGAGTTGCTCTGCCGCTCTTGCTGGCCTGCGCTTTCGCCGGCGTCGCGAAGGCTCAGTTCTGCCTCAAACAGCATCCCCCGCAGCCCGCGGTGAACACCCCGGTGTGGGGCGCCTGCTGCGACGTCGATGGCGACGGCGGAGCCGATCTCGTCATGGCGGACACCTCCGGCGGAACGAGCTCCGTCTCGATCTTCCCCGGGAACGGCGACGGGACGTTCGGCGCCCCGACGAACATTCCCGTGGGGACGGACGTCGTGTCCGTCGAGTGTTGCGACGTCGACCTGGACGGCGACGTGGACCTGGTGGCCGCGGACCTGGCCGGCGACGTGTGGAAGCTGACGAACGACGGCACGGGGAGCTTCAGCGTCGCCGTCATCCCCCTGCTCGCGCAGTCGTGTTTCGACCTCGTCTGCTGTGACGTCGACCTGGACGGGGACCCGGACCTCGCGGTCGCCGCCCCGACGGCGGCCGCGGACGTCGTTCAGATTCTCGTCAACGACGGGACGGGCACGTTCACGCCGGGGTCGATCGGCAGCGTCAGCGGCGATCCCGTCGCGATCGTCTGCTGCGATCTCGAAGGCGACGGCGATCCGGACCTCGCGACCGCGAACGTCGGTCTCTCCGGCGGCGTCACGGTGCTGCTCAACGACGGCGCCGGCAACCTCACGCCGACGGACTACCCCGTCGGGAGCCTGGCGCCCCAACACCTCGCGTGTTGTGAGCTCAACGGCGACGGCCTCCCCGACCTGGCGGTCGCCACCGCCGTGCCCGACGGCCTCTCGGTGCTCCTGAACCTCGGAGCCGGCGCGTTCGGCGCCCCGACGAGCTACGCGGCGGGCGCCGATCCGCGCTACGTCACGTGCGCCGACTTCGACTGCGACGGCGACAACGACCTCGTGGCGGCCAACCACGTCCCGGCCGCCGGCGGCCTCTCGGGCTTCGAGAACGACGGAACCGGCAACCTCACCCCGCGGCTCGGTTTCGTCGGCGGGCTCGGCGACCCGGTCTTCGTCGAGGCCTGCGAGCTCAACGGCGACGGACAGGTCGACCTCGTCGTCGCGGAACAGACGGCGGCGCCAGGGCGCGTCAGCGGCTTCTGCAACTACACCTGCGTCCCGTTCCCCGAGGCGATCGCGTTCTACGGGTGCGGCGTCAACCCCGCGGGGAGCTTCACGCTGGTCGCCGGCACGCCGCGGATCGGAACGACGCTCGTCCTCGGCGTCGACAACCCGCTCGGAACGCAGGCGCCCGGCTCGACGCCGTTCGTGCAGCTCGCCGTCCTGCCCGATCCGGCCTTCCGCTGCGGCACGCCGATCCCGGGCCTCGGGATGGCGGGGGGCGGAGCGCCGGGGGAGCTCCTCCTGAACCTCGCCACGCTGATCCCGCCGCCGATCGGCGGTGCGCCGTGGGCGGGTCCGGGCAACCCGGCGCCGGTCTTCCTCCCGATTCCGTACGACTGCAACCTGCTCGGCGCCGTGGTCTACGCGCAGGGCTCGATGGTCGATCCCACCTCGGCGACGTTACCGATCGCGCTGGCCGACGCGGCCCAGCTCACGATCGGCGGCAATTAACCGCGGTCCGTTTCGCTCGCCCCGGTGACCAGCGTGCCGAGCACGTTGCCGCCGAGGTTCTCGAGCATGTTGTACGTCTCTTCGACGAGGTGCTTCGGCGTCTCGCCGAGGCGGACGACCAGTACGATGCCGTCCGCGATCGTGCCCATCAGACTGGGCTCGGCGACGAGCATCGCGGGCGCCATGTCGATCAGGATGTAGTCGTAGTGGCGCTTGAGCGTGTGCAGGATCGACTGCGCGCGCTCGACCACCAGCCCGAGCCGCGGATCGTCGGGGAGCGTGCCCGCCCCCATCAGGTCGAGGCGGTCGACCGACGTCGGACGGATCGCCTGCTCGAGCGGCAGCAGGCCGAGGATGACGTCGGTGAGCCCCTGGCGGCGCGGCAGGCCGAGGTAGCGCTCGAGCGAGGGATTGCGCACGTGCCCGTCGATGACGAGGACGCGCATGCGCGGCACCTCGACCATCGCGAGCGCCAGGTTGAGCGTCGCCACGCTCTTCCCCTCGCCGCGGACGGCCGAGGTGACCAGCACGGTCCGCGCGGCCCCATCGGGGTTCAGCGCCTGGATCGAGTTCCGCAGGCGCCGGTACTGCTCGGCGATGTGCCCCGCCGGGCGGTGCGCCATGACGAGCTCTTCCCGCTTGATCGGTACGTCGCGCCCCTCCCCGCGCGGGGCGGGCTCGAGTTTCCGGGGGGCGGTTCTGCGGCGGAACAGGGCCATGGGACTAGCTCATCGGCGCGGATGGTCCCAGACCGTAGGACCGGTTGCAATCCGACCGGAGCCCACGGCGGGGTAACGGAATCAGGGCAGCCGGCGGTCGAGTCGCGCCAGGTCGCGCACGCTGCGGGCGGGAGGCGCCGGCGGCCAGCCGGCCCCCCAGAGCTGGTCGCGCACCGGCGAGGGCGACGCGCCCCAGACCCGCTGCCGGGCCTGGCGCCGGAGCTGGCGCGCGACGTCGTCGCCGCCGGCCGTGAAGAGGTCGCCCAGCGCGCGATCGAAGGCCTCGAGCAGCGGGACCACGCGCTCGAGCGGAGCGCCGTCGGTCAGCAGGTCGCCCAGCTTGTCGAGCAGCTCCCGGCGGGCCAGCTCGCTCGCGGTTCCGCTCGGCCAGCCGGCCGCCGCCCCGAGAAGCGCGAGCCCGGCGCCGTCGAGCAGCGCCTCGTGACGCTCCGGCTCGAGCGCCCCCGCGAGGAGCGCGACGCGATCCACCTCGCGGCGCAGCGGCTCGGTTTCGGCGCCGGCGCGCGCCGCTTCGAGCAACGCGAGGGCCGTGCGCCGGTCGCCGCGCCGCGACCAGGCGACGAAGAGGTCGGCGAGCGCGTCCGGCAGCTTGCCGCTGTCCTCCAGGGCGGGGAGGTGTCGGGAGGCCAGGTCCACCTCGCCGCTCACCGCCCACCAGTCGATCAGGGCGACGCGCGCGTCGACGGCGGTCCCCGCGAAGCCGGCGTCGGCGAGCCCCGCCGTCGGACGCAGCGCGTCGGGCGGCCGGCACCCGCTCTGGAGGAGCAGTCGTGTCGCCTCGCGCCGCTCCTCCGGCGCCCAGGCCTCGCGACCGCCGAGGCAGCCGAAGACGTCGCCGAGGACGGGCGCTTCCGCGCCCCCCGGAGCGAAGACGGCCACCCACGCGCGCAGGGCTTGGCGCAGAAGCGACGGGCGGTGCGTTTCGCGCGGCGCGGCGAGGAGCTCCCGGATCGGCGCGCGCCAGACCGGCGCGCCGGCGCAGCCCATGCCCTCGAGCGCCGCGAGGCGGAGCTCGCGCTCCGCCGGACCGGCCTCCTCCCATCCCGCGTGGAGCGCGGCGGCCAGGTCCGTCCCATCGATGCCCCGGCAGGCGCCGCCGGCGAGGGCGTGGAGCACGCGCTCGGCGTCCGCGCGGCGCCCCTCGGCGAGCGCCGCCCGCCCGAGCGCGAGGATCTCTTGCACCGCCTCCGCGGTCGCGAGCGCGGGCACGCGCCGTCCCTCGCCCGCCGCGACGAGGACGCCCTCGAGCGCGGCGGCGTCGGATCCGGCGCGCCAGCGTTCCGCGAGCCACTCCAGGGCCGGCGGCCAGCCGGTGCTCGCCAGCGCGCGCGCGGACTCCGCGCGCGCCGCGGGCTCGCCGTCGCTGGCGCCGCGACACCAGGCGGCGATGGTCGTCGCGCCGCTCCGGACGCCGGTGCGGCCGCGGGGCGCGAAGCGGATCACGCAGCCGCCGGCGCGCGGCTCGTCGGCGTCGAGGCCGAGCGCTTCGACCGCGGCCTGGTGGGCGTCCGCCAGGGCGAAGAGAACCCCGTCCCAGGTTCCCACGTAAGGCACCTCCTTGGCGGAGATGCGGGTCTGCGCGCGCGCGCCGAGCTCCGGATCGAGGGCGAGCCGAACCGGCAGGCCTCCGATCCGCGCCATCCGGCCGACCGTCTCCGCCAGCGGCGCGGCCAGGTCCACGCGCAGGAACTCCGGCCGGTCGTCCTCCAGGAGCTCGCGGAGCGCCACGACCAGCTCCTCGCCGACCAGCGGCGCGCCGTCGAACCCGGTGCTCCAGCGCGCCAGCATCTCCCCGATCGCGTCCTCGGCCAGCGCGTCCAGCGCGGGGTCCCTTTCCATAAGGAAGAGAACCGCCAGCCCCAGCTTCGCGTCCTCGGAGCCGACGATGCGCCCGATGCGCCGGCGAACCTCCGCGTCGCCGGACTCGGCCGCCTCGGCCAGGAGCGGGAAGTGGTCCCGCGTCGCGTGCACCGAGAGCCAGCGCTCGGCCCGCGCGCGCTCCTCCGCCAAGGGCGACGAGAGAGAGGCCAGCCGCGTCGCCACCTCGTCGCCGGCGGGGCGGCAACCGCCGCCGGGCGCGAGGAGAAGCAGCGTGCAGAGCGCGGAGAGCATGGCGCGCCAAGCTAGCAGGATCCCCATCCAATCCTGCTAGTCTCTTGCCCCCCATGTTCCAGCGCTTGCTTGTCGCCAACCGGGGCGAGGTGGCCGTCCGCATCGCGCGCGCCTGCCGCGCGCTCGGCATCGCGCCGGTCGGCGTCGCGTCCGAGCCGGACCTCGAGGCGAGCTGGGTGGACGCGATGGACGAGGTGGTCTGCCTCGGTCCCGCGGCCGCGGCCGAGAGCTACCTGAACGTCGAGGCGATCCTCCAGGCCGCGCGCCAGACGCGCTGCAGCGCGCTGCACCCGGGCTGGGGCTTCCTCGCCGAGAGCCCGCGCTTCGCCGCGCTTTGCCGCCAGCACGGGGTCACGTTCATCGGCCCGGAGGCCGACGTGATGCGCCTGATGGGCGTGAAGTCGCCCGCCAAGGCGGCGATGAAGCGCGCCGGGCTGCCCGTGATCCCCGGCTCGGACGGCCCGCTCGCCGACGCCGACGCGGCGGCCGCCTGCGCGAACGACGTCGGCTATCCCGTGATCCTCAAGGCCGACCACGGCGGCGGCGGCAAGGGCATGCGGCGCTGCGAGAGCGAGGCGGAGGTCCGCGAGGCCTTCACCGCGGCGAGCGCGGAGGCGCTCGCCTCGTTCGGGTCCGGGTCGATCTACCTGGAGAAGTACCTGGCCGCAGGCCGCCACGTCGAGGTGCAGGTTCTGTGCGATCGCTTCGGGAACGGCGTCCATCTCGGCGAACGGGACTGCTCGGTGCAAAGAAAGCACCAGAAGCTCATCGAGGAGAGCCCGAGCCCGGCGCTCTCCGACGCCGAACGCGCCGACCTCGGCGCGAAGGCCGTCCGCGCGGCCCTCGCCCTCGGGTACGTCAACGCCGGCACGATCGAGTTCCTGCGAAGTACCGATGGAGAGCTTTGCTTCATGGAGATGAACACGCGGCTCCAGGTCGAGCACCCGGTCAGCGAGATGATCTCGGGCGTCGACATCGCCGTCGAGCAGATCCGGATCGCCGCCAACCGGCCGCTCTCTCTCTCCCAGGAGAGGGTCGAGCTCGCCGGTCACGCGATCGAGTGCCGCATCAACGCCGAGGATCCCAGCGCCGACTTTCGCCCGTCGCCGGGCCGCGTGGAGACCTTCGACTTCCCCGCCGGCGCGGGGCCGGGCACCGTGCGCGTCGACACGCACCTCGCGGCCGGCGATGAGGTGACGCCCCATTACGACTCGCTGCTCGCCAAGGTGATCGCGCACGCCGACACGCGCGCGCTCGCGATCGAGACCCTCTCCGCAACCCTCGAGGGAGCGCGGGTCGAGGGCGTCCAGACGACGATACCGCTGCACCGCGCGGTGCTCGCGAGCGACGGCTTCCGCTCCGGCGAGTACGACACCGCCGCCATCCCCGGATGGCCGCCGAGGTAGCCCCATGGCCAAGGTTCCTCTTTCCCCCATCGGCCGGCCGCTCGACGCGTTCCTCGACGACGCGACCTTCCGGAAGAACCGGGAGGAGCTTCTCGCCAAGGAGACGACGCTCGCGGAACGACGCGCGACCGTGCACTCCGGCTGGGGCGAGGAGTACGAGGCGCGCGTCCACAAGAAGGGCAAGCTCACGGCGCGCGAGCGCCTGGAACGTCTCAAGGACGAGGGAACCGACGTCTTCGAGGTCGGCACCTTCGTCAACTGGGGGCGGAAGTTCGGCAAGCTCGAGAGCCCCGCCGCCGGCGTGATCACCGCCTTCGCGCGCGTCGAGGGCCGCTGGACGATGGTGATCGCGAACGACAACACCGTCGCGTCGGGCTCCTGGTGGCCCCTGACGCCGGAGAAGATCGAGCGGGCGCAGGAGATGGCGCTGCGGCTCTGCGTGCCGGTGATCTACCTCGTCGACTGCTCCGGGCTCTACCTGCCCGAGCAGTCGCACACCTTCCCCGGCGGTACCGGCGCGGGGCACATCTTCAAGAAGAACTCGGAGCTGTCGGCGGCCGGCGTGCCGCAGATCGCGGGCGTCTTCGGCGACTGCATCGCGGGCGGCGGCTACATGCCGATCATCTCCGACCGCGTCGTCATGACGGAGCAGGCCTACATGGTCATCGCCGGCGCGGCGCTGATCAAAGGCGCGAAGAGCCAGCACCTCTCCTCGCTCGACATCGGCGGACCCGAGGTGCACGTGGCGCAGTCGGCCTGCGCGGACGAGCGCGTGCCCGACGACGACGCGGCGCTGGCCTTGATCCGCCGCGAGGTCGCGAAGCTGCCGACCTCCGGCGTCGACTACTACCGCCACGGAGCCGCGCCGGCGCCGCCGCACTTTCCGCCCGACGAGCTCGAGGGTGTCTTCCCGGCCGACCACCGCATGGCCTACGACGCCGCGGAAGTGCTCGCCCGGCTCGTCGACCAGAGCCTCTTCTGGGAGCTCCTGCCGGACCGCGGGCGCGAGATGATCGTCGGCGTCGGGCGCGTCGCCGGCCTCTACCTGGGCTTCGTCGCGAACCGCCAGGGTCTCGTCGACGACGCCGAGCACCACGGCCAGAAGAAGCCCGCCGGGATCCTCTACAAGGAGGGGATCGCCAAGGTCGCCTCCTTCTCGCGGGCGTGCAACGCGGACGGCATCCCGATCGTGTGGCTCCAGGACATCTCGGGCTTCGACATCGGCGTCGAGGCCGAGCGGCTCGGACTGCTCGGTTACGGCTCGTCCCTGATCTACACGAACAGCACGAACGCGGTGCCGATGTGTACGGTGCTCCTGCGCAAGGCGTCCGGCGCGGGCTACTACGCGATGGCCGGGCTGCCCTACGAGCCCGTCCTCCAGCTCTCGACGCCGATCACGCGCCTCTCCGTCATGGAGGGCCGCACGCTCGCGATCGCGGCCTTCAACACCAAGCTCGACGACGAGTTCGAGATCCTCACCGAGGATCCCGACGAGCGCGCCGAGATCGAGCAGGGGATGCGCGCGGTCGAGGAGCGCATCGAGGACGACATGGACCCCTACCGGTCGGCGAGCCAGATGGACACCGACGAGGTCGTCGCCTTCGGCGAGCTCCGCGCGTGGCTCGAGCTCTTCGCCGAAACCTCCTACCAGTCGGTGGGCCGCCGGCGCGCGAAGAACCCGCGCATCTGGTCGCTGCACGACGTCGACGCTCTGTCGCAACCACGCGGATGAAGCCCCCGCTCGAGCTGACCGTTCGCCGCGACGGAGACACGGTGCGCCTGTGCGCGCCGGCGGTGGGCGTGTTCACGTGCGCGGCCGAGGCGGGGCGTCTTCTCTCGCCGGGGGCAGGCGCGGGCGTCCTGCTCTCGCTCGACGTGGCGCGCGAGCTCGTCGTGCCGGCGGGCGTGAGCGGACGCGTCGTGTCCGCGCGCCCCGAGCGCATCCACGAGCCGGTCGGTTTCGGCACGGTGCTCTACGAGCTCGCGCCGATCGAAGCCGGCGACGTCCCCGGTGCGACAACCGGGGAAACCGCGAGCACGGTCGCTTCGCTCGCGCTCCCGGCACCGCACAGCGGACGCTTCTGGCACCGCCCGTCGCCGAACGACGACGCCTTCGTCGCGGCGGGAGAGGTCATCGGCCCCGGACACCCGGTGGGGATGATCGAGGTGATGAAAACGTTCACCCACGTCCTCTACGACCCGGGGAAAAACCTTCCCGCGCGCGCCCGGATCTTGTGTTTGATCGCGGGGGACGGGGCGGAGGTGAGGGAGGGGGACCCCCTAGTCGAGGTGGAGCCCGCCTAGGCTCCGCGGGATACCCTTTTTTCGCGCCTCCGGGGCCGGGAATCCGGTCCCGCAGGGGTTGTGCAAAACGCGGGATCGCGGGATCCTGATGCTCGGTCCCTCACCTTACTCCCCCCGGACTCTTGGCCGCGCGAGCGATCCCCCCCGATGCCTGCCTTCCGCCCGCCGCCAAGGGATAACCCTACGCCTCTCTCCCCCGTCATGCGTCACCTTCGCTTTGGTCTGCTTGCCGCCGTCGCGCTCTCCCTGACCGGCGCGCTCTCCGCTCAAACGTCCTGGACCGGATTGGTCAGCACGAACTGGGACGACGGGCTGAACTGGAACACCGGCGTCGTGCCCACGCCGACGACGGACGTCACGATCCCGTTCACGGCGAACCAGCCGTCGACCTACATCTTCGGGCCCGAGTGCCGCGACCTCACGATTCAGGGCGGCGCCACGCTCTCGCTGACGGGCGGCTTCGACCTGGTGGTCAACGGCGACCTTCAGATCGACGGCACCCTGGACGTGATCACCTCGAGCAGCGACGTCGAGGTCGACGGCGATTGGACGAACAACGGAACGTTCAACAACGGATCCGGCATGGTCGAGTTCACCGGGAGCGGCTCGCTCGGGGGGACGTCCACGACGACGTTCGAGGACGTCACGATGGCGGCCGGCGTCCGCTCGGTGCTCGCGAACTTCAACGTCGACGGAGACCTGAACATCGACGGCGGGGCCGAGCTCGACCTCAACACGAACACCGTCACGGTCGACGGCAACTGGACGTCGAGCGCGGCCAGCGCCTTGACGACGGGCACGGGCACGGTCGAGTTCACCGGGACGGGCCAGATGACCTCCGGTTTCAACGGGGTGCCGAACGTGCTGATCAGCGGAGGCACGCGGACGGTCAACCCCTCGGCGATCACGGGCAACGTCACGCTGAACTCCGGGACCCTGAGCATCGCGGACAACGCCACGATGGCGGTGGGCGGCTCCGCGTTCCTCAACGGCGGCGTGCTCGAGTTCAACAGCGTCTTCTTCGGCAACGAGGTCCTCAACGTCGACAACGACGTGACCGTCATCAACACGACCGCCGGCAGCTTCAGCGCCGACGTCCGCATCCTGTGCGGGGGTGACTGGATCTCGCCCTCCACCTTCGCGCCCTCCGCGGGCATCGTCGAGATGGACGGCACGGGCACGCGCACGTTCAGCGGCTCGTCGCCGACGCTGTTCAACCTCCGGATTGCCAGCGGGACGGTGAACCTGGTCTCCGAAACGACCCTCAACGGCGCGCTCACGATCGACGACGGCGCGACGCTGGACGCCGACGACGCGCTCGACATCACCAACGGCGTGACGCTCGGCGCGACGTCGGTCTGGGACCTCGGCTCCGACTCGCACATCGTCGACGGGAACTGGACGTCCTCCGGCGGCTCCGCCTCGGGGATCGGCGGCGTCGGCGAGGTGCGCTTCAGCGGCTCGGGCCTGGTCAACATGGGCGGCGGCTCGATCTCCAACGTGCGCGTCAGCTCCGGTACGCGGACCATCGCCGGAGGCACGATCACCGGCGACCTCATCATGGACGGCGGTCAGATCACGCTGACCGACAACCAGACGCTGACCGTCGGCGACGACCTGTCGTTCTCGGCGGGCAACCTGACGTTCAACGACGTCACGGCGGGGTCCGAGATCCTCGACGTGGCCGGCGACTGCACCATTCTGAACACGACGTCGTCGCTCGGCGCCAGCGCGCAGATCCACTGCGCCGGCGACTGGTCGTCGGACTCGATCTTCGCGCCCGGCGGCGGAATCGTCCGGCTCGACGGCAACACCACGACGACGTTCGGCGGTCCCTCCCCCACCGTCGCGACCCTTCAGATCGCCAACGGCACCAAGACCGTGACGAGCGCGACCACGATCACGGGCGTCCTCCTGATCGACAACGGCGCCCAGTTCATCACGAACGCGGCCCTCGACGTTCAGGCGTTCGCCGTCCTCGGCAACAACACCGCCTCGTGGGACATGGGCTTGCAACAGCACCGCGTCGTCGGCGCGTGGAGCTCCTCCGGCTGCATCGCTTCGAACGGCACGATCGAGTTCGACGGCGACGGCCCGGTGGCCACCGGCGGCGGCTCGATCGACAACGTCATCCTGACCTCGGGTGAGCGCGACTTCGCCGGCGCGACGATCGCCGGCCAGCTCACGATCGACGGGGGCGACGTGACCGTGCTCGACTCCACCTCGCTCATCCTCAGCGGCGGCGACCTCGTCGGGAACGGCGGCACGCTCTCGCTGGAGAACGCGGCCGCCATCGACGCCAACGGCAACGTCGACTTGAGCGGCGTCACGGACGGCACGATCGCCGCCACGTCCACGTTCTCGTTCGCCGGGAACTGGACGTCCGGGGCCTCGTGGTCCCCGGCCAACGGCCTCTCGGTGGCCGACGGCGCGGGCGGCGCCCTCATCGGCGGCGCGGCGCCGACCTTCGCCGACCTGCGGATCTCGTCCAACCGCGCGACGACCGCGGTGCTGACCGTGGCGGGCGACCTCGACGTCGACGCGGCCCTGACCCTCGGCGCCAACGGCTCGGTGGCCGGGAGCGTGGACGTCGACGCGGCGGGATCCATCGACCTCGGCGGCAACACGCTGAGCGTCGCCGGGGACTGGAACTCCGGTGGTGGAAGCGCGACGAACGGGACGGTCGACTTCACCGGGCCGGGCGTGCTCTCGACCGGCGGCGGCGCGTTGGATCAGCTCAAGGTGACCACCGGGACGCGCTCGGTCTCGAGCTGCACGGTCAACACCCTCGAGGTCGTCGGCGGGGAGCTCTTCCTCGTCAACGACCAGACGCTCTCCGTCCTCGGCAACGCGTCCCTGACCGGCGGCACCGTGAGCTGGTCGACGAGCCTCACGGGAACGGCCAACGAGATCCTAGACGTCGGCGGCAACGTCAACTGCGTGATTCCGGTCGGCTTCGAGAGCACCAACTCGGAGCTTCACTGCGGAGGCAACTGGAGCTCCAACGCCTCCTTCTCGCCGGTCGACCTGTTCGTGCAGCTCGACGGCGCCGGCACGACGACCGTCGGCGGCGCTTCGCCGACCTTCGGCGACCTGCTGGCGCTCAACGGCGTCCGCAACGTGATCTCGTCGACGACGATCAACGGCAACCTCACCCTCTCCACCACCACGGTGGACGCGGACGCGGCGATCGACGTGAACGGCAACGTCCTGCTCGACACGACCTCGATCTTCGACACGGGCATCGACCTGCACACGGTGCAGGGCAACTGGATCGCGCAGCCCGGCGGCACCGCCACCGCCACCGGGACCGGGACGATCCGCTTCGACGGCGGCGGCACGCTGAACACCAACGCCTCCGGCTCGATCCCGAACGTGGAGATCATCGCCGGAACGCGCTCCGTCCTGACCTCGACGGTCACCGGCGACCTGGACATGAGCGCCGGAGCGGTCGACATCCAGAACGACTCGGTGCTCACCGTCGGCGGCAAGGCGACGCTCTCCGGCGGCACGCTCTCCTTCAGCGACACCAACGGGACGTCGTTCGAGATCCTCGACGCGGCCGAGATCGACATCAGCGCCTCCGCGGGCTCCATGAACGCGAACTCGCTGATCACCTGCTCGGGCGACTGGACGTCGACCTCGGCGTTCGCGCCGTCGGACGGCGCGGTCTTCCTGGACGGCGGTAGCACCGCCGGCGTGAGCGGGACCAACCCGACGTTCTTCGATCTCGTCATCCTCGACGGGGTCAAGACGATCAACTCCGCCGCCACGATCCAGCGCGACCTCACCGTCAACGCGACGCACACGCTGAACCTGGCGGCCGCGATCGACGTCCAGCGCGACTTCCTGGCGTCGCCCACCGCGGTGCTCGACGTCGGCGCCGCGACGCACACGATCGAGCGCAACTGGACGTCCGACGGCGTGACGACGGCCGGCACCGGCACGCTGGAGTTCACCGGCACGGGCACGACGCGGACCGGGACCAGCCCGATCCCGAACGTCCTCAGCTCGGGCGGCGACCGCGCCATGGACGACACGACGATCCTCGGCAACCTGACGATGAGCGGCGGGTCGATGACGGTCCAGGACAACCAGACCCTCGGCGCCGGCGGCAGCGTCGACCTCCAGGTCGGCACCGTCTTCGGCTTCGACGACCTGACCGCCGGCGAGGAGAAGCTCAACGTCGCCGGGAACATCAACATCGACGCGGCGTCCGGCGCGACGTCCTCGAACACTTCGATCGCCGTGCTCGGCAACTGGACCTCGGCGGCGAGCTGGGCTCCCACGGCGGGAACGGTGAGCATGGCTCCGGCGGTGTCCGCCACGATCGGCGGCACCGGCCCCAAGTTCTTCAAGCTCGAGCTCGCCACGGGCATGATCGACGTGCTCGTCCCGGCGGACATCGGAGGCGACCTGGTCGTGGCGTCCGACGTGACGCTGACGACGCTGGGCGCGCTCGACATCGAGGGCTCGGTGACGCTCGGCAACGCCACGTCGTCGTGGGACATCGGAGCCTTCACGCACACCGTCGCCGGCGACTGGACTTCGTCCGGCGGCAGCGCGACGGGTGCCGGCATCATCGCGTTCGACGCCGCGGGGACCACGGGAACCGGCGGTGGCGATCTTCCCGAGACCCACGTCATCTCCGGGATGCGCACGTTCTTCAGCACCAACGTCATCGGGGATCTCACCGTCTTCGCGGGGGGCGCGACGATCGAGGACGACCAGACGCTCCACGTGACGGGACACGCCACGTTCAGCGGCGGATCGCTCGGCTTCGCGCCCAGCGACGCCGACGGCGGCCTCGAGACGATGGACGTCGACGGGGACGTCAACATCAGCTCGACGAACTCCGGCGTGCACGACGCGAACTCGCGCGTCTTCTGCGCCGGGAACTGGTTCTCCGACTCGAACTACGCCCCCAGCGCCGGCGTGACCGTGCTCGACGGTGCGGGCGCCACGACGCTGGACGGCGCGGGGCTGAGCCTCGCGAACGTGCAGATCACCGACGGGCAGAAGACGGTGCTCACCGGCACCACCTTCGCCAACCTCGACGTCGCCAGCGGCGCGCTGCTGATCACCAACGGCACGCTCGACATCCTCGGCGCGTTCTCGATCGGGGACGAGACGTCGTTCTGGGACATGGGCGCCCTGACGCACTCGGTCGGCGGGGACTGGACCTCGCTCGGCGCGGACGCCTTCAACGGCACGGTCGATTTCGACGGCGACGGCATCCTCAACACGGGCCTCGGCTCCGTGGAGAACGTCGTCAACACGTCGAACACGCGCACGTGCATGACGAGCGAAATCGCCGGCGACCTGACCGTCAACGGCGGCGTGCTCTTCATCGACGACGACCAGACGCTGTCGGTCGCCGGCAACGCGCAGCTCTTGGGCGGCACGCTGAGCTTCTTCGACACGGTTCAGGGCACCGACGAGGTGCTCGACGTCGAAGGCAACAGCACCGTCACGCTGAACGCCGGGACCACGACCTCGAGCTCGATCATCCGCTGCGCGGGCGACTGGCAAGCCAACGGGACCTTCGCCCCGGGCGCGGGGCGCGTCGAGCTGGACGGCTTCGGCGTCACCGACCTCACCGGTCTGGCGCCGGGCTTCGACCCGACGTTCAACGCGCTCTTCCTGATGAACGGCACGCGCAACGCGACGAACGACCAGCGCATCATCGCCACCGTGGTCTCGATCGACTCCGGCGCGTCGCTCGCGATCGACGGAGTCGAGGTCGTCGTGCCGGGCGGCGTCGTGACCGTGGACGGCTCCCTGGCGGTCGGACCGGCCGGCACGCTGGGTCTCGGCGCGACGACGAGCGTGGTGGTCTCGGCCGGCGGCACGCTGCGCGTCGTCGGCGACGCGGCCAACGCGGCCACCATCGGCCCGGATCCGCTCGCGACGGGCGGGTACCTGGTCAACGTGGACGGCACGCTCGAGGCGTCGCGCTTCGTGTTCTCCGACATGGGCGCGGGCGGCGTCGTCGTCAACGAGGGCGCCCTGTTGGGAGCCGCGCCGGAGGACCTGCGCGCCGGCGTGTTCACCAACCCCTCGCCGATCGCGGGCTCGTTCATGCTCGACATCCGCCGGCCGGTGCCGACGGAGTTCCGCTTCGTCGACTTCGAGGACCCCCTGGAGGTGGGCTCGTTCAACGTGCGCGTGCTCGGCGGCGACGACATCACCTTCATCGACTCGACCGGCAACCTGTCGGGCGAGGCCTTCGAGATCGATCCGCTCGGGAAGCTCTTCTGGACCACCGACCCGACGACGGTCACGAGCTTCGACGCCACGCCGGGCGCCGACATCGTCAACCTGGACTGGGTGACGACCGTCGAGTCCGAGGTGGTCTCGTGGATCCTCGAGCGTGCGGACGCCGGCGTGGGCAACTACTTCCAGATCGCGGAGGTCACCGCGGTCGGCCCGAGCGCCTACAACTTCCTCGACAACACGGTGACCGGCCTTCAGGAGTACGACTACCGCCTGTCGCAGAAGAAGACCTTCGGCCAGATCATCGAGGTGGCCACCGACTCGGCCATCCCGTGGACCGCCGGGATCCCGGCCAACATCCTCACGGTCGGACCGTCGGGCGCCTTCACGAGCATCGGGGCGGCCCTGCTCTCGATTTCGACGAGCAACCCCGTGATCTCGGTGGCGGCCGGGACCTACGCGCCGTTCACCGTCAACCCGCTGACCGGGCCTCTCGCCGGCCAGACGATCCGCATCATCGGCGACGGCAGCGGCCCCGTCATCATCGACACCACGACCGGGCCCGTCGTGATCCAGAACCTCGGCATCGGCGACGAAGTCGAGCTGAGCGATCTCATCATCGGCGACGGCTCGTCGTCGTTCCCGGGCATCGTCGTGCAGAACTGCGTCGGCCCCGTGATCCTCGACGAGCTCGAGGTGCACGGCGGCCTGTCGCAGCCCGGCATCCAGGTGACCGGCTCGACCCGCACGGCGGTGCAGCGCTGCACCGTCGACGGCGACCCCGGCATCCTGGGCGAGCTCGGCTCGACGCTGGTGGCCGGCAACGGCCTCCTGGACGAGATCGAGCTGACCGGAAGCTCCGACGCGCGGCTCGCCGGCCTCTCGGGTGCGGGCGCGACGTTCGACGCGGGCTCCACCGTGACCTTCCTGCCGGGAGTCCACGCCGACCTCAACGCGGACGAGTTCCCGTCGCTCGGCGGAACGCTGCCGGTCCAGGTTCAGGGCCAGGCCGGCTCGCCCTTCGTCATCGTGGCGTCGACGAGCCTGTCGTGGTTCGACCTCGGCAACCCCTTCGAGATGGTCGGCCTGATCAACATCTTCCAGGCTCCGATCCTCGCGCAGGGCATCACGGCGGCCGGGATCACCCCGCTGAACTTCCCGGTTCCCGCGGACGGCGCGCTCTTCGGCACGCCGCTTCCGATGCAGGCGGTCGTGGTCAACCCGGCCACGCTGAAGTTCCGCTGGTCCAACGTGATCTCGGTCATCCCGGTCAACTAGGAGCCTGTCCGAGTATTCGCCGCACCCGCACGGCGCCCTCTCGAACGCAGCCCTGCGTCGCTCCTCCTCAGCGTATCGCAGTGGATACGCGGTCG
>JANQEJ010000102.1 GCA_028278425.1 Planctomycetota bacterium | reverse complement strand
GCCGAGAGCGCCCATGAGGTCGCGCGCGTGCTGCGGGAGGTTCATCCGGTCGCCGTTCTCGGGCGAGACGACGATCTTCCAAAGGCGCCCGTCGCCGGCCTTCTCCCAGCCGGCAAGCGTCTCGGCGACCGGGACGTCCTCGCGCTTGGCGTCGAACCCGAGGCCTCGGTTCTCGGGGTCCGGGCGTCCCTTCTCGCGGGCGATGTAGCGGCCGTGCGCGCGCCACTTCCCGTTACCCTCGTTGCGCCGGTACGAGACCTTGACGGTGCTCCGCTGGGAGAGCCGGTGCACCTGCGGGCGGCCTGGGCGCACCCTCCCCCGCCGGCCGTAGCGAAGGAAGCGGCGCCCGAGCCGACGCGCCTTCCGTGCGACTGTCTGATCGGACTCGGAGCGCCGCGGCGGGGGTCGAAGCTCGTAGGGATCGGCCATTCGATCAGAGCTCCGGCAGCGCGTCCGAGAGAGCCTGGGGAAGCGCCGTCCGCTCGCCCGGAACGCGCTCTCCGAGCCGGCGCAGGAGCCAGCGAATCTGGTCGCTCGTGAGATGCACGTTGTGCAGGTCGAGCGCCGACTGCCGTGCGCTCCACGCGCGCTTGCTGGTGCCGCGTTCGTCGAGCGCCGAGGTGCCCCGCTGCCGCAGCGCATCGAGTCGCTCGGGCTTCATCTTGGGGAGCCGATCGGCGACTTCGAGGAGCGCACCCAGCAGGAGATCCGGCTCCACCCGCTCCATGCCCGCGATCGCCACGAGCCCGCCCAGGTTGGCCAGGATGTGGACGCGCTTGCCCTGCTCCCGCGTGTGGAGAACGCCTGTTTCTGCTGCGCTCATCACCGTCCCCCCGGTCGGCCCAGACGTCGCTTCAGACCGCCGCCAAGCTCATGTTTCCCGCCGCTTCAGAACGTCCACAGCGGCCTCGCGCCGGCGACGATCTGCTCCGCGGAAACGGTGCCGAAATAGCGGCTGTCCCAGCTCCGCGAAGGGTTCATTCCCATGACGAAGAAGCGTCCCTCGGAGACGACGATCTCACCCTCTTCGGTGTGCTCGAGAGGTCGCCCGCGTGAGTCGACTTTGGTGAGCTCGCTGTGCAGAACAGCCGCGCCGTTCACCGCCACGCCGTCCATCGCCACCGCGATGCGATCCCCGGGAACGCCGACCAGGCGCTTGAAGATCGGCGCGAGGCCGCTCGCACAGGGGCCGTCGATCACGTAGCCGCGCTCGCGCGCGAGGTCCGCGGCCGCGCCGTCGAGGCAGACCGCGACCCAGGCTCCTCGCTCGAGAGTCGGCTCCATGCG
>JANQEJ010000083.1 GCA_028278425.1 Planctomycetota bacterium | reverse complement strand
GTAGTCGTTTCGCGCTTCGGCCGTGCCGGAACCGCTCATCGCTTACAGCTTCATGGTGCCGGAACGGTCCATGTGCTTGGCCGGCCACCTCCATCCCGGTGTGCTCAGTCGGCACCGGGATGGAGGTGGCGGCCATACGCATGACGCGTCCCGGAGAAGCCCACGTGCAACGAATGCGACCGTCATGCGAGGCCGACGATCGATCCGCCTACCTCGGCGCCTTCGGCGCCGAAGTGTGCGTCATACGAAGAAGGACCACGGCCACTTGTCGCGACCCAGTGGCTACCCACCCGCCGACCGATGGGAGCGAACGGTCTGCCTCCACCTCGTGAGGCTCTCAAACCGAGGATGTCCCACTCCGCTCGCTTCGCTCCCTCCGCGGGACGGCACCCCGGAAGAGCCGATGACCGCCGCCTGCGGCGGCTGACGGACATGCTCGCTTCGCTCGCGGTCCTCACGCGTCAAAGCGGCCCGAGGACGGACCACTTTTCCGCGGGCTCGCGCCTGCGCGCTCGCGGGGCGGCGCTGAGGGAAGCGACGACGCCGGCAAGCTCCCCCGCACCTCCGTCCCGAACGGAGCCGAGCGCCGCCCCTTCCACCTGATCGACCGAGGCGAGAGCGTCACCGACCGCGCCGCAGCGGTTCGGCGAGACGGCTACAAGAGACCTCCACCCGTTCGACGTCGGCGAGATCGTCATCGCTTCCGCTCCCTTTCCGCGGTCCTACGGTGACAGCGACTCGCGAACCACCGCGGCTCGCCGTGACCGCAGGTTCCGCGATTCCTCCGGCGTCAGGATCGTCTGCGGGAGGGGAGTCAGCGCGTCCCAGGCGTCGAGTGCCGGTGTGCGGTCGTCGGCGCTCGCCAGCCACGTGCGCAGCGCGCGTTCCGTGCTGCCGGGATCGACCCGCGGATCGAGCAGGAATTCGAGCGCCCGCTCGACGTCGGCGCGTTCGCCGCGCACCGACAGCAGACTCTCCGCCGCCGCTTGCCGGAGGTCGACCAGCTCGTCCTCGAAGAGCTCCGTGAGCGGCTCGACCGCCGACGGCTCCCCGAGGAAACCGAGGGCGCGCGCGCAGGCGAGCCGGAGGTTGAGCGGCGTCGGCGGCCGCAGGCGCTCCGCCAGGGCTTCGGCCGCCTCGGCGTATTGCACGCGCCCGAGGGCGACGGCCGCGTGTGGCCCGAGCTCGGGCTCGTTCAACCCCGCGAGCAGCTCCGGACCCGCCCCGCGCCCCCGCGGGCCCATCCGCTGGAGGCACTGGGCCGCGTGGACTCGGACGTACACGTTCTCGTCGTGGAGCGCTTGCGCGAGGAGCTCCGCGGCCTGGGCTCCCATGCGCTCGAAGAGGAAGCGCGTGTCGTCGACGCCGCGGAGCTGAAACTCCGCGAGGCGCGCGATCCACTTCCAGAGCGCGAGCTTCAGGTGGGGCGAGTGCTCGTGCCGCGGCAGCTCGCCGCCCTCGCGCCACGCGGCGTCGAGCTCCGCCGCGTCGCTCAGGCCGGCCTCGTCCGCGAGCCGTGCGAGCTCGGCCTCGGCCGCGGCGCTCGCCTCTCCGTCCGGCCCGTTCGCCACGGCGAAGAGCCCATCGAGCCCCGCGTAGTTGCCGAAGCGCGCGAGCGTCGCCGCGATCCACACCACCGTGCCGTGGTCCTTCTCGTACTTCAGGCGCAGGATGAGCTCGGGCACGACCTCGTCGCGGCTCGTCTCGCGCAGGAAGTA
>JANQEJ010000070.1 GCA_028278425.1 Planctomycetota bacterium | reverse complement strand
GCCTGGTCGATCTCCCATTCTCGGAACCGCTTTCCCATGGCAGCCTCCTTGCTCTCTACATCGGCAAGGATCGCCACTACTCGGACAGGCTCCTAGCGGTCACCCGTCAGGCCATCGGCCAATTTGAAGCTCCGCCAGGTGCCGGTCGACGGATCGAGGCGGCTCGCGCCCCACAGCGTCCCGAACCAGACGTTGCCCGAGGGATCGAGCGCCAACGAGCGCATGTCGTCGTGGACCAGGCCGTCATCGGTTGTGAAGTCTTCCCAGACTCCCGTCGCCGGGTCGTAGCGGCTCGCACCAGCATCGGTCGCGAACCAAACCGCGCCCGAGGGCTCAACCAGCAGCGAGAGCACAACGTCACTCACCAAGCCGTCCGCGGATGTGAACGTCTGCCAGGTGCCTGCCGAGGGATCAAAGCGACTCGCTCCCTCGCCTTCGGTCCCAAACCAGGCCACGCCCGATGGTTCCACTGCCACCGACGCTACAAAGTCGCTCGCCAGGCCGTCCGCAGTCGTGAACGCTCCCAGAGCATCGGTCTCGGGGTCGTAGTGCATCACCCCTTCGAAAGTCCCAAACCACAGCGCACCCGAGGGCTCGGCACTCAAACGCACGAAACCGCTCCCCATTCCGTCGGCTGCGGTGAAGTGCTTCCATGAACCAGTCCCGGGGTCGTATCGGCTCGCCTGGCCAAGGTTGACGCTGAACCACACCGCGCCCGAGGGTTCGATGGATATCGAGCCCACAGAAGCTGGGCCTTGGGGTTTGGAGAGGTTCCAGAAGTCGCCGGTCGCGGGGTCGTATCGAATCGCTCCGGCGCCTCGGGTTCCAAGCCACACCGCACCCGACGTCTCAACCGCCAGCGACATCACGTCGGTGCCCGCCAGCCCGTCGGCCACCGTGAAGCTCTGCCACTCGTCGGTCGCCGGGTCGTAGCGGCTCGCGCCAGCACCATAGGTCGCGAACCACACCGCGCCATCCGGGGCGCAAGCGACCGCTTGCACACGAGGAGCGAGGAGCGGCCCGGGTTCGCGGTACTCCAACCTCCAGCGTCGCAGAGCCGGCTTCCCCGCTTCGGGTTCGTCGGAGGAGACTTCTTGGTTGAGGCAAGGCGACAGCGCTCCAAGGAGTAGGAGTAGCTGGCCTCCCATCAGTCTCCGGATCCCGGTCCCGCGATGTCGAGCAGACGCTGCTGGGCGCGCAACGCGACGGTTTGGACTTGGGCGCCCTCCTGCGGAAGATCAAGCCAAACGACCGATGCGGGGAACTCCGTCAACCGCGTACCGTCGAGACTGACGGGCAACACACCGGACCAACCTTCGCGCACAGCTTTGACGAGCGCCGCCTTTGCCTCGACGAGCGGCCAGTAGCTCTCCGCATAGTCCTCGGAAACCAGAAGCAGCGTAAGGCGCGCCTCTCGATCGTAGACCCGCGGGAGCGTGCGCTCGAGGTCCGCGCCCCAGAGATCGTGTCCGACCCTGCGGTCGTAGAAGACCTTCAGCTTCAGACTCGCAAGCTCGCCGGCGAGCTCCTGCGCCACGCCCCGCTGCGGGTTCGTATAGGAAAGCGCGACGTCGTAGCGGTAGTGGCCGGGAGGAAGCGGCTCTCCGTCCGCGGCGCCCGCCGAACGCGTGCCGAAGGGTTTCTTTGCGTCGCCTTCTTCTTCCGCAAAGCGACGGAAGAGCTCCGGACCCACCTCGATCCCCTCGTCGGCTCGCCGGTGAACCAGCGACTGGTAGCGGAGCAGGTTGAGGGCCGCCCGCGCCTTGGCGCCTCGAACGTGCTCGCCCAACACGGCGCGCTCGAGCGCGCCGGCGGAAGCGACGGCCTGGTAGAGGCCCCAGGCGACGCCGTCCTCGATGCTCGCAATGGGCCGCGCCCAGCGCTGGAAGTCGCTCGAGTTCAGATTGAGGAACTCGTCCTCAAAGCTTCGAAGCGAGGGGAGCGCATCCCCGCCCGCCTCGAAGACGTGCTCCAGAAGATGGGTCAGGATCCACGCGTTGCCGGCGGCGGCGAGGTCCACCTCGCGGAGAACGGCGTCGGAAGGCGGGAGCTTCCCGGCTTCGACGAAAGGCTCGCAGACCATCCGCCGGCGTGCCGTGTAATCGAGGTCCTCCAGCCACGCACGTCGCAAGAGGTTGAGCGGCGGTGATCCATCCTCCGGATCGGTGTACGTGTCGAGGCCGTCGCTGCCGGCGAGGACGATCCAGCAGCGGGTGCGGAACGTCGTTCCGTCGATGCGCCGCAGGAAGCGCATCAGCTCGTGATGCCACGGCGCATCGAACAGGCGCTCGATCTCGTCGATCAGGAGCGCCATCCCGCCGAAACCCGCGCGGTCGAGGACGCGGTCGAACGACTCCAGCCAGCGGAGGAAGGCGTCCGTTCCCGCTTCGGTCGCCGGAACGTCGGGCAAGTCGTCCGCCGGCGGTTCGCTCTCGACCGCGGTGCGGCAGACGAAACCGAGGAACTCCCCCAAACCCCGTTTGATCTCCTCCAGCCCCTCGCAGTTCACCGGCAAGGGCCAGCGGGGAACCGCATTGCCCGGCGGGGTGGGATCCGCGGCGTCCGGGACGGCGCGGCTCCACGCCGCGGCGGCGTCTTCGCCGGCGCACCGCGCGCGCAGGATCCACTCCAGCCGTTCCAACGTCCGCGTCTTGCCGCAGCGGCGGCCGCCGATGAAGAGGACCGACTGGCCCTGCGCCTCGTCGCGGAGGAGCGAGCGCATCAGCCCCTCGCGGCCGTAGAACAAGGTGCTCGAGGCGGGAGTGAACGGGTTCTTCGTCACGGGCGAGCTCCCGCGGGCCGGGGCGGCCGGCGGCCCGCGATTCTAGAGGAAATCGAGCCCGTCCCGCGGATTGAGCGTCCGCTCCCAAGAGGCCGGGACAGCGCGGCGTTTGTCGCGCCGTGAGAGAGGACATCGAGATTCGCCGCGGGCTTCGACGGGGGGACTGAACCGATGGCGCGCATCCTTCTGGTACTCGGCGGGCTTGCGCTCGCGTTCCATCTGGCCGGCGGCGAGAGCCCGGCTCCAACGCCCGAGGATCTGCCGCCGGCCGGCGGTTGCGGCGCGGGCTGCGCGGCGGTGCCGGAGGACACCGACCGGCTCGCTCCGGCGGAGATCGAGGAGCTCCTGGAAAAGTATTCGCGGGAGCGCATCGACGCCGCTTCGCCCACGCTCGAGACCCTGCTCTTCCACGCGGAAGAAGTGCGGGAGTACCTCGCGTACTCGGACGACACCGCACTCGACGCGGAACGCGGCGCCTTCCTCGACCACGAGCTCGCGCGTACCCACGCCACCATCGAGCTCCGCGTCGTCGACGCCGAGGGCGTCGAGCGCATGCGGCTCACCCCGCACGACGTCCCGCTCGGCGAGAAGCAGCACCTGCACGCCGACGAAACCGAGTGCTTCCAGCCGCCCGAGGTCTCCTTCACGGTTCGCCGCGTCGGTCTCGCGCACCTCTGGACGCGCTTGTGAATCGAGGGAACGCACTACGCGGGGGGGCCGTGGTTCACGGTCCGCGAAGACGGCGAGGGATGGAGAACACTGGCAGAGATCTGGCTGAGCGACGGACGGAGGGACATTCCCGCGCGGGTCGAGCTCCGCGTCGCGCTCTCGGAGAAGAAACGATGAAAGCGACGTTGCGATGGTTGCCCGGGTTGGTCCTGGGCCTTCTGGTTCCCGCGTTGGCCTCGGCCGATCCGTGCGGGATGGTGCCGCCGATCCTGACGCTGGCGGACGGCTCGCCGCCGATCACGCGGGTCGGGGCGCAGCGCACCTACGTGTTCTACAAGGAGGCAATCGAGTCGTTCGCGATTCGCCCGGCCTTCGAGGGGAAGGTGGACGAGTTCGGGATGCTGATCCCGTTCCCGACGCCGCCGTCGATCAAGAAGGTGCCGGACGACGTGTTCGAGCACCTCGCCAAGGCGGTGGATCCGCCGGAGGTCGTGGCGGACCTGACCCTACGCAGGCGCGAGCTCTTCCGCTTCGCTGGGAGAATGGACGCGAAGGAGGTGCTGATGGTCTCCGCCGCCCTCGGCGACCAAGAGGTCAACGTCCTGCGCGAAGAGGCGGTGGGCATGTACGACGTCGCCGTGCTCGAGGCCGGCAGCGCCGCCGCGCTCAAACGCTGGATGGAAGCCCATGGCTACCTCTTCCCCACGGGGATGGAGGACGTGTGCAACGACTACGTCGACGACCGCTGGTGCTTCGTCGCGGTAAAGGCCCGCGTCGGCCGCATGCCCGGAGTCGCGCCGCGGCCGGGGATGCGCGACGCCACGCCGGAGCTCCCGCCCGGCTCCACCTTCGACGGAGCCGTTCAGGCGATGTCGTTCCGGTTCCGCACGGACGAGCTCGTCGTGCCGATGCGGCTCTCCGCCTTCAACGCGGGCGAGCTTCACAACCTCGTCTACCTCCTGACCGACGAGCCGCGGAAGATCCGCGACCTGCCCGAGTCGCTCGTCGTCCGGCAGGTTGCCGGCGCGGAGATCTACCGCAACCTGACCGAGCCGCTGCCGGTGCGGGTCATCGGCGGTACTCTGGAAGACGCCTACGCCCAGATGGGCGGGTCGCTCGACCTTCAGCGCCGGCCGGAGCAGCACAACGGTAAGGCCGCGGATCTCTTCGCCGCCGACCTTCTGTCCGTGCGCGAAGACCGGCTCTCGAACCCCTTCGAGGAGTACGAGAAGGAGCTCCTGCGGATCAGCGAGCGCCTCGGACTGCGCGGCGCCGAGATCGATGAGCTCCACGCGTCCGCGCTCCGCGAAGAGCTCGACGCGGTGGCCTTCGACGCGCTCGCCGACCTGAAAGGAATGACGCTCACGGTGATCGACGGCGACTTCGACCGCGAGGTGCTCGCGCGCGACAACCTGCGTTTCGACGCCTTCGCGATGAACCAGGGCGAGAACTCGCCCGAGACCTACGACGCGAAGCAGGGCGGTCCGGCGCCTGAGCGCGGCGGCACCGTATACCGCGGGTCGATCGCCTTCGATCCCGACAACTTCGTCCCGCCGGCCGATCCGCTGGCGATGCTGCCGGCGGCGGCATTCACGTTCATCGTCCTGGGCCTTCTCTTCGGCCTCCTGCGCCGGCCCGCCGCCGCGCCGCGCCGTACCGCGCTGCTCGTCCCGCTCGTGATCCTCGGCGCGGCCGTCACCTTCGACGGCACGGCGGCGCAGGCGGGGCAAGAGACGGCGCGCGAAACAACCGGCGACCCGGAGCTCGCGGCGTGGCTCGCCAAGCTCCCGGATCCGGAGCTCACCGACATGGCGCTCGCCGCCTTCGCCTCCCGGGGCGAAGAGGCGGTGTCCTTTCTCGACCGGGTCGTCCGCGACCCGAGCATCGAGCTCAAGCTGCGCGGCTGGGCGGTCGTCTGCCTCTCCGCAGCACCCGGCGACGCGGCCGACGCCGCACCCTGGGACGGCGGCGCGCTCTTCCTGCCCTCGATCGCGTGGAAGCGCGAGACGGCGCGCGGAGTGGTCGGCGAGCTGATCCGCTGGAACGTCTGGAGCGTCGACCACAAACCGGAGGAGCTGCAGAAGCTCCGCAACGCCCTCGTCAACGTCGGCCTGGTCCGCACCGCGGAAATCTCGATCTCCTGGGGCAATCTCGACGACGCGCGTCCGTTGCTGCGGGCGTGGGGTGCTGCCTGCGGACGGTCCGCCGTCGAGGAGATCCTGGCGGAACAAGGCCTGATCGAAGACGAGCGCTACGCGTCCTTGCTGGCGCAACTGCGCTGATCAGTTCCCGAGGAAGCGCTCGAGCTCGGCCCCGTACGCGCCGGGTTCGGGCGCGAGCTCGAGCGCGCCGGTCGTCTCGCTCACCTCGACCGGCGTCGATTCGAGCGGCCACGACCGAGACCAGGCGACGCCCTCCCGCGGTTTGCGAAGCTGCCAAACGACGCGGAAGCGGCCCTCGCCCGGGAGCTCGAAGGAGACGCGGCGCGTCTCGTCGACCGTCTGCCACACCCCCGCGACGAAGTCGAAGCCGTGCGTCCAGCGCTCGCCGTCCGCCGGATAGATCGGCGCGGACTGGAACTCGTCGTCGAGCTCGAAGGGAAGCAGCGCGAGCTGGAGTTCGGCCGGTTCCGGCGGGAGCTGCACGTCGGCCGGGATCGTGACCGCCACAGGCACGCCCACCTCGAGCGCGATCGTCCGGTCGGTCGACACGCCGTCGACGAAGGCCGTCCGGTAGCCGTGGGTCCGGACGACGACGTCGAGCGCCGGCCAGCGCGTCAGGATGCGCGCGCCCTTGCCGTCGAGCGTCACGCGGCGCGGAGACACGGTCGGGTCGCCGGCGGGGCGCGCCTCGACGAAGCCGTCGGTGACCGCGGCGCCGCTCTCGTCCACGACGGTGAGCTCGAAGAGGAAGAGCCGCTCGCGCAGGTCGACCCGCTGCAGTCGCTCGTCGCGCGCGATCCCGGCGGCGACCTCGACGTCGCGGATCTCCGCGAGCGGTGCGTCGTCCCCGGGGACGTGCACGCTCACCGTCGTCAGGCCGGGCCACAGGCGGTCGAGCTCGAACTTGCCGCTCGCCCGCGGGTGGATGAAGGCGTGGCTCGGCGTCGTCGGCCAGTCGTAGTCGAGCTCCTGCGAGCGCGCGCGGACCTCCAGCCACTTCGCCGGGATGCCGTCGGACACGACGACCGACCCGGCCACGCCGCCGGCGCGTTGGATCTCGATCGCGACGTCGCGCTCGCCGGCTTCGAAGGGGACGGGGCTCGTCCCGAGGTACTCGTTGGCGTTCGCGAGCACGGCGTAGCTCTTCGCCTCGAAAGCGCCGTGGATCTCGAAGCGGCCGTCCGCGTCGGTGTACGTTCCGGTGCCGCCGCCGACGAAGCTCCACGCGGGCTCGCCCCGCTTGCTCCGGTCGTAGAGGAGGTGCACCGTCGCCCTCGCGACCGGCGCGCCGTCGCAGGTGACGCGGCCCGCCACCAGGAGCTCGGTCTTCGCGAGCACGACGTCGCCGACGTCGTTCCTTCCGGGAAGCAGGGGCAGCTCGACCTCAAACTCCCCCACGAGGCCCGCGGGCTCGGTCGTCACGAACGCTCGGCAGTGCGTCGCGTCCGGCAGGTCGGCCAGGTTCGCCTCGAACCGGCCCTCGGCGTCGGTCCGCAGCGTCTCGAAGTGCATCGTGCCGAGGCGCTCCATCCGCAGCTCGAAGCGCAGCCTCACCGACCGTTCGGCGATGGGTCGGCGCTCGGCGTCGACGAGCCGTCCGGTGAGAAGCGGCGCGCCCGCCTCGAAGCCGATCTCGATGCGGATCTCCTCGCCGGCCGCCGCCGGCGCGTCGAAGACGCGCGTGATCCGGTTGCGGTTCTCGCCCGCTTTCGGCTCGAGCGTCGCGAGGAGCTTGCCGCCGAGCCCGACGTACGGGAAGACCGCGAGACCCGCCTCGCTCGTCGCGTCCGCTCCTCGTCCGCGTCCGAGGCGCTTCGTCGAAACGGTCGACTCGAGGTGGACGCGGTAGCCGTCGAGCGGCTCGCCCGCCTCGCCGCGGACTTCGACGACGACCCGCCCGGTCGGCGGCACGACGAGCTGCACCGGTTCGGTCGGGAACCGCGCGGGGTCGATCTCCACGCTCACGGTGTCGAGCATCGGGATCGGCAACACCGCGTACGTGACGTCGCCGCGCTCGAGCTCGCGCGCGAAGATCTGATCGAAGTGAGGCACGGTCGCGATCGCGTCGCGCCCCTCCGTGAGCACGCGGTACTCCGGCGACGGATCCTCCTCGCGGCTCGTCATGCCGACCGGGACGCCCGGAAGCGGGACACCCGCCTCGTCGACGGTTTGGATCCGGAGCGTCCGATCGAGCGCGAGCTCGAGCGTGACCGGGATCTCGTCCGCCGTGCGGAAGCTCTTCATCGCGAAGACGTCGTTCTTCCGCGCGACGAGGTAACCGCGGTCGGTGGGTCCGCTCTTCAGGGTGACGCGGCCGTCGCCGTCCGTCTCGTAGCGTTCGCCGATTCGGCGCAGCACCACCTCGGGGTCGAACACGCCCTGGCCCGCCTCCTCGCGGTCGGCGGCGAAGGCCTCGTGAGTCGCGTACCAGAGCTCGACGCCGCCGAGCGGATCGCCGGTCTCGGCATCGACGGTCGTGACGTCGACCGACGTCCCAGCGGACACGGCGGGGGTCGCCGGGGTCTCGACCGCGACGCGCTCGGTCGCCTCGGCGCGCCCGGCGGCCGAGTCCGTCGTCGCTTCCGTCCCGGGGATTCCGCCGACCTGCACCGCGGGCGTCGCCGGCTGGCGCGCGAGCTCCGCTGCCTCCGGCACCGTCTCGCGCTGCGTCCACCACACGCCGCCGACGACGAACGCCGTGGCCGCCACCGTTCCGCCGAGAATCGTCTTCGCGCTCACGAGCATCACTCCTGCGCCGACGCCCGCGGCGGCGGCTTTCGGGACCAAGGGGCTCATCAGGAGGATCCACGTCTTCCGGTCGCCGTGCTCTTCGTCGAGCCCTTCGCGCAGTAGCGCGAGCCCGCGGCGCAGGCGCGTCTTCACCGTCGCCACCGGGAGCGCTTCCTTGCGCGCGATCGCCTCGGGCGACAGCCCCTCGAAGTAGCGCAGGAGGATCGTGCGCTTGTAGGGATCGCGCAGGGCGAGCACGTGGTCGACGACGCCGCGCTGGACGGCCGCCCGCTCGGAAAGCTCGCCGGTCGAGGGCAGCTCGCCGCTCCGCGCCGTCCCCTCTTCGAGCTCGCGCCTGCGCGCCTCGCGCCGGCCGAGCTGTCGCGCGGCGTTCCGCGTCACGGCGGCGAGCCAGCCGCGCGCCGACCCCGCGCGCGGGGCGGGGCCCCGCGACGCCGCGAGCCAGGCGTCCTGCGCGACGTCGTCCGCCGCCGCCGGGTCCGCCACCAGGCTGCGCGCAAGGTTGCGCACCCACTCGAGCTGCTCCAGGACCGCCTCGGAGCTCAGGGATCGTTCGCCGGATTCCATGGCCTCTGGGCCCCCCGGTGCACGGGGCGCGGGAGAGGATTCAGCGTATCCGGAAAAGGCGCGAACGCGGGCCGCGCTCGCTCGGCGCGGCCCGCGTTCGGAGGCGGGCTCAGGGAAGCTGCTCGGGGATGCCGCCGAGCGTGGCCTCGATCGCCGTGTTCGTCAGGCGAACGCCGGGGATCGGGAGAAGCGTGAGCGACAGTCCCTGGAGGTAAATCTTCGACCCGGCGAGATCGCAGTTGGCGACGATCGGAATCTGGAACGGCTGTCCCGCGACCGTGAAGGCCGTCGCGAACTGGGTGGACGGGTCGATCAAGAGCGGTCCGATCGGCGTCGGGAGGGCGAACGGGGTCGGCAGGAGCGAGAAGCCCAGGTAGTCGAAGACCGCGAAGGGCTCGAAGGCCGTGTGATCGATGACGGGGTCGTAGACCTCGCCGAGGAAGGGTCCCGCCGTCTGGCCGCCGAGCAGGTCGATGCCTGGGCCGCCGAAGTAGGGAAGCTCTTGAGCGCACACCGCCTGCTCGTGAACGGCGATCAGGTCGTCGGCCTCCCAGGCGGAGAAGATCTCCAGGTCGCCGTCCTTGTCGAAGTCGGCGGCGCCGGCGGCGCGGACGTCCCCTTCGATCTCGTCGATGACGAGGTGCTCCTTCCACGCGGTGAGCCCCGTGCGCTCGAACCAGGACACCTCGTGGTCGTCCCCATCGACGCCGACCACGTCCAGGACGCCGTCTTTGTCCACGTCGACGGCGCGAGCGTCGTAGGCGATCTTCATCTTGTCCGTGATCTTGTGCTGCACCCAATCGACCCCACCCGGGAAGAGCGGGCCGGCGACCTCCTTCTTGTTCTGGTACCAGCGGACGAACGTCCCGTCCGCCACCAGGAGGTCGATCCGGGTGTCCGGGTCGCCGGCGAGGACGAGGTTGACGGCCTGGATCGAGCGAACGTTCTGCGAGGCCGTCACGAAGGCCTTCGCCTTCCAACCGCCGATGCCGATGTTCTCGAGCAGGTACATACCCGTCGTCCCCGCCGCGATCACGTCGACGTCGTTGTCGACCTCCGGGTTGATGTTGAAGGCGACGAGGGCGCGGGCGCCGGTCACGTCGTTCGCGATCGACGTCGCCTGCCAGCTCGTCCCGTCGTGGGCGTAGGCCCTGACCTTCCCGGTCTCGGCGGCCGAGTAGATCGTCTCGTTCGTCCCGTTGCCGTCCGTGTCCGCCGCGTACACGGCGGTCACCTTGTCGGCGGCGGCGTCGATGACCGTCTTGGTCCAGGTGCCGTCGTCGAGCTCGTACCAGACGACCTCGTCGTCTTCGTATTCGGCCACCAGGACGTCGAAGTCCATGTCCCCGTCCACGTTTGCGCCCTTGTTGGCAAGGCCGTCCGCGATGAACAGGTCGCGCGCGTCGGTCGCATCGTCGGCGATCTCGGTGGTCGTGAAGCCCGTGGCGGTCTGTCTGTGGTAGAGGATCCTGCCGTCGTTGCCGCCGCCGCCGCGCGAGGCGGACAGGAGGTCGAGGTTCCCGTCCCCGCCGACGTCGGCCGCCTCGACGTCGGCGGCGAGCAGGACGTCGTCGGCGACGACCTCGCCGCAGTAACAGGTCTGGGCCGCCGCTCCGGCGGCGGAAGCCGAACACAGAAGGACCCCGAGGGTCCGCAGGGCGGTCAGCAAGGCAGATTCGTAGCGCGTCCGTTGCATGGCTCTTTCTCCATCGGGCGGGAAGTGCATCAGCCGTCTCGGCCGGTTCACTCGCCCGGGAGGCAGAGCGGGGAGGCGCGTTTCAGAAAACCCGCGAAACCTCGGCGCGCGCCGGATCGGCGCCGCGGAGCGGCTAGGGCAGCCCTTGCCCGTGCTGGACGTTGCTCGTCGGGTAGAGGGGACCCGCCGCGGGGTCGTACTCGACCATCTGGAACCAGACGTCGGTCAGCGGAGCCATGTTGCCGCTCGTCGGGGTGAGCTGCGTCCACCCGCTCGGGCCGAGCGGGACCTTGGCCAGGACGCCGAAGCCCGCGCCGCCGCCGCCGATCGCGAGGTCGACGAGACCGGCGTAGGAGAGCGGCTGGTTCGAGGTCGAGTACAGCAGGATCGCGAGCGTGTTGGGTTGCCCCGACAGCGTGAACTCGATCGTGCTGTAGGACGGCAGCTCGACCGGGCTGTCGCCGCTCTGGACCTGCAGCGCAGGCGTCGCGTTGTGGACGACGGCGACCTGGCGGACGTCCGAGCCGTACTCGGTCGAGATCGCGACGTCGACCGGGCCCGGCGCGGAGACCAGCGGCCAGGCGAGGTGGATCTCGGTGTCGCTCACGACGGTGAAGTTGTTCGCCAGGACACCGTCGACGGAGAGCGAGCTCGCCGGCGTGAAGCCGATGCCGGTGAGGACGACCGTCTGGCCCGTGCCGACCTGGAGGATCTCGATCGTGCTGGGGCTCACGCTCGTGATCAGCGGCGGCGGCGATGTTCCATTGCCGAAGTGGGCGGTGATCGAGGTCCCCGACGCGACGTTGACGACGAGGGGATCGTCCGAGCCCGCCGCGGAGCCGCTCCATCCGGCGAAGTGCCAGCCGGCGGCGGGAACGGGCGTGAGCGTCACGCTCTCACCGGCGGCGTAGGTCGTCTTGTCGGGCGAGCGCAGCACCGTGCCCTCGCCGGCGACGTTGACCACGAGGTCGCTCGGGGTCGCGTCCTCGGGGCTGATCGGGGCCGCTGTATCGAAGAAGTAGTCGAAGCGCGCGGTGTGCGCGACGTCCGGTGAGCTCCCCGCGTGGATGCCGACGCGCGAGAGCGTCATCGCGCGCGTGAAGTTCGCGGCGTCGAGCCAGGAGGCGCCGTCGTAGGAGTAGTCGACGTCCCACGCCGTGCCGAAGCGGTTGACGCGCAGCCACATCGGGTCCGCCATGAAGACCGACGTGCTCGCGTGGACCGTGGCCGCGCCGCCGAAGACCGCGGCGACGAAGATGCGCTGGTTGCCGCCGACCTGGTGGAGCTCGACGCGGATGAAGTCGAGCGGGGTCTCCTCGATCAGGAGGCCCTGCATCTGGATGTCCTGGTCGACGACGGACTCGAGCTTCGCGATGACCTCGAAGTCGTCGTCCGTCACGGTCTGCATGAGCCGCGGCATCGTGTTCGAGGACGTCCACGCGTCGTGGTCGTTCGGCGTGGCCGGAATCGCGATCTCGACCTGCGTGCCGGTCATCGCGACGGTCGCGTCGCCGAACGGGTTCTCGAAGGTCCAGAGGCCCGTCTGGAGCGAGGCCTGGCTGAAGTCGTCGGAGACGATCGGCACCGGCGTCTTCTGCGTCGTGAAGGTCGCGTCGAGGGTGCTCGCCGCGTTGCCGGAGGCGTCGGCGGAGGTGAGCTGGAAGTGGTAGAGCGTCTCGGGAGCGAGGCCGGTCACGAGGAGCGAGTGCGACGTCACGAGCGCCGCGTCCGCGAGCGTGGATCCGTATCCCGAGGTCAAGCCGAAGTCGATGATGCTGGTCGCGGGCTCGTCCGTGTCCCAGGTGATCAAGGCGGAGACGTCGTCGACGGTCACGGCGACGTTGCTGATCGTCGGCGAAGTGACGTCGGCCTCGAGGAAGACCGCGGTGACCGACGTGCTCGTGCTCAGGTTGAGCGAGAGCGGCGCGGCGGAGCCCGAAGCGTCGCCGCTCCAGTGGTCGAAGGACCAGCCGCCGGCGGCCACCGGCGTCAGGTCGACGCTCTCGCCGATTGCGTACTTCGTCTTGTCGGGGGAGCGCTGAACCGATCCG
Source organism: Planctomycetota bacterium (assembly GCA_028278425.1). Taxonomy (GTDB): domain Bacteria; phylum Planctomycetota; class UBA1135; order UBA1135; genus JANQEJ01. Next base: position 7,911 of record JANQEJ010000070.1, on the reverse strand, counting down.
CCGCCGAGCACGTTGACGACGAGCGCGCTGGGGTCGTCGTCCTCGGGAACGACCGGCGAAGCGGTGCTGAAGAAGTAGTCGATCGTCGCCGTGTGGGCCGTGAGCTCGCTGTTGCCGGAGAACGCACCGACCTCGGCGACGGTGAGAGAGTGCGTGAAGCTCGCCGCGGTGGTCCACACACTGCCGTCGAACGAGTAGCGGACGGTCCACTGGTCGCCGGCGCGGTCGACGTTGAGCCAAACCGGCTGCGCGTAGGGCGTCGCGGGGTCCGGAACGACGGTCAGCGTCCGGATCGTCGGGACGTTCGCGATGAACGACACGACGTAGATGCGCGTCTGGCCGTTGTAGTAGTGGATCTCGCTCCGCAGGTAGTCGTCGGCGTCCTGCTCGATCAGGATGCCCTCGCTCTGGAAGCTCGTGTCCGGCGTCGTTTCGAACTTCGCCTCGAGCTGGAAGTCAATGTCGTTCGCCGGCTGCATGATCCGCGGCAGGAAGTTGCCGTTGGTCCAGGCCTCGTGCTCCTCGCCGGTGGGGACGACGATGCGAAGCCCCGTGCCGGTCGACTCGAGCCGCGCGTCGCCGTGCGGGTTGACGAACGTCCAGACCGAGCCGTCGAGCTCGACCTGCGTGAAGTCGTCCGACGTGACGCCGGAGGGGTCGATGCCCGGCGCGCCCGTCGAGAAGGTGAGATCGCCGGTCGAGTCGGCGTTCTGCGAGCCGTCCTCGGCCGTCAGGCGATAGTGGTACGTGGTCCCCTGCGTAAGCGAAGCGAGGTTGACCGAGTGCGCGGTCTTCAGCGCCGGATCCTCGATCGCGCCGAGCTCGTACGCCGCCGTCAGGCCGTACTCGATCTTCGTCGTCGCCGGTTCGTCCGTCGACCAGGAGACGATCGCCGCGGTCTGGCCCGCCGACACGTCGATGCCGGAGATGACCGGCGGCGTCACGTCGCCCGGCTGCGTGAAGACCGCCTGCGCGACGACGTCGGCGTTGAGCGTGACGTTGAGCGGGTTCGTCGATCCCGCGAGGTCGCCCTGCCATTCGTCGAAGTCCCAGCCGGGGTCGGGCGTGGCGGTCACCGTGACGACGGTTCCGGGCTGGTAGGCGACCTGGTCGGGGCTCTTGGCGACGGTGCCGCCGCCGGCCGTCGTCACCTGGAGCTCGACGAGACTTCCGTCCTCAGGATCGATCGGCGCCGCGGTGTTGAAGAAGTAGTCGATGCGAGCCGTGTGCGCCGATCCGTTGCCGTTGCCCGCGTACGGACCGACGGCCGTGATCATCATCGCCTGCTGGAAGCTCGAGCCGAGCTGCCAGATCTGGCCGTCCGACGACCACCAGATCGTCCAGTCCGCGCCGATGCGGCGGACGCGCAGGTAGTTGGGCGCGCCGACGCTGATCGCGGTGCTCGTGATCGTCGTCGGGTTGAAGTCGTCGAGGTGCGCGACGAAGAGCTTCTCGGTGCTGCCGTTGTGGTGGAACTCGACGCGCAGGAGCTCGTTGCCGGCCCCTTCGAAGAGAACGCCCTGGCTCTGGAAGCCCCGGTTGACCAGCGAGCTGAACTTCACCTCTACTTCGAAGTCGCCGTCGTCGTGGGGCTGCTTGATCCACGGGACGTAGTTCCCGAGCGTCCAGATATCGTGGTCCTGCTCGGCCGGGACCTCGATGCGGAGCTCGCCGCCGACCTGCGACGGCGTGCTGTCGCCGAGCGGATCGACGAAGGTCCAAAGCGCCGCGTCGAACGCCGGCGCGCTGAAGTCGTCGGAGACGAGGATGGACGGCGGCGGACCGGCGTCCGTCTGGAAGCTCCCCTGGAACGTGCCGACGTTGCCGCGGCCGTCGGTCGCCTGCACCTCGTAGAAGTAGACGGTGTCCTTGGTCAGCCCGGAGAGCTGCACCTCGTGGTCCGACTCGAGCACCGCGTCGACGATCGGCCCCATGCCGTACGCGGTCGTCAACCCGTAGTCGAAGACGATCGAGGTCGGCTCGTTCGTGGGAACGTCGATCGTCGCCGTCACGTCGGTCACGGTGACGTCGGGCGTGAGCACGACGGGCGGCGTCGCGTCCTGATCGAGGTCGACGACGTCGATGTTGCCGAAGGTGGCGTCGACGTGGTGCGCCACGACGATCAGCGAGCCGCTCTGGAGGTCGGCGGGGTCGTCCTCGCCCTGCATCATCCACGCCACCGGCTCCGGATCGGTGTCGCGCCAGACCTTGAAGCCGTAGAACGTGTCGCCGCTCGGCAAGCTCTCGGAGCGCAGCTTCCAGAACCACGTCTCGCCGAAGCCGAGCTGCGTCGTCGTGTCGTAGACCTTCGGGACCGCGCTGCTGAAGCCGAGCCAGAGTTGCAGGCCCGCGTAGTCGTACCAGCCGTTCCCGCCCTGCGGCTTCCAGAAGACGAGCGGCTGCTCGTTGGGTAGCCCGTAGACCGTGTGCCCGGCCCAGCGGTTCGTGAAACCGATTCCCGGCGCCGTGCTCGGCGGTCCGAAGCCGCCGGGATCGATCGCGTGGATCGTGATCGGCATCGTGACCTCGAAGTCGTCCCAGCTCACGTCGCCGACGACGAAGGTGCGGTCGTAACCGATCGCCTGCGGGCGGATGCCGCTGCCGTCGGGCTCGATCGCCCAGCGCCCGTCGACGATCTGCGCGACGTCGGTGGAGCTCGCCGCGGCGCTCCAGTCGATCGAGTAGGTGCTGGGCCACACGTTGCCCGCGTGGTACTGGACCGTGACCGTCTTATCGGTCGCGTTGGCGAGCGTGTCGACCGCGGTGATGACGACCGTGTTGTCGCCGTCGAGGAGCGTGACGTAGTCGATCTCGACGTTGAAGTCGCCCGGCTCCAGCAGCCGGCGCTGGTCCGGCCCCATGTTCAGCGCCTGGCTCGGCCCTCCATTGAGGGTGTAGGACAGCGACGCGACCCCGTCCGGATCGGAGACGTTGCCGAGCACGTTGACCCATCTTTGCGGGTTGCCCCGGTCGCCGAAGACCTGGGTGTCGCCGTACCAGACGTCGACGGTCGGACCTTGGGCGGCGGCGGCCCCGGCAAGAAGGGCGAGGAAGAGGGCGCGAGAAGCGGTTTGCATGGCGAGCGGGAGGACCCGTTGGGCAAACCTACCCCGCTGCCGAGCGCGAGGTCGGGGCTACTGCGGCGCGAAAAGATTTCCGAGCGGAACCGCCTCCGATGGAGCAACTCCGCGAGCAAAGGAGCGATGCGCGGCCCTCCCGTCCAGGGCGTCGAGCTACGCGGATGTACTCTCCCTCTATATCGCATCCCCAAATACGACGCTTATGGACAGCGGTCGCCACGCCTGCCGACCCTGTTCTTCCCTAGCGGGTTTGGCGAGATGCCCGCCAGCGCTAGTCCTGAGCCAAGCTAATCGCGTGGACCTTCCTGACGATCCAGCTCCACTCATCGTGGAGGTCATAGAAGTGCGGGTATTCGGCGAAGGGCAGGTGTGTCTCTTGCAGCTCAGTTCTACGGTCTGAAGTTATAATCGTTCTTCCGCCGCCGTAGATGCCACCAGGGAAGGACACCATGAACTTGGGGTCGGCAGGGTCGGCATCCTCCGGAACATCATCGGCGACAACTGTGTATAGACCTGCCGCATAGCGGTCTTCTAGGAATACCTGTCCCTCCTGCTGAACCTGCGCGAGAAGTGCCTCTTGGGCCTCTTCTAGCTGCTCAACCGTGTAATCGGCGTACTTCTCTGCGAAGCGCGCATTGTTCTCCAATCGCAGGGCTCTTCGGACGGCCTGCTCGTCAAGGCCCACGTCGGGTGTTTCCTCGAGGATAGGAACGTCCTCGGGTACGGGACCCTCCGCTGCCTCCGTCTGCGCGGGCTTCCGAAGCCCTCCACGTGCTTCGCTGTCAAACAAATCCACTGCGTCGGGCGATTCAGCATCAGCCGATGGTGTTCCAAGCGCGGCGGGTTCCGCCCGTGTGCTCGGCTTTCCTCGCACGAAAAGTCCATAGCCGGCCACGACAAGGATGAGGCCGGCAGCCACAAGGATTCCAGCGTGCTTCATGGCAAATCAAAAAGCAGTCGTCTCACTTGTTCTTGATACCCGGCGAGCGAGCCCGCGAACGCTCACTGGTTCGCGATCAGCTCCTGCACGTTCGACACCGGATAGGGCGGGCAGAGCGGGCAGGCGAGCGCCCCCTGCAGGTAGGCGGTGGTGTCGAAGATGATCGGGATCGGAACCTCGATCTGATCCCAGCCCTTGGCGGGGATCTGGCGGTTCCCCAGGTAGAAGAGCGTCTGTGCCTGGTTGCCGATGTCGAGCGCCACGATGCCGGGCACGACGGTCGGGATCTTCTGCCACGACGCCGTGAGGAAGAAGTAGTCGCCGATCGGAGCGGCGACGGTGACGTTCATGGTCGGCGAGAAGACCGCGACCGGCTCGTCGCCGTGCTCGATCTCGAGCACTCCCTCCGTGTGCGCGACGACCGTCATCTGCGCGGTGTCCGAGCCGCTCGGGTCCACCACCGTGACGTCGACCTGCCCGAGCTTCGAGACCAGCGGCCACGCGAGCGCGATCTCTGTGTCGCTGACCACGGTGTAAGGAGCGAGCACCGGATCCGGCGCGACGCCGTCGATCAAGAGCGTCGTCGACGGCGTGAAGTCGACGCCGTTGATCGTGACGGTCTGCGCGGTGCCGGGCTGGACCGGCTCGATCGTCGACGGCGAGAGGCTCGTGATCTGCGGACCGCCGGTCGAGGGGATGAAGGTCGCCGTGACCTCGGTCCCCGTTCCGACGACGACCTCGAGCGGCACCGTCGTGCCGGTCGCGTCGCCGCTCCAGCCGGTAAAGGCCCAGCCCGCGTCCGGGACCGGCGTCAGGTCCACGCTCTCGCCGGTGTCGTACTTGAGCTGGTCCGGGTCGCGCAACACCGAGCCGTTGCCGACGACGTTGACGACGAGCTCGGACGGGTCGTCATCCTCCGGCACCACCGGCAGCGCGTTGCTGAAGAAGTAGTCGACCGTCGCCAGGTTCGGCGTATCGTCCGAGTTACCCGCGAAGACGCCGACCTCGGTGATCACGAAGCTCTCCGACCACGTCACCGCCTGCGTCCACGCGATGCCGTCGAACGAGTAGTCGACCGTCCACTGGTCGCCGGTGCGGTTCACGCGCAACCAGGTCGGCTGCGCGTACGGCATCGCGGGCTCGGTGAGCTGCGTGAGCGTCTTGATCGACGGCACGTTGTTCGTGAACGTCACGACGTAGATCCGGAGCTTCCCCTGGAGGTAGTGCCACTCTGCCCGCACGAAGTCGTCCGGGTCGTCCTGGATCAGGAGCCCCTGGCTCTGGAAGCTCGTGTCCGGCGTCGACTCGAACCGGACCTCGAGCTCGAAGTCGCCGTCCACCACCGGCTGCATGATCCGCGGCAGGAAGTTGCCGTCCGTCCACACCTCGTGCTCGAAGCCCGTCGGCACGTCGATCTGCATGCGCGTGCCGTCGAAGACGAGCGTCGCGTCGTCGTACGGGTTGACGTAGGTCCAGAGGCTTTCGTCGAGGCCGACCTTGCTGAAGTCGTCCGACTGAATGCCCGTCGGACCGGCGTCGACCGGCGTAGCGAACGTCAGGTCGCCCGTCGAGCCCGGGTTCGCGCTCGGATCCTCGGACGTGATCTCGTAGTGAATCGTCGTTCCCGCGGTGAGCCCCGACAGGAAGAGCTCGTGGCTCGTCTTGAACGCCGGATCGCCGACCGTGCCGAGCTCGTAGGCGGGCGTCTCGCCGAAGTCGATTTGGCTCGACGCCGGCTCGTCGGTCTGCCAGGTGACCCGCGCCGCGTCCTGGTCGGCCTGCACGGAGATCCCGCTGATCACCGGCGGCTCGACGTCCGACTGGAAGGCGAAGACCGCCGTGGCGTTCACGTCCGCCGTCATCGTGAGCGACACCGGGTTTGGGCTTCCGGCGAGGTCGCCCTGCCACTCCGAGAAGATCCAGCCGGGATCGGGCACGGCGGTGACGTCGACGTTCTCGCCGACGAAGAAGCCGACCAGGTCGGGATCCTTGACCACCGCGCCGGAGCCGATGACGCCGACGTCGAGCGTCACGAGGTTGCCGTCCTCGGGATCGATCGGCGAAGCGTTGTTGAAGAAATAGTCGACGACGGCCTCGTGCGCCACGCCGGTGGCGTTTCCCGCGAAGGGGCCGATCGCCGTCGTGACCATGAGCTGCGCGAAGTTTCCGGCGATCGTCCAGGTCAGCCCGTCGTCGGACCACGAGACGGTCCAGTCGGCGCCCTCGCGCCGAAGCCGGAGCCAGTGCGGGGCGCCGATGCCGAGCGGCTGCGTGATCAGCGCCGTCGGCGTCGTCCCGACGACGTACGCGACGAAGAGCGTGACGCCCGAGCCCGTGTTGTGGAACTCGGCGCGGACGAAGTCGCTCGCGCTCCCTTCGACGAGGATGCCTTGGCTCTGGAAGTCGACGGTCACGTCCGACTCGAACTTCACCTCGACCTCGAAGTCGCCGTCGTCGTGCGCCTGCATGACGCGCGGCACGTTGGCGCCCTGGTCCCACGCGTCGTGTAGCGCGGCGGGATCGGGCTGGATCAGGAGCTGCCCGCCGTTGAGCGCGATCGAGGAATCCGCGAGCGGATCGACGAACGTCCAGGTGTTCGTGTCGAGCGTGGGCGAGCTGAAGTCGTCGCTCACGAGCGTAGAAGGCGGCGGCCCGGAGTCGGTCGTGAACGAGCCCGTCTCCGTTCCGCCGTTGCCGCGACCGTCGGTCGAGGTGATCTCGAAGTAGTGCGTCACACCCGGGGTCAAGTCCAGAAGGTCGATCGAGTGGTCGCTGACGAGGTCGCTCTCCACGACCGCGCCGAGCTCGTACGCCAGCGTCTCGCCGTAGGCCACCTCGCTCGTCGCCGGCTCGTTCGTGTGCCAGGAGATCGTCGCCGTCGTGTTCCCCACGACGAGCTGCACGTCGAGGATCGCCGGCGCGTCCACGTCGCTCGCGAGATCGACGATCTCGATGTTCCCGAAGGTCGCGTCGACGTGGTGCGCGACGACGAGCAGCGAACCGTTCTGAAGGTCGACCGGACCCTCGGTGCCGTAGAGGAACCAGTCGACGGGCTCGGGGAGACCGTCGTCCCAGAGCTTGAAGCCGTAGAAGGTGTCGCCGTTCGGCAGGGTCTCGGAGCGCACCTTCCATCGATAGGTCTGGCCGAAGTTGAGCATCTTTCCGCTCGGATCGAGCAGGAACAGCCCGTCGGAGCCCGCCAGCCAGAGGATCTCGTCCTCGAAGTCGTACCAGCCCCCGCCGCCCTGCGGCAGCCAGTAGGCGTGCGGCTGTTCACCCGGGACCAGGGTCGTGTGGCCGGTCCAGCGGTTGGTGACGCCGATGCCGGGCGCCGTGCTCGGCGGCATGAACCCGCCGGGGTCGATCGCGTGGATCGTGATCGGCATCGTCGTCTCGAAGTCCGCCCAGGTGACGTCCCCGATCACGAACGTGCGGTCGTAGCCGAGCACCAGCGGTCGGATGCCGGTCCCGTCGGGCTCGATCCTCCACTTGCCGTCCACCACCTGCGCCACGTCGGCGATCGCGGTCGCGGCGCTCCAGTCGGCGGTCCACGTCGTGGGCCAGGTGTTCCCGGCGTGGTAGTCGACGGTGACCGTCTCGTTGGTGACGTTGGAGAGCGTGTCGGTCGCCGTGATGACGACGGTGTTCAGCCCGTCGATCAGCGTGGTGTAGTCGATCTCGACGTTGAAGTCGCCGGGCTCCAGGAGCCGGCGCGTGTCCGGACCCATGTTGAGCGGCTGCGGCGGGCCGCCGTTCAGCGTGTAGACGAGGGTCGCCACCCCGTCGGGGTCGGAGGCGTTGCCCAGCACGTTGACCCAGGTCTGCGGGTTGCCCTTGTCGCCGAAGGTCTGGGTGTCGCCGTACCAGAGGTCGACCGTCGGGCCCTGGGCG
>JANQEJ010000009.1 GCA_028278425.1 Planctomycetota bacterium | reverse complement strand
AACGATCCGCTACCCCGGAGGCGTGCATGCGACGTGAGAAGACCATCGGTAAGCCGTGTGCGGGAAATCCGCACGCACGGTTTGAAAGGGGACCTCAGGGAACGGAGCCTGCGCGCCACCGCGCCTGAGGTCTACCAATGACGCGGCAAGTCTGCTCATGACGAGGGCCGCTGGATCGCACGTAGCCAGTATGTAGGGTAGCCGTCATGTCACCGCGGCTTCCCCGCCTCGAAGACGACGGGTTGCTTACTCCCGAGGTAAGTCCCTATGCGGAGCAGAAGTATCGCCTCATAGCTCACATGGCGGCGATGGTCGGAACAAGCATGAAAAGCAAGTGGGGGCAGCGCGTTTACCTTGACCTCTATTGTGGGCCGGGCCGCGCACGGCTCCGACGCTCGAACGAGATCATTCCTGCTTCGCCGATTCTTGCCCTTGGCATCCCCGATCCATTCGATCGCTACATCTTCTGCGATGTAGATGTAGACAGGGTTGACGCTCTCAAGTCTCGAGTCGTAGCGGCTGGGTACCAGGCCGACTGCCGCTATCTACCGGGCGATAGCAATGTGTTGGTTGAGGAGATTCTCCGTGAGCTCCCTCCGTTCTCCAGAGAACAGTCTGTGCTGACGCTTTGTGTTGCGGACCCCTACAGGATGGAGGATCTGAGGTTTGAGACCCTCGCCAAGCTCTCAGAGAGGTATGTCGATTTTCTGGTCCTTATTCCCTCGTACATGGACGCGAACCGCAATGAGCTGCGCTACTCGGAGGAAGCAAACAAGATAGTTGATGCTTTCCTAGGCAATCAATCATGGCGAGGCCTCTGGGCGCCAGGCTTCAGCAACTGGGGTCCGATTCGGCGACTTCATTGCAGAGCAGTTTATTGCCCGGATGGCGGAGCTTGGGTATCAGCACCAAGGTTTGAACGACCTGGAGCTGATTCGGCTTCCGCGGAAGAACGTCCGGCTCTATCACCTCGGCTACTTCTCGAGACATCACCTAGGTGCGAAGTTCTGGCAGGATGCGCGAAAGTACTCGACAGATCAGCGGTCTTTGTTTGACTGAGGCGTCGCATGGCTCAGCAATCGAGCATCGAGTGGACTGATGCAACGTGGAATCCAGTGCGAGGCTGCTCGAAGGTTAGCCCGGGCTGCAAGCACTGCTACGCCGAGCGATTCGCGGAGAGATGGAGGGGAATTCCCGGTCATCCCTATGAACGGGGTTTTGACCCTCGCCTGGTGCCGGAGCACCTCCTAGATCCTCTCGGCTGGTCAGCTCGCAGAGTCATCTTCGTGAACTCGATGAGCGATCTGTTTCACGAAGCCGTGCCGTTGTCCTACATCCGACTTGTGTTCGAAGCTATGGCTGCCGCAGATTGGCATGTATTCCAAGTGCTGACGAAGCGGGCAGAGCGTATGCGTGAAGCACTTTCCCTGCTTCCTGAGCATCTCGTTGAGCTGCCGCATGTTTGGCTCGGCGTCAGTGTCGAGGATGTTGCGCACGGCGTGCCGCGCATAGGTCCTCTTCAAGAGAGCAAGTCCTCTATCAGGTTCCTCTCTGTCGAGCCTCTACTGGAGAACTTGGGTACGCTCGATCTAGATCGGATCGACTGGATGATCGTTGGGGGAGAGAGCGGTCCGGGAGCCAGACCGATGGAAGAGGAGTGGGTGCTTGATCTTCGACGCCAGGCTCGGTCATCGGGCATTCCCTTTTTCTTCAAGCAATGGGGCGGCGTATGGAAGCACAAGAGCGGAAGAGAGCTCCGGGGAGAGGAGCACAACGAGATGCCCGCGATGTCACCCTACGATCTGCCACCGAGGCTTGTCCGGCGGGAACGAACAGTTCGGCTCCGCGCTCGTCTGGCCTCAGTCCAAATGGAAGAAGTGACCGCGGGATGAGCGCAGAAGCCATTACCGGGTCCTCTTAGGGCCCCGCCGGCTCGAGCAACTCCTCCCTTATCGCGTCCCACTCGAGCTGCCTTCGATGCCACCGCTGCTCCCGGTTGCGGATGCCGTGGCGGCTCTGCGGGTAGAGCATCAGGTCGAAGGACTTGCCCGCTTTCTGGAGCGCGTAGACGAGCTGCAGACAGTTCTGCATGTGGACGTTGTCGTCCATCGTGCCGTGGGTGAGGACGAGCCGCCCCTTCAGGTTGCCGGCGGCCTCGATCACCGACGTCTCCTTGTAGCCTTCGGGGTTGAGCTGCGGCGTGCTCATGTAGCGCTCGGTGTAGATCGTGTCGTACATCGCCCAGTCGTAGACGCCGCTGCCGGCGATGCCGAGGGCGAAGTCGTCGCTGTGCGTGAGCGCGAAGGCCGTCATGAAGCCGCCGTAGCTGTGCCCGCTGATGCCGACGCGTGAAGCGTCGGCCCACGGGTGGGCGGTCAGCCAGGCGACGGCGTCCTCGAGGTCGCGCAGCTCCGGAATGCCGAAACGCTTGTAGCCTTGCTCGGTCGCGAAGAGGCCCTTGCCGCTCGCGGTGCGGACGTTGACCTGGAACACGATGATCCCGTTCTGCGCGAGGAACTGGTACCAGGTGCTGGAGTTCCAACTGTTTCGCGCAGTGGGCGAGTTCGGCCCCGAGTAGGTCGGGAGCCAGACCGGATAGCTCTTCGACGGATCGAACGGCACCGGCTTCAGGAGCGCGACGTCGAGCGGGAAGCCGTCGCGCGCCTCGATCTCGTGGAGCTCCCAGCGGCTCGTGGCATAGGCCTCGAAGTCGGTCATGTCCGGCGCGTCGAGCGAGCGCAGGACCTTGCCCTCGGCGTCGCACAGGCGGACGCGCGGCGGCTGGGCGAGGCTCGAGTAGCGGTCGATGAACATCGTGCGGGCTTCGTTGAACGACACGGAGTGCCTGCCGTCGCCTTGGGTGAGGCGTTTGAGTCCCTTGCCGTCGAAGCCGACGCGATACGTGTTCGAGTTCACCGCGCCGTCCTTGGTACCGGTGAACCAGAGGAGCTTCTTCTCCTCGTCGACGTGGGTGATCGAGCTCACCTGCCATTCGCCCGCGGTGCACGCGCCGATCAGCTCGCCGTCGAGCCGGTAGTGATACACGTGCCGGTAGCCCGTGCGGTCGCTCATCCAAAGGAACGTCCCGTCGTCGAGCCAGCGGGGCGGCCGCGCGCGGTACGTCCAGGAATTCGAGGTCTCGCGCAGGATCGTCCGCGGCTTGCCCGTCGCCGGTTCGGCGACGTTCAGCTCGAGCCAGGTCTGGATGCGGTCCTGCACCATGTAGAGCACCTGCCCGCCCGGCGTCCACCCGACGCGCACGACCAGGGGCTCGTCCTCGGCGTACTTCGAGAGGTCGACCCAGGTGATCGCGCCGGTCTCAGCCACGGCGACGCCGAGCTTCACCGTCGGGTTGGGGTCGCCCGGCTTGGGGTACTTCGTGATCTCCGGCTTGACGCGGAAGTGGCCTTTCTCGATGTGGTCGACGACGGTGAACGTGTGGACGTCGCTTTCGTCGAGCCGCAGGAAGGCGATGTGCTTCGAGTCGGGGCTCCACCAGAAGGCCTTGAAGTCGCCGCGGCCGTAGACCTCCTCCTGGTAGACCCAGTCGAGCTTGCCGTTGAAGACGTTCTCGCTGCCGTCCGCGGTGATCGCCCGGCGCTCGCCGGAGGCGACGTCGACGACGAAGAGGTCGTTCTCCTGCACGAACGCGAGCCGGCTCCTGTCGGGCGAGGCGTCCTCGAGCTCGATGTCACCCAGCGAGTGGATCAGCTTCGCGAGCGGGTCGTCCTCCTCGTCCGCCTCTTCCGTTTCGGGCGGGTCCATCTCCTCGAACGTGATCGGATCGACCCACTTCGTTTTGCCGTCGCGGCGCGTCGTGAGGTGCACGCCGTCGGACGCCCAGCGCCAGCGCGGAAGGCTGCCGGAGAAGCTGATCCTCGGCTCGCCGCGGCCGGACGCCTGCTCGAGGGTGAGGAGCTTGCCTTGCGGAGCAAGGGCGAGAACGAGAGGAAGAAGAAGGAAGGTCGTCATGGTTTGCGCGCACACCTGGCAACCGTTTCGGTCGAGCCGGGCGGCTCATCCTAATATCATGGACCGCCATGGCCGGTTCGCGGACAGGTTTGCTTTGCGTCGCGCTCGCCGTGCTCGCCGTGCTCGCCGCGCCGCCGTCGGCGCAGGAGCTTGATGCGCCGGACCTGGCGCGCTGGCGCGAGCACATCCGTCCGGCGGCGAGCGAGACCGCCTACGAGGCGATTCCGTGGATCCCCTCCTTCGCCGAAGGCGTGCGCGCCGCCAACGCCGCGCGGAAGCCGCTGCTCTTCTGGGCGATGAACGGGCATCCGCTCGGTTGCACGTGAGGCAACGGCGTCGCGGGCCGGGGGTCCGTGTGGTGCGATCCGCGCCTGATCGAGATGGCGGCGAGCTTCGTCCCGGCGGCGGACGAGGTGTGGCGTCTTCAGCGCGGCGATGACGCCGACTGCCGCTTCTTCCAGCGCGCGGTCAACGGCGGCGAGCTGATTACCGACAAGGGAACGCGGCAGGGCATCTGGGTTCTCTCCCCGTCGGGGCGCCTGCTCTCGCGGATCAACTCGAACGACCCGGATCGGGTACTGCCGGTGCTCGCGCGCGGTCTCGCAGCCTGGAGCGAGCTGCCGGAGGAAGAGCGCCGTCTCGCCGCGGACGCCGAGCTCGAGCCGGAGCTGCGCTGGGAGCACAGCTATCCCGAGGACGGCCTCGTGCTCGAGCGGATCGCGCGCGACCTCGCCGCGGAGAGCCCGGTTGCGGCCCCGCTTCCGACGTGGAACCGCGACTTCGCGTGGTTCACGCGCGAGGAGGCGCGCGACTGGCTTCCCGCGGAGCCGCGGTCGGGCGACGTGCACGCGGTTCCGCCGATCTCGGTGCGGCGCCTGGCGCGCTTCCATCTCGTCGACAACGCGCGCGGGCAGACGCTGCCCTACGCCGAGGAGGAGATCGAAGCGGCCGAGCTGACGACCCGCGTCCTCTTGCGCGAGGGCGAAACGGTCGAGCTCGAGCTCCGCGGCCGGACGCGCGCGACTGCCGCGGGTCCGTGGCTGCTCGGCGACAACCTCTGGACGCCGCGCCACGAGCACCCGCACGGGATCGAGACCGAGCTCTTCGGCCGCGCGACCTTCGACCTCGCGCGCGAGGCGTTCACCGCCTTCGAGCTCGTCGCCAGGGGACGGCGCTGGGGCCGTACGGCGATGAACGGGCGCCGCAACGCGACCGAGGGCGGGCGTATCGGGTTCCATTTTCAGCTCGCGACCGACGCGCCGCGCATCGCGCCGACCTTCATCTCGCTCTATAACGCGGACTGGGTCCGCCGGCCCGAGGGCTGGGCCTACCGCCCCGAGAACCGCGTGGGCGACGATCCGATCCGCGCGATGCTCGGCGCCGTCTCGGCGGAGCGGATCCACGAGCGCATCGCCGTGCTCGCCGGTTTCTACACGCGCCACACCGCGTCCGAGACCGAGTCGGACGAGCGCGGCATCGGCGCGGCGCGCCGCTGGATCGAGTCCGACCTGCGCGCGTCCGCGGAGGCGTCCGGTGGCCGGCTGGAGGTCGGCACGCACTCGACGACGCGGCGGATGGGCTCCCGCGACGTCGAGATCGTCAACGTCTACGGCTTCCTGCCGGGCAAGCAGGACGACCCGAGGGGGCGCACCTACGTCGTGCTCGGCCACTACGACTCGCGCGCGAGCGGTGGGATGGACGCCGAGGCGCACGCGCCGGGCGCGGACGACGACGCGAGCGGCACCGCGGTGGTGCTCGAGCTGGCGCGCGTGATGAGTCAACACGAGCTCGAGGCCAACCTGTACTTCGTCTGCGTCGCCGGCGAGGAGCAGGGCCTCTTCGGCAGCAAGGCCTTCGCGGAGTGGATGGAGAGCGAAGGCGTCGCGATCGACGGCGTCATCACAAACGACATCGTCGGCGGCATCGAGGGCGGCAACGGCGTGGTCGACGACACGACGATCCGCTGCTTCTCCGGCGGCGACGGGCTGAGCGGCGCCTCGCGTGACTTCGCCCGCGACCTGTACGACGCCGCGGAGCGCTACGTGCCCGACGCGCGCGTGCGCATGATCTTCCGGCTCGACCGGCGCGGCCGCGGCGGCGACCACATCCCGTTCCACGAGCGCGGTATCCCCGCTCTGCGGTTGACCGAGGCGAACGAGAACTACGCGCGTCAGCACCAGGACGTGCGCGAAGAGGACGGCGTGCAGTACGGCGACGTGCTCGAGCACGTGTCCGCCGACTACGTCGCCAAGGTCGCGCGGGTCAACGGGGCGCTGCTCGCGCGGCTGGCCCTGGCGCCGGCGCCGCCGTCGCGGCTCTTCGTGCGGGGCGCGTTGCGCTACGACACGACCCTCGCCTGGCAGGCCTCGCCGTCGGAGTCGGCGGTGGGCTACGTCGCGGTCTGGCGCGAGACGACGTCTCCGATCTGGGAGCACAAGAGCGAGGTCTTCGCCGATCCACGCGCCGTCCTCGAGGGCGTCATCGCCGACAACTTTTTCTTTGGCGTGCGAGCGGTCGACGCGGCGGGCAACGAGAGCCGCACGATCGTCCCGGAACGGCGACGCTAGCGCGCTTTCGCGGGTTGTGAGGACGCGGCGGGTAGCCTAGCCTGTCGCTAGCGCTACCCCCTGCGTCGGTTTCCAACGGAGTGATCCATGATCCTCGCCGTTCGCAATTGCGCGCTCTCGCTCCCCCTGTTCCTCTCCGCGCCGATCTTCGTGCAATGCGGGGAGGAGGTCCTGCTCGAGACGGTCGACGCCGGCGTCGTCGGTCTGACGCTGACGACGCCCGACGGCGCGCCGGTTCTCAAGGGACCGTTCTCGCTGAGAACCGAGGGCGGCGCGCCGCTCGCGCCGGGGCCGCTCGGCGTCGGCTTCGCCGACGCGCCGCAGTTCCTTCCGGCCTTCGGAGCGAACTTCTTTCCCGCGACGCCGTTCCTGTCGATTCCCTTCGCGACCGACGCGGCCGGGGCGTCGCCGGAGCTCATCGATCTCGGCTTCGTCGACGAGCAGCTCTGCGGAATGCTCCTGATCGCGCAAGGAGCGGTGATCGACGCGAGCGCGACCGGCGGCGCCGGCGTCACCAACGCGCTCCGGATGCGCGCCGGCGTCGCGAAAGCTCCGATCCTTCCCGGCGTCCAGTTCGACGCCGGCTTCAACCCGAACGCGATGGTCGCGCGGGACTTCGACTCCGATGGCAAGACGGATCTCGTCGTCGTGAACGGGAGCCCCGACCTCCTCTCCTTCCTCCCCGGGGACGGCGACGGCGGGTTCGGAGCGCCGCAGGCGGTTTCCGCGGGAGTCGTCATTCCGACGAGGCTCGCGAGCGACGACCTCGACGGCGACGGCAGGCTCGACCTGATCGTCGGCGCCGCTGGCCCGCCGTTTCTGCCGGGGGACACGCACGCCGCGCTCGGCAACGGCGACGGCACGTTCGGCGCGCTGCAGCTCGTCGAGGCGGGGCTGAACCCGTACGACCCGGAGCTCGGCGACGTCAACGGCGACGGCGTGCTGGACCTCCTCGTGCCCGACGAGGGGCTCGACGACGTTGCCGTACACGTCGGCGTCGGGGACGGCACGTTCCTGCCGTCGAGCCACTACGGCGTGTCCGGATCGGTGCGCGCGGTCGCCGCGGCGGACTTCGACGTCGACGGCAAGCTCGATCTCGTGCTCCCGGCGGACTCGAGCTTCGGGACGGACACGCTCGAGACTCTATCGGGAAACGGCGACGGAACCTTCGTTCCGGGGACGACGCTCGGCGGCGTCGCCGATCCGCGGGACGTCAAAGCGGTCGATCTCAACCTCGACGGCCTGCCCGACGTCATATCGAGCAACACGAGCTCCTCGCTCGCGGTCTACCTCGGAAACGGCACCGGGACCTTTCTCGGTCCCGCCCTTCCGGGATCGTCGTCGACCTTCGAGATCGTCCTCGACGACTTCGACGACGACGGCTTCGTCGACGCCGCGGGCATCGGCAGCGTCGACCGGCTGACCTTCCTCGCGGGGAAGGGAGACGGGACGTTCGGCGCGGTGAAGACCAGCCCCGCGACGATGGGGGCCCAGTGGCTCGTCGCCGCGCGTTTCGACGCGAACGCGTCCGTCGACCTCGCCTACCTGACCGGCGTGGACGTCAGCGGCGTCCAGGTGCTCCTCGGCGACGGGAAGGGCGGTTTCGGCTCGTGGCAGGTGATCGACGACGGCGGGGCATTCGACCTCAGCGACGTCGAGCTCCGCGACGTGAGCGGCGACGGGATCGCCGACCTCGTCTCGGTGGGACATTCGTCCAAGGCGGTCGTCGCGCTCGGCGCCGGGGACGGGACGTTCCTGCCGGCGACGACCTACGCCACCGGCGGCCTCAAGTCGCCCCTCGCCGTGGCGATCGGCGACCTCAACGCCGACGGCTCGGCCGAGCTCGTCATGGCGAACGACACGACGACGGTCACGCGCTTGGAAGGCCTCGGTGGCGGCGCGTTCGGCGCACCGTTCACGTACGCCGCCGGCGGATCCACTTACGACGTCGAGCTCGCCGACCTCGACGGCGACGGCAACCTCGACGCGGTGACCGCCAACTGGTTCAACCACGAGGCGGCCGTCCTCACCGGGAACGGGTTCCTGGACCTCGCGCTTCAGGCGACGTATCCCACGGGGCTCACGCCGCGCTCGGTCGCGATCGAGGACTTCAACCTGGACGGCGCGCTCGACTTCGCCACCGGCAACTCCTACTCCGGCACCATCTCCTCCTACCTGAACGACGGAACCGCCGCGTTCTCGCTGGCGGACACGGTTCCGGCGCCCACCGGTGCGCGCGACGTGGCGGCGCGCGACTTCACCGGCGACGGCATCGTCGACCTCGCGACGTCGGGCCTGAGCATGGTCGTCGGAAACGGCGACGGGACGTTCGCTCCCGGGACGACGCTCGCCACGGGCAACGGTCGGTCGGTGCTGCTGGACGACCTCGACGGCGACGGCCGAACGGACGCCGCCGTCGTCGACCAGGACACCTACGACCTGTGGTTCTACCCGGGCAACGGCGACGGGACCTTCGACCCGGTGACGCGCTTCGCCGTCGGCCGGTTGCCGACGGCGCTCGACGCCGGCGACGTCGACGGGGACGGCATACCGGACGTGGCGGTGTCCCTGAAGTCGGACGGGATCTCCGTCCTGATCAGCCGGATCGGCGAGCCGTCAGGGCCGTAGCTCCAAATCGCGCAGGGCCAGGAGCGCCATCGCCGTTCCGTAGGCCCAGCCGTTGAGCGGCGTGTCCTGGAAGCCGCCGTGCTCGCCGCGGCCCTCGAGGATGAGCTCGAGGATCTTCGCGCGGTACTCCGCCCGCTCCTCGAGCGGCAGCTCGCGCACCGCCTTGGCGGAGAGCGCGTAGTCGAACATCAGATAGTGCGAACCCTGCCCGTCGGGCCCGGCGTGCATCAGCGACTTGCCGAGCTCCTTCGAGTAGCTCGCGCGGTGCTCCATGAACACGTCGAGCGCGCGCCGCACGCGGTCGACGTCGCCGCGGCCGCCGTGGAGCAGCGCCAGCTCGATCGCCGGACCGCGGCCCGCGGCGCCGGGCGGGTTGACGGCCGGCTTGCCGTTGGCGCCGACGAAGCGCATGTACTGGAAGACGCCGTTCTCCTCGTCGAACATCGCTTCCAGACAGTCGAGCACGTCCTTCACCACGCGCTTCGGAACGGCGACGCCCGCCTCCTTCGCGCGCAGCAGCCCGAGCGCGGCGCCGGCGCTGACGAAGCTGATCGACTGGTTCGCCTCCGAGCCCGATTCGAGGTCGCTCGTCAGGTAATAGCTCCAGCCGCCGTTCGCCTTCTGCTTCTCGCGCAGGTTGGCGATGCGGTCCTTCATCACGCTCCGCATCGCGGTCTTGTCGCCGACGCCGGCCTCGAGGCAGTCGGCGAAGAACCAGAGCACCCAGGAGTGGCTCCAGATCGTGTAGTCCATGAAGAACTCCTGCTCGCCGGCGAGCTTCGCCTGCTTGTGCGTCGCGAGCAGGAACTCGACCGCGTTCTCGGCCGCCGCCTCGCACTCCGGCCGGTCGCGCCGCTGCAGCATGGCCATGCCGCAGATCGCGGTCACCGCGTCGGTGAAGATGTTGGGGTACTTCTCGGACTTGCCGCGGAACTCCGAGGCCGAGATCCACGAGCCGTCGTCGCGCTGGTGGAGCAGGAGGTAGGCGACCGCGTCCGCTTCCGCCTGCGCGGCGGCGTCGTTCGGCAGCGGGGCGGGCTCGGTCCAACGCAGCGAGTCGAGCACGTCCTCGGCCGGCCATTCGGTGCGGAGCGAAGCCATCGCCTTGAAGCCGGTGCTGTCCATCGTCGCCGCGGCCTTCCAGGCCCAGCGGCTCTCGGGGAAGTGGTCGATCAGCTCGTCCCACGTGCGCTCGCCGTCGTCGGCGTTGCCGGAGCGGATGCTGCACGCGCCCCGCCAGAAGAGCGCCTCCGGGTTCGAGTCGGCGTCCTCGATGCCGGCGAGCGTCTGACAGGCGGCGCTCGTGTCGCCCAGGCGGAAGTGGAGCACCGTTTCGGCGAGCGCGATCGCGGTCTCGAGCTCGCCCGTATCCGCGTCGCGGGCTTCGGCGAGCGCCGCGAAAGCCTCGTCCGTGCGCCGCAAGCGGCGGTGGATCGACGCGAGGAGGAGACGGCCCTCCGCCGAGCGATCCTCGAAGAGGAGCGCGGTCGCCTCGTCCAGCTCGCCGCGCGCGATCAGGCGCTTCGCCCGTTCGATCCCCGCGAGGCCGTCCGGTGCGGGCGTTCCCGGGAAGCCCTCGATCCGCTCCAGGCTCTCCAGGAGGAAGTCGTACGCCGGCGCGGGGGCGATGGCGCACGAGTCGCCGACGATCTCGCCGTCCGGGGTCGCGATGAGGAGCGACGTGCCGAAGGTGGTGCCGCTCATCCCGTAGCTCGACTGCGCCTTGAACGGCGCGTCCATGCCCTTCTCCAGACGAAAGAGGATGAAGCGCTCGTTGACGAGCTCGATCACGTCCGGATTCATGAACACGCCGGAGCGGGCGTAGTCCGTGATGTTGAAGCCCGACAGCGACCGCACGAGCACGAGGACGAGTTTCCTCTCCGCGCGCGCCTTCGCCGCCGCGTCGTTCCAGCTTGGCTCCCACTCGACCTCGCTGCCGCAGCGCCCGATCAGTCCGAGCCGGGTTCGCTCCCGCTTGGCCTCCCTGCTCGGCGCGACGAGGTCGAACGACTTGAAGATCTTCTTGAGGTCGCGCGCGTAGCCGTCGTACTCGCCGATCGGCGCGTGGAACTCGAGCACGTAGCGGACGCCGTCCTCGACCAGGTAGTTCTGGCGAAAGCGGAAGTCGCCGCTCGACGGCGTCTTGTAGCGGAGGATCAAACCGGGGGCCTTCTTGCCGGCGATCCGCTCCGTCTGCTCTTCGACGTCCGCGTATTGCGGCCCGCGCTCGACGGCCTCAAGCGCCTCGGCGAGCACGTCCTCCGGCGTCTCGCCGTCGCCGACGACCTTGGCGCGGATGGACAGGATCACGGCGCCGTCGGTGCGCTCCTTCGGATAGATACTGAGCTTGAGCTCGGACGCGGCGAGCGTCTCCTGCCGGAACTCCCAGGCGTCGCCCGGACGCTCGACGCGAAAGCCGTGGGACTCGCTCTTGAACTCGTCGTTCGAAGCGACGGCGAGCGAACAGGTGAGCGCGAGCGCGGTCAGGGTCGGCATGCGTTATCCTCCGGTGTCCATCTTGGCGCTCGGAAGGGCGCGCTGACGCAAAACCTGGGAAAGCCCGAAGGAGATCCCGATGACCGCACCGCTCGCCGCCCTCGGCCAGCGTTTCCGTTTCAACGAAACCATGCTCGGCGCCGCCTCCGAGGGTTTCTCGGCCGGCGACTGGGCCGCCGAACCCGGTGGGAAGGGTGGAAACACACCGCACTGGATCCTCGGACATCTGGCGTCATGCCGGCGCGTCATCCGGCGCAAGATGGGCGAGGAGGTCGCGGAGGACGACTGGGAGGCTCAGTTCGGCATGAACGCGACGCCCGCGGGCACCGAGGGTTACCCGGCGCCGGGCGTCCTGGTCGAGGACTTCGTCGCCAGCGGCGAGAGGATCGCGGAGCGCTTCGCCAACGCGGACGCCGCGGAGCTCTCCGCGGAATGGCCGGGCTTTCCGACGGGTGACGGGACGGTCCGCGACGGCATGCAGTTCATGTACACCCACGAGTGCTATCACATCGGGCAGATCGGCCTCCTGCGGCGCATCCTGGGACACGAGCGGTTCGCCTGATCGGTTTTACAGAGCGAATCGGCCCCTTCGTCGTCGTCGCCGGGTAGACGTCCGCGGATGTGGTGTTCGCGCGCCATCGCCGTGATGGGCCTTTTGGCCTGGACGGGTTCCTGCACCGCTCCGCACCGGAGCTCCGCGGAGAAGTGGAACGACTGGGCCGACGCGCGCTTCGGACCCGCTCCGCAGGGAGCGATGACGGTCCATCGAGGCTCCCTCGCGGAGGCGGCCCTTGAGCCCGCCGCCTTTGCCCCGGCGCGCTCGGTGCTCGCCGGGAAGAAGGTCGCGCTCGTCCTGAACGGCGTCGAGAGCCTGCGCGAGGCGGTCAAGCCGCTTCAGGCGGCCGGCGTGCCGATCGTCGTCATGCAGCAGGCCGAAACCGCGGCCGCCGACGCGGCGGCGGTCTTCGACCTGGACCTGCGGAAGCCGGTCGCGGCGACGAGCGCGCTCAACCTGATCGCCGAGCTCGCCGGCGACGAGGTCGGCTGGGCGTTGCGCGACGGCGTCGTGTGGATGACGACGCGCGACAAGCTCGCCCTCGACGTCGTGCTGCGCACGTACGACGTCCGCGCGCTCGTCGCGCCGATCACCGACTTCATCGCGCCCGACCTGAGCGGCCGCAAGCTCGCCGGGCTCGACGAGGAGAACACCGGACGGATCGGCGACTCCAGGCCGCGCCACGAGGAGGACGCCATCGTCGCGCTGATCGAGGACAACATCGCGAGCGACACGTGGGGCGCGAACGGGACGAGCATCAGCAGCCACAACGGGATGCTCTTCGTCCGCCACACGCCGGAGGTGCAGGCGAAGGTGGCGCAGCTCCTGCGGATGCTCGGCGGCTAGACGCAGTGGGGTCAGGATCACTACACTTACTCAGGAACGCGTTCAGACGATAGCTCACTGACCAAATAGAACCACTCCTTGTCTTTTTGTACTGCTGACTCAAGCTGCCTCGCAACTGCCTCCTCAGTAGCTTTCTGGAGAGGGGTTCCAAGCCAAGGAACAAAGCCCAATGGCAACGTCGCCCATCCCACAACTTTTCGTCGGAACCTGGCCGCCCGCTCTACTTTCAGCACTTCACGCAGCGTGGCGTTCGCGAACTCCTGATCGAAAGTAAGCGCGCCGGTGGCGGCAGAACGAACCAGATCACGAAGGGTCTCCACACGCCCATCATCCAAAGCTTTCGCGAATGAAGTGGCATCTGTGAGATGAAACTCAGGAAAAAGGACAGCGAATAACTCTCGAGCTTGAGCGGCCTCCTCAAGCTGGCCATCTCTGCGCATCGACAATCTGAAGATCTTGCGATAGATAGGCTCGAGGTCCTGCCAATCATGGATTACCGCAGAGGCTGATTCTGCGATACACAGATTTCCCAGAACATAAGCCAGGTATTCGCCAACTACATGTCTGGCGTAAGCTCTGTCATCCCGACTCATCTTCGACTTCCATTGATGCAGCAGGTTTCCAACTTCTTGCTCCAAAGACTGCAAATGAAAATAGGACCCCGTCTCGAAAACCCGATTGAGTTGATGGTCCTCAACGGACCACTCGCTTGAGCCTTTGCTTTTGAGCATTCGTCTCCCCAGATGCGAGAAGTCTCGCCAGCGCTCAAGTGATTCTTCAAAGACAGGAGCCCATTCGCTCATGTTCCTTAGGTGATAACGAACGGACTCCCTTATGGCGTCTGAATGCGGATGCACAATGCCGTCATAGTCTTGAATGATCAACCTCCCCGACGATTCGAGAGCATCCAGAACGCTGTGCATTTTTGAGAACCAAGATCGTTCTTGATCCCCCATCGCTCGCAGCATGTCGACGGTCATCGAGTCGACAACAAACTCGTCAAACATCAGAAAGACCGGATAGTCCGGGACAAACTCCGGCGCAATTGCTGACATGCTTACGGCTGGCATTCTCGCAAATGCAAGACGTTCACTGTATAGGGCAGTTCCAAGGCCGAAAGCTGAGAGTAATAACCTCATTCCGGTATCCTTGTGTGGAACGGCACTATTCCGTGGATCCTATCGCAGGCCTCCAGCATGGCTAGTGTGATTCATGGCGAATCCTGCGGCCGCCGGCAAGCAGCGGCGAACTAGGTTCGCCGCCTGCTCGGGACCCTAGCTGTTGTCTACCTTCATTAGTTTCTTGATTGGCGGCGCAAGCAGCGCCAATCGTCGTCTACCGACGAATAGCCAACTCATCACAAGCAGAAGGCCAAAGGCAGAAGCGGACAGCAGCCCCCAATACCTTGAGAGCAACTGGTCAATACCGACCGCCGCGGAGCCGGCTGCCATACCGATACCCACGAGCAAGAGCCAACCAACCAGCACGGTCAAGAACCTGTTGCTTGCAGACGATTCTGCTCTCAGTGTTTCGAGCTCTTTGGAGACCAAATCACCTCTGTTCCGCTCGATCTCAATCTCCGATTCCAACTCACCAATCCGAGATTCGAGATCGACCTTTGTGCTTTCGAGTTCTGATACTCGCCTGTTCACCCTTCGCGTCGGGTCGGCAAAAAACCGCGAGATTTCTCGGTCGAGCTTCTCCCGATCCGCTGGGACAGTCGGATCCAGGTGGGGGGCGCGCTGGCGTATGAGTCGGATGCATCGTTCGACATCTTCGGCGGGAAGCTCCTCGCACGCGATTCCAAGCTCCGCGAAGACGATGAAGTCCGAGATGTCAAAAACTCGCTGCTCGGGAAGTAGACGGTACTTAATTGCCTCCGAGAAGACGGCCGCGAAGTCAATCGTCGTACCCGCGCTCACGAGCGAAGGAGCGATCCACTGAAGGAACACATCAAGGTTCAATGCCAACGGATTGTTGGCCGGCTGATTGGGCTGCCTGACCAGGGGAAGAACCGCGTCAAGGGTAACTACCCAGGTTGATCGGCCTATTTCAACTCTCTCCTTCTGAATCCAGGCCAATAGGTAAGCATCATGCTCGACGGCTCTGGGCTTCTTTCTTGGTCGATGGAGCTCATCGCACAGACGGTGCAGTTCATCCGCGTAGGGACGAATGAGCTTGGCCTGCCTTTTGTCCACAAACCAAGGATCGTCAATCTCCTCAATACCGACTAGCTTGGCAAGGTTCTCTACGGGCTCGGAGTAATGCTCAAAGAGCTCGTCGACCGTAATCTCGGGCGAAGTGCGTTTGGCCTGTGCGTAGACTTCGTAGAAGATTCCCCGAACCCGCTTCGCGGTTTCCGGTGGAACGATGTCCCCAGCCAATTGAAGTGCCTGCTTATGGTGTGCTACGACCCGCTGGAGTTCTGCCAGCGAGATATGAAGAACATTCACAGAGATGTTCAGGTCATTACACGCCTTGCAGAACGATCGAAAGCTCTCATGGTGCTTGGACGAACTCTCAAGACCAGGTATCACAACGTTGGTGTCTACGTAGAAGGTTGCTCCTGAGAACATCTCCCGTGACAAGAGCTCGCCACTCTCATCTAGCCCGAGCAAGCGAGCGATGAAGTAGTTTTGTGCCAGGTTCCACTTTATCTCGTCAAAAAGAGGGTCGGACTGGGTGATGAAATCCAACAACGCAATGTTGAGAGAGCGTGCGTCTACTCCTCTGTGTCGCTTTCGCACGCTTCTGACTGCCGATGCCACTTGCGGCTGTTTGCTGAATTCACGGGTGGACATCGTGCCCTGAACGAGACCGACGTAGAGGTTGCTTAGTCGGGCGAAGATGAAACAGAGCGCATCTAGGAACGGC
>JANQEJ010000232.1 GCA_028278425.1 Planctomycetota bacterium | reverse complement strand
GAGCTGGAGCTCGACTTCCTCTTCTCGGACGAGGTGACGGCCTACTTCCGCCCGCGCGTCTTCGTCGACGCGCTCGATGGCGATCTCGGCCGCTTCGAGCCCTTCGAGGCGTACGTGACGTGGGAGGGCGACGGCTGGGACCTGCGCGGTGGCCAGTTCGTCGAGAACTGGGGCATCGTCGACACGTACAACCCGATCGACGTCGTCAACCGGCGCGACTTCGCGAGCGATCCCCTGGACGCCGAGCGGCTCGGCGAGCTCGGCGTGCGCTACCGGCGGACCTTCGCCGGGGGCGAGACAGTGGGGGAGCCGACGCTCTCGTTCTACGCCCTGCCCGTCTTCCGCGAGACGCGCTTCGCGCCCGCGGACCAGCGCCTCGGCCCCGGCTCGCCCGCCCTCCCGTTCGACGAGAGCGGCGGGTCCGAGCCGGAGGGCGAGGACCGCGGCCTCTACGCGGCCCGCTTCCAGAGCACGCTGGACACGTCGTTCGCCAACGCCGACGTCCAGGTCCTCGCCGCCCACGGGCCCTCGCGCACGCCGGCCTTCGTCGTCGACTCCGGGGTCCTCGTGCCGGCCTACTTCGGTACGGACACCGTCGGCGCCGGCTTCCGCGCGGTGCCGAACGAGGACGCGGCCGGCCACTTCCTCGCCACGCTCACGTTCAAGGCCGAGGTCGTGTACGCCGCGCCGTACGACTTCGACGGCTCGCCGATCGCCGTGCCGGACGACTACGTCTCCTACGTCGTGGGCGTCGACCGCTCCTTCTACCACGTCGTCGACGAGGCCGACGAGCTGACGCTGACGCTCGAGTACGCCGGCGAGAGCGGGGCCGACGACGCGGCGGGTCTCCTGCGGCCGTTCCGGGACGACCTCATCGCGCGCGGCTTCTACCAGGCGAACGACTTCGCGCGCCAGTCGCTCGAGCTGCGCTCTCTCGTCGACCTCGACGTCGACGAACAGGTCTTCGAGCTGATCTACGAGCGCCAGCTGCGCTCGATCGACGAGGACCTCAAGCTGACCGTGCAGGCCCAGGTCATCGAGGCGGCGAACCCGGGCGAGAGCTTCTTCGCCTCCCTCGAGGAGCTGTCCTCGGTCGCGATCGGGCTGAGGTGGGACCTGTGACCGAGCCGGGCGAGGGGACGGAGCTCGTCCCGGAGCTCTCCCGGAGCGTGACGGCGATGCTGGTGCGCGCCGCCGCCCTCGGCTACTCGGTCCAGGCCAACGCGCGCGGCGACGCGCAGGACGGCTGGGACGTCGCGTGCACGGTCGAGCCGCCCGCGGCAGAGCCGCGCGACGAGAGGGCGAGCGCGGGTGGAAAAGACTTCGACTCGTCCTCGCTCGACGGGCGAACCGCGCGCCGAGTCTGAGATTCGCCGTTCGGTCCCCGCCTGCGCCGCGCTGCGGGCCTGCCGCCGACCCTCCCAGAGGATCCGATGAAGCTCGCTCCCAGCACCGACTCTCGCCCGTCCGACCGCGAAGCGCCGTCCTGGCGCGAGCGCCTGGGGTCGCCCGATCCGGCGCCGCCCGAGGCGCTGGTCGAAACGGCCGACGGGGGAGTCGTGGAGGTCCGGCGCACGCGCGACGCGGACGGTGTGCACCTCGTCCGCTACGACGCGGACGAGAGGGTGCTCTGGAGCCGCGAGCTCACCTGCCCGGGGCGGGCGGTCTGGGTGACTGCCGTGGTCGAGCGCGCCGGCGGCGACCTCTCCGTCGTCGGGTCCGCGGTCACGCCCGAGCCCGTCAACTACGCCTTGATCCTCGATCCGGACGGGCACCTGGTCGAGGTGTCCGAGGTCGAGGTCGCCGGATACGGCGAGCCGCGGCACGAGACCCGCTGGTCGGCCTAGGCCGGGCTCACTCGCCCGGCGCGTTGTCGAGCACTCCTTCGATACGCTCCATCACCGGCGCGTCGAGCTTCTCCACGACGTCGAGCGCGCCGAGGTTCTCGACGAGCTGGGACGGCCGGGACGCGCCGAGGATCACGGTGCTGACGTCGGGGTTCTTCAGGCACCACGCGATGGCGAGCTGGGCGAGCGAGACGTCGAGGTCGGCCGCGACCGCCGCGAGCTCCTGCGCTTTGGCGATCTGCGCCCGGCCCTCCTCGGTCTCCATCCGCTCGCGCAGCCAGTCGTAGGCGGGCAGCGCCATGCGCGAGTCGTCCGGGATCCCCCCCGCGTACTTCCCGGTCAGCACGCCCGACGCGAGCGGCGACCAGATCGTCGTCCCCAGGCCGACGCTGTCGAAGAGCCGGCGGTACTCCCGCTCGACCCTCGTCCGCTCGAACATGTTGTACTGCGGCTGCTCCATCGTCGGGCCCGCGAGGCCGAGCGCGCGCGCGATGCCGCACGCCTCGGAGATCTCGTCCGCCGACCACTCGGACGTGCCCCAGTAGAGGACCAGCCCCTGCGCGATGAGGTCGTTCATCGCGCGCACCGTCTCCTCGATGGGCGTCTCGGGGTCGGGGCGGTGGCAGAAGTAGAGGTCGAGGTAGTCGACCTGCAGCCGCTCGAGCGCAGCGTGGCACGCGTCGCGGACGTGCTTCTTGGAGAGGCCGCGTTGGGTGGGGAGCTGGCCGCCCCAGAACACCTTGGACGAGACGCAGTAGCTGTCGCGCGGCCAGCCCGTCTTCTTCAGGACGCGCCCCATGATGCGCTCGGACTCGCCGCTGGCGTATGCCTCGGCGTTGTCGAAGAAGTTCACGCCGGCGTCGTACGCCGTCGTCATCAATTCCGCGGCCGCGTCCTCGTCGGCCTGGAACGAGAACGTGACCCACGAGCCGAAGGAGAGGGCGCTGACCTTGAGGCCGGACGAACCGAGGCGGCGGTATTCCATGGAGGGAGGTCGG
>JANQEJ010000191.1 GCA_028278425.1 Planctomycetota bacterium | reverse complement strand
CTGGACCTCGGCACCGGGGCGCTAACGTTCGGGAGCGAAGCAGACGTCCTGACCCTTTAGCTTCTAGACGGCCCCGAGATCGTCGTCCGCTGCGTGCGGTCATTCCGCCGGGGAGATCAAACCGTCCTCGGCCAGGGCGTTCCGGATGGCCTCGCAAAGACGGTGGGCGTCGTCCGAGCCCCATCCGTCGTCGAAGGGGTACTTGTACATCGTGAACCTCGCCTCCCAACACGGCGTGGAATCGCCCGAGCGGCGCAGCTCGACCGCTATGGACGAGTGCTCGACCTTGCTCCGCTCGGCGGCCTCGACGGAGAGGATGGCGTCGGCTGCGAAGGCTCGGGCGTCGGCTTCGTGACGGGAGTCGTCGAGATCGGTCAGCAGCATCCGCTCGACGCGGGCTTCCAGTCCCGCTTCGTCGAGCATGAGGTCGAGCCCGCTCCGAACGGTCTCGGAGAGCTCCGGGTGCAAGACGTCCAGATCGAGGCGAACGTAGACTCTCTCCACACCCGCGGCTCTCTCGGCGTCGAAGCTCGACGAGACTTCCTCGACCGTTCCCGCGCAACCGGCGAGGAGCAGCAGGCAGACCAGCTCGAGGACGCCGAATCGGTGGACGGCGGCACGCTTACGCATCGCGCGCTTCCTCGACCTTCGAGGGGCCGATGAGCCCGTCCGCTTCGAGTGCCGCGAGGATTGCCCGCACGAGGGCTTCCGTCACCCTCCACTCGGCCGCCCGCGCGACGGAGGCCCGGAGACTCGCGCGCCATACCCGCTCGTCACCCTGCCGCGGCCATTCGAACACGCTCGCGTCGTAGAGGACCCGGTGAACGTAAGTCCTGACCGTGAATCGAACGCCGATCGCGTCGACGGCTTCGTCCGGCCGGAGGACGATGCCCCTCGTCCACGCTTCATCGCGAAAGACGACGTGACGCGGCGCGAGCTCGAGGACGACCTGAGGCTCGAAGTCGAGCTCGGGCGTGGTTCCCAGCTTCCAGAAGGCTGATCGCACTCCGCGCTCCGCGAGGGCCTCCTGCAGCTCGTCCTTCAGGGTTTCGTCGTCGACGTGACGGGGGTCGTAGCGTACGAGGAGGCGCTCGACGGGCTGCTGGAACGCGGGGTCCACCGCGGACTCGTAGGTCACGAGCGCGCACGAAGGAGCGAGAGCGCCGAGCAGCCCCAGAGCGATCAACCGAAGCGACATGCGAGAGCGATGATGAGATCGTATCGCAACGGTCGAAAGGGCTCTACTCGCTCCGCACCCGCCCGAAGCCCGATGGAACGCAACGCGGGCGAGAGAGCTCCTACGGATACAGCGTGACCCTCACCCGGTTGGTGGTGCTTCCGAGGAAGGCGGAAAGATCGAAGACGAACCCCTGGCCGTAGAGATCCAGCGGGAACGGGACCATCGGCACCGGCACCAGCACGCTCTGGAACGCACCCTCCGAGGTAAACGTGAACACGCAGGGCATGACCATCCCGCTCATGACCGACGAGGTCGAGTTGAAGACCCCGTCCGGATTCACCTTGAGGTGACCGCCGAGAACCGGGATGGGTGAGGGGAGGGGGGTGCGCGAGAAGCCGATGATGGCGATGTTGGGGGTCCCCGCCGAGACGAAGTCGCGGATCTCACCGCCCAGCAGCGCGAAGCCGGAGCTCGTCGAGAGCTTGAGCCCCGCGAGCCCCCCGCCGCCGTTGCGGGGCGGGAGGGCCGAGCTGTTGTAGGGCGCCTCCATCGACGTCGGCCCGGAGCCGCACGGGACCGGAAGGTCGTCGGGGACGGTGAACTCGTCGGGCACCCCGACCACGTTGAGGATCGGCTCGCGGAACGTGATGTTGGCCTGGGGCGCCTCGACGTAGGGGTCCGGAACGGGACCCGTAGGACTGTCCTCCGACTTGATGGGAGCCCGCCCCACCTGAAATCCGCTGAAGGCCGACGTGCCCCCGAGGTCGTCCTCCTGCGACTCGTTCTGGGAGGCGAGGTCCTGGAGGACGTAGTCACCGGATCCGCACGTCCCGCCGGTCGCGGTCATTCCGCCGGGGAGGAAGTACGTCGTCGCCATGTCGGACGCGGAAGTCCCGTCGGCCGGAATCAGGATGCCGGTCCCGGGCGTCGAGCTGAAGTGGATGTCGACCAGGTAGCCGTTGATGGTGCCCGACGGGGGGCAGGTGCCACCCGGCGGCGAGCAGAGCGAAGGCGCGGAAACGCACGGGTTGGGGAGGCCCGAGGGCCCGAGCGAGACGAACTGCTCGGTGGTCCACCCCGCCGTGAAGAACAGCGGCTCGTAGTTGCCGGGGTTCACGCCGTTGTCCGTGGCGGGCCCGTGCGAGCGGTCGTAGAACGAGGGCGACGTGTTCCAGTCGGTGTCGAAGAGACCCTCGTAGTAGCCGTCGATCTCCATCTGGAAGCCGAGAGCGTCCGTGAAGTGGCACAGCACGCGGTCTCCGGGGTACGACTTCCAGAACAGGTCGCCGTCCAGGTCCGGAGGTTCGGTGCCGGTCGAGGCCCCCGAGCTCGGGCTGCTGAAGATGTAGATGATCTCCGTGCCGTTGTTCAGGGGCATGTTGTTGGAGTTGACCTGGGCCGCCTGGGCTCCAGCAACGAAGAATGCGAAGGCGGCCGCCAGGGCGATCTTTGCTTTCATGCCACGTTTCCTTCTATTCGCAAGTGAACTGAGGGGAGGGAGGGATCGCATCCCGGCAGGCGTCTCGCTCCGAATGGCCGTATCGTCATCGCGTCCGCGCGGGACGGCTGTACGGCGTACTGCGCAACGGCTCAGAGCACGGTTCGAACGCTTAAGCCGTGCGGAGGAGCGACGGCGGGTTAAGAGGTGACGTCGCTGGGTTGCGATGCCCTGGCGGCACGGAATCCCGTGTAGTTGTTGCGGGTCTGGGGCCCGTAGGTGAGGCGGTACACGGACCGCGCCCTCTCGGCGCTGCTGATGAAGGCCCCCCCGCGGACCACGCGGTGGCGGGAGCTCCGGGACTCCAGCGCATCGGAACGCGTTGTGTCCTGGCACCACTCCCAGACGTTGCCGTGCACGTCGTGCAGGCCGAAGGCGTTCGCCGGCTTCTCGCCGACCGGATGGGGGCGCTCGTTCGAGTTGCCGCGAAACCATCCAACCCGTTCCAAATCCTCCTCCGTGTCGCCCGACCAGAAACGGCTCGTCGTGCCGGCTCGGCAGGCGTACTCCCACTGAGCCTCGCTCGGGAGTACCAATCCGGCCCAGCGGCAGTAGGCTCGTGCGTCTTCCCAGGAAACGCCGACCACCGGCAGGCGCGGCTGGTTGTAGCGCCGGTCGTCCCAATACTGCGGGACGGGAGCGTCACGGGATTCCTCGAGGAAGCGAGCGTATTCCTCGTTGGTCACCGGGAAGCGGCCGAGCCAGAACTCGGGAACCACGACGCGGTGCTGGAGACCCCGCGATCTCATCTTGAACTCTCCCGCGGGGATCCGGACCAGCTCGTACCCGCCACGGTCCGCGCGCCGCGAGTCGACTTCCGCCGGCGCCTCCGCCGAGCGCGCCTGGATGAGCTCGAACGGGTGGTTCCGGAGCTCTTCCCGCAGCGACTCGAGCTGCTCGGAGTCGATGCGCTCGACGAGTTGCAGCGCCAGGAGCTGACGGTTCCAGAGCTCCTCGTCCGACCCCGGCGGTTGAGCGAGCAACTCCAGGAACGGCGTCGCGGACACGCGGCTGGCGTCGTCGAGGCACTGCTCGACCAGGTCGCGGTGTTCCGCGAACGCCGGCCGCTGGACGACCCGGCGCAGGAACGACTCGAACAGCGGTGGGTCCGTCCCCGCCAGCAGCAGGAGGATCACCTCCTGCCACCAGCTCTCGCCGAACCGATCGGCCAGAGCGTCCAGCGCCGCCGGGTCCTCGAAGCTCAGGTCGTGGATGTCCCGCGCCGTCAGGTACTCCTGGAAGCCGAGGTGGAGGAAGCCGTAGTCGCGCTCGCTCCATCCCGTGAGCAAACCGCTCTCGTCGCGGATGCGGCGCAGGAAGCCGTCCGCGGTCTCCTCTTCGGCGCCGAGCTTCTCCACGTGCGGCGCCACGACTTCCTCCATCTCGTCGTGCGTCGCGCGGACGCGCCCGTCCTCGCCGTGGAGCCAGTGCGCGATCGGCTGCAGCACCATCCGCGTGCGCTTTGCGTCGTACGCCACCGTCAGCTTCTTGGCGCGCCGCCAGCGCTCGAGCAGCACGTTGACGCACTCGTCGTAGAGGTCGGCGCGGCGGTGCGGCAGCTCGCCGCGGTCGCGGTGTACCAGGCAGATGGCGGTCAGGAGCAGCGGATTGCGCGTCAGCTCGAACACGCGGCGCGCGCGGAAGTTGGGCTCGGCCAGGCGCTCGAGCAGCTCGTCCGCCTGCGCCGCGGCCTCGCGCTCCGCCTCGTCCTTGTCCTCGTTGAGGCTGCGCTCGACGATCCGGAACCAGTTGCGCACGAAGCTGCGCGCCTGCTCGGCGTTGAGCGGGCGCAGGTGCAGCTCGAGAAAGCCGCCCTCGAACTGCACGTCGCCGGTGTAGCCGGCGTAGCGGCAGGTGACCACGAAATGGCACGTCTCGTGGACACGCGCCGCTTCCTCGATCCAGCGCGCAACCTCCTCGCGGCGCTCGACGTTGGCGATCTCGTCGAGCCCGTCGAGCAGGAACAGGATCCGCCCGCGCTCGAGCAGCCGGCCGCCGAAACCGGCGCGCATCTTCAGGTGCGGCCGGTCGAGCTCCGCCTCCAGGAAGGCGTCGAGCCCCGCGCCGAGGTCGGTGAGGTCGCGCAGCGGAAGAAACACCGGCACCGTGCCGGCGGGGAGCCCGATCGACTCCGGGCCCTCGTTGACCAGCCAGACCAGGAGACGTTTCAGGTGCGTCGTCTTGCCGGAACCGGGATCGCCGAGGATCAGCACGCCGCGCCGGCCGCCCAGCTCGCGCGCCTTCTCGAAGGCCTCCACGAGAGGAATCTGGTCCTGCCGCTCGTGCTCGTCGCCGAGGAGCTTCTCCGCCTCCTCCGCGCTGCCGAAGCTCTTCGACCTAGCGCCACGGTCGAGCATGGCGTTCAGGGGGACGTAGAGGTCCTTCAGCTCGATGGGCACCCGCACGCGCGTCTCGAAGCCGGCCAGGGAGACGCTGCCGTGGAACGCGGCCGCTTGCGTCAGGTATCCGGCGATCTCCGCGTCGACCGCGCCCGGGGCCTCGGAGGGCGAGGACTTCTCGCCGCCGGACTCGAGACGCTTGAGCAGGTGCGGCAGGTCGGCCGTGAACTTCTCGCGGATACGGGCCTTGAGCTCTTCGACGTCCTGATAGCCGGCCAGCGGAAGCACGGACTTCGACTGCTCGGCGTTCCAGTCCTCCACCAGCGACCTCTTCTTCTTCAGCAGGTCGACCCAGCGTTCCGCGACGTCCAGGTCGTCCATGTCCCCGCCGTGCGGCGCCTTGTCCGGAAACAGGGCGTAGACGAAGGGAAGGTGCGGCGTCTGAAGCGCGCGCTCGCGGCAGCGCTCGAGCTCGAGCCACGTCGTCTCCCCCACGCGCTCCTTGAACGGGAAGATCGCGAGCGCGCAGCGCTCGAGCGCGTCGCTGACGGTCGCGTCCTGGCCCCCCACCCGACCTTGCGCGTCCCGGTGCCACACCCAGATCTTGACGCGCTCGACGGGCTGATCGCCCAGGAGGCAGTCGCGGTCGAGCTGCTCCTGGAGCTCCTGCTGCATGGCGTGGACGGCGTCGGCTTCGCCCTGCGCGTCGGCGCTGTGGCCGAGGAAGATCAGGAGCTCCTTGGTCATGCGTCCGCCGGAGTCTAGCGGGTCGCGGGAGGGGAGTGGAATCGCGACGCGCCGCCCGCCGTCCGAACCCGGCTCGGGCGAGCTTGGCGAACGCGCGCGAGCGAACTACGATCTCCGCCGGCCATGATCGAAGCGAAAGAAGCCGTGCGCATCGCCATGGACGCCATGGGCGAGCTGTATCCGAAGGAGCAGGTCCCCCACCTCGCGCTCGAGGAGGTGGAGCTCTCGCCGGACGGCGAGTTTTGGCTCGTGATCGTGAGCTTCTCGCGGGCCGTGGCGAAGTCGACGATCGAGGCGATGACCGGCCAGCAGGGGACGACGACGTACAAGAAGCTCGAGATCAGCGCCGAGACGGGCGTCGTCCACGCGATGAAGATGCACCAGATCTGAGCGCGGACCGTCAGCCGTCGTCGGCCGGCGCTTCCTCCTTCGAGGACTCGATCCGCGGGAGCAATCCCTGGAAGAGCTCCTTTCTCTCTTCCCAGCGCTTCTCGACCGAGGTCATCTCGACCACCGTGAGCCGCGCGTCTTCGTGAAACACCGCGACCAGCGCGGCGGTGTCACGTCCGTTGACCCGCCATTTCTGTTCGCGGACGATCGCGTCGCGACCGGCGACG
The DNA here is from genome assembly GCA_028278425.1 of Planctomycetota bacterium. Lineage (GTDB taxonomy): Bacteria > Planctomycetota > UBA1135 > UBA1135 > JANQEJ01. Next base: position 27,840 of record JANQEJ010000191.1, on the reverse strand, counting down.
CGCTGCTTGCGGATCCAGACGAGCTCCGCGTTGGGGATGGCGTCGTAGGACCGTCGGATCTGAGCCAGCAGCTCGTCCAAGCCGACGCCTTGCGCGTTCGGCTCGACGTAGACCACGAAGTTGTCCGCGAAACCGTCCACGGGCTGCGCCACGAGGAAGAAGCCGCCGTTCAGCTCCACCTGCCGCCACCCCTCGGGTACGGGGATCCGCAGTCCCGCCTTGGGCCGGACCCACCACCCTCCGGCGACCCGGGGCTGACCCCGGCGCTGCGCGGCCAACCACTCCGCTTCGACGGCGGCGGTCGACGCGGCGTCGTCGGCGTCGTCCGGCGGAGCCGCCGAAGCCTCCCGCAAGGCGCGATCGACCTCCTGCGTCAGCTCTTCGCTGCTTCCCCACACCAGGTCGACGAAGCGCCCGCGCAGCTCGCAGCTTCCCCGGAAGGGCCCGTTGGCAACCGCGTGAAACTGGACCGCATCCTCGGCCCGGTCCCAGAGCGTCCTCCAGACGAGCAGCTCGCCGCCGTCTTCGGTCCGATAGGCCCGCAGGCGATCGCCGTCCCATCCGGCGGCGGCGAGGAAGGCGGCCTTGCGCTCCACGGACAGGTCCAGTAGCAGGGAGTACAGGCTCAGCTCGCCCACGACGTCCTCGCGCAGGAGCTCCGCTCCGGTCACCGACGCGGGCAGCGCCGGCAGATCGACGGCGCGCGGCTCGTCGCGCCCGAGCTTGGCCGGGTGCAGGAGCTGTTCGGTGGACGGAGGCGGCGCCTGGAAGGCCGCGTCCACCGCCGACCTTCCCTCCTGCTGCCAGCGTCGCAGGATGAACCGGGCGCCCTCCTCGTAGATCAGCGCCGACGCGCCCGAGAGGATGCGTTGGACGGTGTTCTCGATGTCGTCCGCGGATACCGATCCGACGGCCTCGTCGAAGTCCTCCGAGCGCCAGACGAGGTTCAGAACTTCCGCTTCCCCTTCGAGGATCGACTGTCGGACCTTGGCTTCGTCGAGCGTCTTCGCGCTCCGTAGGAACTCCTCCAGCGAATCGCGCTGGTCTCGCCAGGCGTGGAAGAGCTCGTGGCTAACGACCGGCTCCACTTCCCCGCCGTCGATCACGGGGTCGCTGAGGAGCACGAAAGTCCTGCGCGTCGGCGAGTAGTACGCGGCCAAGCCCATCAGGATCGCGGTGGCCACCTGCGCGCGCGTCTCATCCGGAGTCGCTCCCCTGGTGATTCCGAACGAGCCGAGCAGCGAGTGCATCGCCTCCCAGTGGCCGGCGCGGAAGAACAGCGCCTGCTGGCTCTCCACGTCGGGAAGACTCTCGCTCTGGCTGCGAATCTCGACCGAGAGCTCCTCGAGATCGACGTGGAAGCCGGCATCGGAAAGGTTCGCCGCCAGCCGCTCGACGACCTCGTCTTGGGAAGAAGCTTGGGAAAGCGCAAGCGACGGAGCGAGCAGGATCAGGCAGGTTGCGAGCATGGCCGAGCAGTCTCCCATTCTTCGAGCACATCGCCAAGCGGCGGCTTGTGCGCGCGTCCATACGCCGTTGGTAGGCGTTGCCTACCACCGTTGCGCGGCCGGAGTGCACCTCCATGGGGAATTCCGGTCGGGGAGCCCAAGCTCCATCCTCGAAGCACGGCGCTCCGTTCGGAGCCCGCGTGAAACCGAGGACCGCCATGACCGCCAGAATCCTGACCCTCCTCCTCGCCCTCGCCGCGCCGAGCGCCGCCGAGGAGACCTTCTACTACGTCGACCCGGTGCAGGGCGTGGACATCCCGACCGCCGGCCGCTTCACGCAGCCCTGGAAGTCGATCACCTACGCTCTCTCCCAGCCACTCGACCCGCAGGCGAGGATCAACCTCTTCCCGGGCGACTACACCGTCGCGACCGGCGAGGTCTTCCCGATCGAGCTCAACCCCCTGACGATCGTCGTCGGGTTCTACGGCTGCGGCGCGCGCGTGATCCAGCCAGCCGGCTCGACGGTGCCGGCGTTTCGCTGGACGGTGCAACCGGGACGCGGCGGCTACGGGGACCTTTGGGACATGACGATCGAGACGGACCACCGCGCGGTCGAGGTGATCGTCGGAGCGGACGCCAACTTCTCGTTCAGCGCGAGCGGTCTGCGCGTGAGCGGGAATCAAGCCGTGCACATCGCGCTCGATCCCGGCGCGAACGTGTCCGCCTACGTCAACGGCAGCGACCTCGCGACGACGCTGGCGCCGGTCATCGCAGAGGTCTCGCCCGGGAGCGCGACGCTCGACACGCGGCTCGACCTCGACGTCAACCGGAGCCGGCTGACCGCTTCGTCGGGCTCCGCGGTCGAGGGCACCGTCACCGGGCCGGGCGCGGCACTCGTCGTCGGAGGGACGTCGTCGGTCCTCTATGGATGCGAGAGCGGAGTCGATCTCACCGTGTCGGGCGGAGGCACCGCTTCCACCATGATCGAGAACTTCGTCTTCTACGGCCTCGCCTCGGGCGCGGTGTCCGAGACCGCGAGCACGCTCAGCCCCTTGCCGACGCACGACCTGCGCAACTCGATCTTCTGGGGCAACGCTGTCCAGCAGGACCTCCCGGGTTACGACCCGGCGCGGTACACGCTCACGACGAACCTCTTCGAGGACGCCGCGCTCGTCGGCATCGGCGGCAGCATCGCCGGACCGCCGGACTTCGTCGACGCCGCGGCCGGCGACTGGCACCTGCTCCCCTCGAGCCCGGCGCGCGACGCGGGCTCGCCGTCGCCCGACTTCGACGCCTCCGACCTCGACGGCGACCCGCGCATGACGGTGTTCGGCGGCGACGGCATCACCGACGTCGGCGCGGACGAGCTCTACGAACGCTACGTCTACTTCACCGCTCCACCGGGCGTCGGCCAGGTGGCGACCCTGCGCGTCTTCGGCGTCGCGGGCGACGACTTCGCGGTGTTCGTCGGCCCGATGACGTTCTTCCCGGGCTTCGGCGACGGCCTTCAGCTCCACTCGGTGTTTTTCCCCGCGCCGCTCCTCGCGGGCGTCGTCGCCCCGTCGGGTCTGAGCGAGGGCCAGGTGCCCGTTCCGGCGGACGGCGCCCTTCTCGGCATCGCGTACATGGCACAGGCGGTGTACCTCTCCGGCGGCGCGCTGGAGTTCTCCGCAAACGCGTACAAGAACTGGATCTGCGAGTAGGCGGCGCAGCTCGCCGAACGGCGCGCTAGAATCGCCTCCGAAAGGAGGTGCGATCATGCGCACGCTCGTCTCCCTCGCGCTCGCCGCCGCGCTCTTCGGGGCTCCCGCCGCCGCTCAGACCACCGGCGTCCCCTTCATCAACGACTACACCGTGGGCGGCTTCACGTCCGGCAGCACGTCCTGCACGCCGGCGCCGCTCTTCGGCGGCGGTCTCATCCCGTTCACCGTGACGGCCGCGCCGGCCACGCCGGTGATCATCTTCGCTTCGATCTCGGCCATCCCCGGCGTCGTGTGTCCCTGCGTTCCGTGCACGTTCTTCGCCGCGCCGTCGATCTGCCCGATCCCGTTCACCGCCTGCGGCGGAGCCACGAACCAGTCGGTGGATCTCGGCCTGTTCTCGCCGTGTGTTCTGCTTTCGGTCACCGGGGTGACCGACGCGGCCGGGACCTTCAGCGTTCCGATCCTCCTCCCACCCTTCCTCACCTTCTCGACCCAGGCGATCGTTCTCGATCCGTTCTGCGCGTCGACGTCGCTCGGGGTGGTCGTGACGCAGGCGTACGACGTGATCACGTAGGCGGCCTCCGCACACCGACGTATCCCAACGGCACTCCGCATTCCGCGAGACTGGTCCCATGGCTCTCTCGCCGGAACCCTCGGGAATACGCAAGGCGGTCGTGTTCGGCGGAGCGTTGTCCGCGGTCGTCGGCCTCTACGTCTTCGCCCGTGAGCTGGGTTCGACGAGCACTTCGGTCGCCAGCGGCGTGGCGTCGTTCTTCGCCGCGCTCCTGGCCGGCCTGATCACCGGCAGCTTCGGCGAGTGGCTCGTGCACCGCTACCTGATGCACCGGCCGCTGGGGAAGGGAATCCTGTACCTGCCCTACGCACTTCACCACCGCGCGCACCACTGGGTGCAGTTCCCGCCCGACGAGTACGTGCAGCGCGACCGCGTGCAGCGCGTTCCCGTCGGGCGCGACCGCGAGAGTCAGGTGTGCGCGACCGGCCTCGGGCGCGCGCTCGTCGTCTCGGCGCACGTCTCGTTCTACTCCGTGTTCGCGTGCCTTCTCGCGTTCCTGCCGGCGTTCGCCCTCGCACGGAACCCCGTGTTCGCGTGGACGCTGTCGCTGGAGATCGCGGTGTTCCTCTTCCTGTTCGTGCACGTCCACGACGCCGTGCACCACCCCGGCCTCAGCCCGCTCGAGCGCTTCGCGTGGTTTCGCTTCCTGGACCGGCACCACTACGTGCACCACGTGGACACGCAGGCGAATACGAACTTCCTGCTGCCCCTGGGGGATTGGCTCCTCGGAACGCTGCGCCTCGAGCTGACGCCGGCGGAGCGAGCGGTCTGGCCGTCGTACGAGGAGGCGCGCCGAAAAGAGGTCCGGCCCATCTTCGACGAGCACGGAAGGAAGCGCCGGTCCGCGCGAGTCGCTTCCTACTGAACGGGCGCCAGAAGCCGCGCGACGCGCGCGCCGAGTTGCTTCCACCAGGCCAGCCGCTCGAGGTCGTCGGCGTCCGCCTCGATGCTCGCTTCAAAGTCGCGGAGCAGCATGGCCTCGACCGCCTCGGCGAAGGGCTTGCCGACGACGAGCAGCGTGACCTCGAAGTTCAGCCGGAAGGAGCGGTTGTCCAGGTTCGCCGTGCCGACCGCCGCGAGGTCGTCGTCGACGAGCAGCACCTTCTGGTGGAGGAAGCCCGGCTGGTAGCGCCAGAAGCGCACCCCCGCGTCGATCATCTGGTCGGAGTACGAGAACGAGCTCAACCAAACGAGCGGATGATCCGCCTTCTGGGGCAGCATCACGCGCACGTCGACGCCGCGCAGCGCGGCGAGCTGCAACGCGTCCACCACCGGCTCGTCCGGCACGAAGTAGGGCGTCGCGATCCACAGCCGCCGCCGCGCCGAATGGATCGCCTGCTGGAAGAAGAGCGTGCACGTCTCGATCGGATCCGCCGGGCTCGACGGGATCGCGAGCGCGGTCAGGTCGCCGCCCTCCGCCGGCGCGGGCTTCCACTCCAACTCGGGGATCGACTGCGCCGCCCAGTACCAGTCCTCGAGGAAGGCGAGCTGCACGCCCTGCACCACCGGACCCTCGAACACGACGTGCGTGTCGCGCCACGGCCCGAAGCCCGGATCGCGGCCCAGGTACTCGTCGCCCGAGTTGTGCCCCCCCACCCAGGCGCGGCGGCCGTCGACGACGGTGATCTTCCGGTGGTTGCGGAAGTTGATCTGGAGGCGGTTGCGGCGCTTGCGCAGCACGCCGAAGCCGCGGACGTCGACGCCGGCCCGGCGGAGCTCGTCGGTGTAGTCGGACGAGAGCTTGTAGCAGCCGATGACGTCGAAGAGCACGTACACGGGGACGCCGGCCTGGGCCTTGGCGATGAGCCGTTCCTTCAGCTCCTGGCCGATCGCGTCCGCGCGCATGATGTAGAACTGCACCAGGACGTAGCGCTCGGCCGCGTCGATCCCTTCGAGCATCGAGTCGAAGGTCGCCGTCCCGTCGATCAGGAGCTCGACGCGGTTCCCGGTGGTGAAGCCGCCTGCGGCCAGCGTCTCGAAGGGGCCGTAGCGCTCCTCGTTCCATCCCGCCGGCGGCTCCGCCGACTCGCTGCTCGCCTCGACCTTCTCGACGATGTTCCGCAGCTTCTCGTCTCCCGCGCGACGCGCGAGCACGTACCCCTGGTAGCGGTAGCGCCCCACCACCCAGTAGAGCGGCACCGCCACGTACGGCAGCGTGAGCAGCGCGACCGCCCACGCGATCGTCCCCTGCGCCGTCCGCCCGTGCTTGAGCACGTGGTGGATCGAGACGAACCCCACGACGTGAAGCGCCGTGGCGACGAACCCGAGCGCGGCGGCGAGGTCGAGCGGCATCCCCAAGAGGATGCTGCTTCCGAGGTCAGGGCGCGAGCCGCAGCTCGTGCCAGACCGCGAGCGACTTCTGGCCGCGCAGGTCCTTGTTCGCGCCGTTCCAGACCGCGAGGGTCATCGAGACCTGGCTGCCCGGATCGAGGCCGACCTCGCCGGCCTCCTCCGCGCGCAGCGAGCGCGTCAGGACGACCGACCACCGGCCGGCGGACCATTGAGCGCTCGCCGCCACCGGCGTGCCGCGCGGTGGCTGCTCGACGGCGCGCTTCATCCCCGCGGTGGCGACGGCGGCGGTCTCGTCGGCGATCTCGGCCGCGCCGTAGGCGAGGCGGAGCACCGGCGGGTCGCCCCACGGCTGGGCGACCCACTCGCGCAGCCGGTGCGGGTAGGCGCGCAGGTCTTTGAGCAGGTCGGGCCGCTCGAGGTCGAGCGCCTTCCAGAACCAGATGTCGGCCGGCCGGTCGTCCGGCCCCATGCCGAAGAAGCGCGGCGCGGCCTCGGGCGAGAACTGCACGGCGACGGCGTCGGCGTAGGCGGGCAGCTCGCCGTCCGGCGCGTCGGCCTTGGCGTCGGGCCAGCGGATGCGCAGCGCGACGTCCTCGCCGTCGTGGTAGCCGGCGACCTCGGCCTCGAGGACGGAGTCGTCGCCCCACCAGGTCGGCGCGAGCCAGACGCGGACGGGCTCGGCCTCGTTCCAGCGCGGGTCGTCCGGCTCGGTCGGCAGCGGCGCGGCCGTGCGCGCGACGGCGATGCTCCGGCGGCGGCGAACGCCGCGCTCGTGCGCGTCCTCGGGAAGAAGCGTCTGCAGGTGCGCGACGATCGCACCGACGTCCTCGGTCGAGAGGTCCGCGTCGTGCATCGCCGTGCCGTGCATGCCGACGCGGATGCGCCGCGCGAGATCCTCGGCGCGTGCGCCGCCCTTGAGAATCCCGCCGCTGAGCTCGCGCGCCCAGTTGAGCGTCGCGTCGAGGTCGCGGAGGACGAGGTCGCCGCTGCCTTCGCCCTGCTTGCCGTGGCAGGCGGCGCAGCGCTGGAAGTAGAGCTCCTTGCCGCGGGCGAGCGCGTCGGGCGAGTCGACGAGGAGCGGGATGGGCGGGAGCGGATCGCCCGGCGTCATGCGGTCGAGCGCTTCGGTCTCGTCGAGCTCCTCGGCCAGACCTTCGACGGCGAGGAGGCGGACGTACTTGGCGAGGCCGTTGCGGTCCTCGGGAGACATCCATTCGAATCCGGGCATCGCGGAACCCGGCATGCCGCGCTCGATCACCTGCTCGAGGTCTTGCTCGGTCGGAACGCCGTTCTCGGTGCTCGCGAGCTTGAAGCTGCCGGCGGTGAAGTCGCGCGCCGGCGGGAAGAGCAGGAACGACGCCGGCCCGTCGCCCGCGCCGTTCGCGCCGTGACAGAGGGCGCACTGGCGGTCGTAGAGCCGTTCGACGTGCGCGAGCTCGTCGTTGTCGAGGGTGGTGAGGCGCTCCTTGCCCATTACGCCTTCGCCGCCGCAGGCGGAAAAGACGAAGAAGAGCGCCGCGAGGAGGAAAGCCGCAAGGAGAAGAGCACGCTTCATGACGACGCGTCGGGCTGGCCCGCAAGGGCTTCGAGGCAAGGCGCGAGCAGGTCGGGGAGGGTGAGGATGCCGACGACCTCGCCGCCCGCGCCGACGACGGGCAGAGCGCTGATCTTGCCATCGGAGAGGAGCTCGGCCGCCGCGGAGACGGGCTCGTCCGCGCGCACGGTGACGGCGCCGCGGGTCATGTACTCGCGCACGGCGGCTTCGTCGATCGTCGCGCGGCCGATGGCGCGGAGGAAGTCGCGCTCGGAGAGGATGCCGGCGAGCTGGCCGTCCTCCATGACGGGGAGATGGCGGATGTGCATCGTGCGCATCACGTCCATCGCCTCTTCGGCGTCGGTGCTCTCGTCGACGGTGACGACGTCGGGGGTCATGTACCCGGAGACGGGAGCGTCGCTCTCGGCGGAGATGCGGCCGTTCCGACGCGCGTCGAGGAAGGCCGTGACGAAGTCGGTCTCGGTCACGATGCCGACGAGGACGCCGTCCTCGACGACGGGCAGGCAGCCGACGTGGCGGGTGGCGAGGCGCAGGGCAGCTTTCGAAACGCTGTCCGTCGGCGCCACCGTCGCGACGGGCGACTGCATGTGCGTCCCGACCTGTCCCGCCGGCGTTTCGACGGCGGGCTTGTCCTCGGCGTGACGCCAGCCGGTGATCGCGAGGAGATCGCGCTCGGAGAGCACGCCGACGAGCTTGCCGTCGCGGACGACGGGCAGGTGGCGCAGGCCCTCCTCCTCCATGGTGCTCATGGCGAAGTCGAGGCTCGCGTCCTCGGCGATGACCGTCGGCTTGCCGGTCATGATCGAGGCGACGTTCATGGCGGCTCTAGACAAGGGCTCCGCTCGGAGATTCCTTCTCGAGGACGCCGTGGATGGTGCGGAACTCCTCGGCGAGCAGCGCGAGCACGTCGTCGAGCGAGACGATGCCCTGGAGCTCGCCGTCGGCGTTCACGACCGGCAGGCGGCGGACGGCCAGCGAGCGCATCGTCGAAAGGGCGTCCTCGATGGGCGTTTCCTCGGAGACGGTGCGTGGATGAGCGGTCATCACGTCGGCGACCGTCGTGCCTTCGAGCTTCTTCCCCGCGCCCACGACGCGCAGGGCGACGTCGCGGTCGGTGAGGATCCCGGCGGGGTGTTTGTCGTCGTCGAGGACGATCAGGGTGCCCACGCCCCGCTCGCCCATGCGCTTGACGGCCGTCACGATGGACTCGTCGGCGTCGGCGAGGTCGACTTCGCGTCTACAGATTCTTCCGGCGGTCATGGTCGGACTCCTTGGAGGATGACAACCGACCATTCGAGGCCCGCAAGGCCATGGAAGGAATGGGGACTTGGGCGTGGGTGAAGTGGGTCGCAGGGCGTAGCGAGCCGAAACGAAGCCGGCGACAAATCGGCCACCGTGCTCAGCCGGCACGCTTGGCCAGCAAGGCGCGGATCCGCCACGCCTGGTGGATGCTGCCGGCGCAGCACAGCAGGACAACGAAAGCGGAGGCGAGCAGGAGTGCCCACGCCTCGGATGAGGCGATGCCCAACTCGTGCGTCCAGCGCACGTAGGACAGGGTGACGAAGGCCGGGAAAACGAAGGCGACGAGCAAGTAGAACAGCCAGGCTAGTCGGCTCGGGAACGCGAGGAGGAACAAGGCGTTGGGGGGCGAAGCGGAGCGGTCACCGGCGAGCCGGCGGTGGAACTCGAACAGCACGAAGGTCAGGTAGATCAGCAGGACCGCGAGGAAGGGTATGCCCGTCTTGTGCACGGCACGCGCCGGCACCGTGAAGCCGAAGGCCTGGAGATCGACACCGGAGCTGCCGACGCCGAGCCCGTTCTCCAGCTCGCGGATGCACGAGGCCAGGCTGGTCTCCTGGAAGTCCGACGTGTAAGCGTTCAGCTCGGGGAAGGCACTCGCGAATGGGCCCGAGGGCCAGGGTCGAGACAGCGCCCGCTGAACCACTTCTTGTCCCCGAAAGGTCGCGGCCTCGACGACCACCGGAATGAGGACATCGCCGGCGGGGATCTCGGCGGTAAGGACGAACGAGCTGTTGGAGAGCTCCCCCGGCAGGGACGCTCCCGGACCGAGCACGGCCTCGACCTCTTCCAGCGAGAGGAGCCAGGTGCCCGAATGCGCTGCTGTTCCCTCGGGGCTCGTCCGCAGCGACACGCGGCGCAGCTTGCCCCCGCCGTGGTCGCGGACCAGCGCCGCGTCCCGGTAGTCCGCGGCGGCATTCGTCCGGATGACCTGTTCCAGCGAGTCCCACCAGGTCGCGAACGACGCGAGCGACGTCTGTTCCTCGAACGCCACGAGCGCCCTCCTCGTCTCGAGGCTCACGGCGGGGTCGCACCAGATCCCCTGCCGGGCCAGGAACGTGTCGGGTCTCCCGCCATCGGGGTCCGGGAGACCAACACGGTACGATTTGCCGTCTAGCTCGATCCAGCGTTCTCCCAGCGTCGGTTTCGCGCCCGCGCTTCCCGGCCTCGCCGCGCGGCCGAGTTCGCCTCGAATCGCGCGCGGATCTAGGGAGGAGAGCCCTTCTTGGATCACTCGCGCCTGTTCGAGGGCCCGAGCCAGGGAGTGAGCCTCCTCGACGGAGAGGGCGAGCAGCAACCCGAAGGACACAGCGATCACCGCGAGTTGCACCTTCCCCACGTGCTGCACGTGGTTCTCGATCGGCGACTGGGTCTTCGATGTCATCGAACCCTGGCGAGACGCGTCGGAGCGAGCGAAGTGGGAGCGGCCATGGCGCCGTGGTTTGCGAGTGTGCAGGACCTACGTTACAAAAGCCCGCGCACGCTTCCTCATCCCTAGCTCCTGATGTCATGAAAACGATCGCGCTCGTCTTGGCCCTGATCCTTTGCGCGTGGCTCGTATCGGGATGGGCCCCTTCACGGTCGGCGCCCGAGACCAGCCACTTCGAAGGCCAGGTGCTCTCCTGGTCCTACGAGGACCAGAAATACACGGCCTTGGGGGATATCGTCCTCGAGGTCTTTCGTGTCCGCAGCGACGGCTCGTGGAAGCCGACGCTCAAGAAAGAGGCGTCGACCGGACAGTACGAGCTCGACATGCAATCTGGCGGCCCGGTCGTCGTCTCCGTGCTACACGATCCGAAGAACGACCCTACGTCCACGGTCCACTTCGTGCCGCGACTCGAGTTGCTCGCGGCCCCGCCATCGATGAACCAGGTCTACCACCCCGCGCTCGTCTCGGTCGACGAGGTGCTCGCGATGCGGGAGGGTGAGCACAGCTTCGTCGTGGACGACGACCTCATCGAGAGGTGGATGGAGTTCGCCCCCGAGGATTCCGTCACCCGGCGCCAGCTCCGTGAGGTGCTGGCCCGCCTCCGACGGTGATCGAAGAGCTCCGGCCCGCCTAGAACCCCTCCCGCCGGATCATCTCCAGAATCGACCCCGCCCTCGCCCGCCGGCGGAATCCCAGCAGGTGGAAGATCTGCAGCGCGAGCCACCGAGCCCGCGACCGATCGACGTAGAACACGCCCGGAAGCTCGGGATGCCGGCGCACGCCCGGCAGCCAGTGGACGATGCGGTCCAGACGGATCCGGCGCACCCAGGCGGACACGGTGAGCCAGATCCGGTTCACGCGCCGGATGACGAAGAAGCCGTCGGCGCCCTGATCCTGGTAGAGGGGCATCAGGATCATGCCGTCCTCCGTCGAGTGGATCGGCCCGCGCGCGTCGCGCGCCAGGAGCTCGCCCCGTCGGGTCCGCTGGAAGTTCTCGTAACCCGGGAGCATCTCGAATCCGTCCCCCGCCTCGACCGCGTGGCGATGTCGCACCTCGACGACGTCGGGCCGCACGCGGCCCTCGCGCTCGAGGAGCCGTCGGGCTTCCTCCACTTCCGGTCGCGCGCCGCGCTCGAGCACTCCGCAGGCTTCCATCGCGATCCACACCGCGGCCTCGGCACGGTCGACGGACGCGGGGTCGAGGTGCTGCCCGGATTCGAAGCCGATGGCGGTGAGGCCGCGGTCGTTCAGGTAACCCACCATCGTCCCGGAGAGCTCCTCCTCGAGTCCCAGGACGTGGGGCACGGGCAGCGCGAAGGCGAGCTCGCGGTTGGCGAGGGAGTCGTCGAGCGTCGTGAAGGCGCTGCCGCCGCCGGAGGTCGAGTGGAGGTCGATGAGCCTGGCGTCGGGGCACTCGGCCAGCTCGGCTTCGATCGCGTCGAAGAGCTCGAGGAGCTCCTCCTCCTCGGCGATCGCCGGGTCGACGCCACCGCGGACCCGCTCGATCCGATCGGGCTTCCAGATCCGGTTCAGATCCTCGTCGACGAAGCGCTCCCCCACCTCGAGAGCCGCGCGGTTTCCCGTCAGGCCGACGAGGCGCCCGCGCAGTCCGCGGGGTTCCGCTTCGAGCCGCAGGATCAGCCGCCGCAGCGCCAGGACGCCCGGAGGCTCGTTGCCGTGCAGCCCGCCGACGCAGATCAGGACGGGTCCGCCCCGCGGTCCCACGCACCCGATCCTTCGCGGGATTCCATGCCGCTCACCGGCGCGTTCCGCTGGAGGAGCTTCGGGAAGGTTCGTGCGCGGCATGGCCCCTCAAGGTATCGGAAGCGGAGACGCCTTCCTTGGGGGACCGCCGGAGAAGACGTCGCCTACGCACCAAGCGTCGCGGGGCTGCGTCGAAAGTCGTACGCCGGCGTTCGGCCGTCGTCGTTGCGAGACGCGCGGTCGGTCGCCGGACGTTGCGTCGCGCTTCGGCACGGTGCTCTTGTGCGTACGAGGCGATCGAAGCGGCCGAGTACAATGCACGCGTCATGGCCGATTTACCGGCAGGCTCCGACGCGGAGCTCGCTGAGTTCGCGCGCCTGCAAGAGAGACTCCGGCCCCTCTTCGAGCGGGTGTTCCCCAACCCGCGCGCGCCACGCACGGTCGTGGTCGTCCCCAGCCTCAGCTTCGACTGGGACGTCATCGAGAAGATCACGGGGCTGCCGCATTACGAGGAACGGCTCCTCTGCATGTTGATGCTCCTGCGCCTGCCGCGGACGCACATCGTGTACCTGACCAGCCAGCCGATCGCCGCGCCGATCGTCGACTACTACCTCCAGCTCCTGAACGGCGTTCCCTCCGGCCACGCGCGCGAGCGATTGACGCTCATCGCCTGCCACGATCCGGGCCAGAAGCCGCTGACCGAGAAGATCATCGAACGGCCGCGCCTCGTGAACCGCATCCGCGCCGCGATCAGAGACCCAGCGGACGCACACCTCTCCTGTTTCAACGTCACTCCGACCGAGCGAACGCTTGCGGTCCGTCTCGGCATTCCGGTCTACGGCTGCGATCCAACGCTCGGCACCGAGCTCGGCTCCAAGAGCGGTGCCCGCGAGGTCTTCCGCGCGGCGGGCGTCGATCTACCCGACGGTTCGGAGCGCCTGCGGGACGTCGACGACATGGTCGAGGCCCTGAGCGCGCTGCGGTCGCGGAACCCGAGCCTGTCGCGCGCGGTCGTGAAGCTAGAGGAAGGCACGTCCGGCGAGGGAAACGCCGTGTTCTCGTTCGCGAACTGCCCCGACGGCGGCGATCTACGCGCCTGGGTCGCCGACGCGCTCCCGAGGCAGTTGACCTGCGAGTCCCGCGGCAAGACCTGGGAGAGCTACGGCCCCAAGTTCGCGGAGACCGGCGGCACCGTCGAGGCCTGGGTCGGAGGCGACGAGCGCCGCTCGCCCTCGTTTCAGGGCCGCATCGATCCGCTCGGGCGCATCGAGTGCGTCTCGACGCACGACCAGATCCTGGGCGGCACCACCGGCCAGATGTTCCAGGGCTGCTCGTTTCCCTGCGACGAGGAGTACCGCCTCTCGGTCCAGGAAGCCGGCCGGCGCATCGGCTTCGTCCTGCGCGACCGCGGAGCGGTCGGCCGGTACGGCGTCGATTTCGTCTCGGTCCGCGAGGGCGGGGGGTGGCGTCACTATGCGATCGAGATCAACCTGCGCAAGGGCGGGACGACGCACACGTTTCGCACGCTCCAGTTCCTTACGGACGGCAGCTACGATGAAGAAGATGGGCTCTTTCGCCTCCCGGACGGGCGGCCGCGTTTCTACCACGCGACCGACAACCTGAAGAACGCCCGGTACCGGCAGCTTACACCCGACGACGTGATCGACATCGCCGTCGAGAACGAGATCCACTTCCACGGCGCCCGGCAACGCGGTTCGGTGTTCCACATGATCGGGGCGGTGGCGGGGTGGGGGAAGCTGGGGGTCGTCTGTGTTGGGGAGGATCCGGAGGATGCGCAGGGGTTGTATCGGGCGACGTGTGAGATTCTTGACCGGTCCGTCGTGGACGGGGCGTGAGGGACCGAAAGGGACGCGCGCGTTAGCTGCGCTTTCCTTTCCCAAGCGCCATGCGTCGCGAGAAGAGCACGACGCGCAAGGCGCCCACGTGCGCTGCGTCGTGCCGGGCGAGCACTGTCATCGTAAGCCCTGAGCCGATGATAAGTCGGTCGTCGACAGCTCCGCTCGTCAATCGGCGATCAGGTCCTGGAAGTCCCCGGGGAGCTGACTTTGCTCCTTGATGTTTCCACGCAGGATCCAGCGCGGAGTGAAGGGCAGGTCCGAATCGTCCTGATCCACGACTAGCGTCCGGTCGCCGAGGTCTTGCTGTTCGATGAAACCGATCTCTTGGAGGAGATTGTCATTCAAGCGTCGTTCGATCATGAGGACGATGTACGTCGACTCGAGGGCCAATAGCTGAAAAAACGGGACCCAGTCGTCACCCCCCGGTACGTAGAGCAGGTGATGGTTGATCGGAAACGCCTCATTGTACAGCGCGACGGTCGCCGTGTCCGATAGCGCTAACGCGATGGACTGCTCCGGGAGGTCTCGCATCTGATTGATCGTTCGCAGACGCCTCTCGAGCCGCTCAGACTGCTGCTTCTTCAAGAGTGCGAAATTGACTCGCTTTGCCTCCGGCTCGAAAGGCCTGAGCAGCAAGCCGAATCGAAGCCCCTTGTCGATCTTTCCATGAAGGGTGTCGAGATTTATCCGGAAGATCTCGCAATGCCGGCTGCCATACCGGATGTGCGAGCTCTCCCAGGTCCAGACAAACTTCGTGACGAAGCTGATCAAGGTGATCAGGACGGCACCGATGCCGACGCACTCGAGGGCAGGCGTTGTCTCGATACAAACGAACTCAACGAAAAGCCACGCGCAAAGGGCGACGCTGCCTCCGACAGCGAGGATCTTGACGGGCAGCCACCGCCTCGCAAACGCGCGATGATCGTCGAGCATCCGGTCCACCTCCCGATGTCGATCCGCGATCAGTCGTTTCAGGTGGGAGAGTCTCTCGTCGAGCAGCGCGATGTCCTCCGAGCCGACGGACAGTCTAAGAGTTCAGCGACGATCGCTGCGAAGGTCGTTGGTGCGGGGCCTGCCGACGGGACACTACGCGAGTGCCTCAACCGAATGATCCTCTTCGGCGAGTCCTCGCTACGGCGTGCTACCGCCGAGTTCGTCGAGCACTACCACCGCGAACGCCCCCACCAAGGACTCCACAACAAGCTCATCGAAGCGGCCGGTTCCGGCCCCGACGCGGCTACCGAGATTTCCATTGCCACGAGCGCCTTGGCGGCCTTCTGCGCTACTTCCGGCGTGCGGCCTAGCGATGGGACACTTCCATGAGAGGGCCCTCCTCGGTCAATGTCTTCGTGTTGGCTTTCTTGGACGTCGTCGCGATCCGCCGTATGGCGATCGATGCGCGTTGGTACCCGATCGTCACATGCTGTCCCCCTATGCCCCTCGCTGGACAGGGACGCCAAGGGCGTAGGTGGACATTCGCGGACAAAGGGGGCACAGCGTCCACGCGTGCAATCTTCCCAAGCCTAACCTCCAGGCCCCCCGTCGGACTGCCATTGCAACTAACCGCCAGAAAGTCACTGATGGCATACTGCCCAAACGGACAGCCGGTTGGACTGGTCAGGTCCTGACTTCACCCCGTGCGACCGCGCCATCAGTCGCTACGGACTTGGTCTTCGCTCTGGACGGATGCCGCGGAGTGGATCTACTTCAGCCTCGCCTTCCCTTTCCGCGGGCCGTGCGGCGCGAAAAGAGCACGTCACGCGCGCGGCGCAACTCGTCGACCGTATCGTCGTCTACTTCGAGGTGCTTGCGCAGCAGCACACCGTCCACGAGATCAACCGCGTCACTGAGCTCGCCTCGTTCGAGCGCAGCCCTGACCGGGGCGCGGTGGGCGCGAAGCTCGGGACCGACGGCACGAAGTACTGTGGCTGCCGGCACCGGGAGCCGGTCTGCTTCCTTGGGTTCCAGCTTGAGCATTCCTCCCCCGTAGGAACGGCCGACAACCTCCGCGCCGAGCAGCGTCACGCTGTTCAAGCTCGCAAGCGGAAGGAGGTCGCGCCCGAGCTTCCGCAGCCCGTCGCGAAGCGCGACACCGTACAAAGAGTTCAAGTGCCGCACCCCCGCCGCGTTCGTCACGAGCCGCGGCCGTTCCTGGTCCATGTACGTCAGGAGGAGATCGGGCTCCGGTACGACCGGAACGCGCCACCAGGGCTCGCGCACGCGGCACTTGTAGGCTCTGTGAACTCCAGCCTTCTTGCCGGCCGCGATCTGCTTCTCCGCCGGGCGCGAGCGGCGGCCTTCGCGCGGATAGAAGAGGTAGCACGCATCGCCGGCTTCGGCGTGTGCGCTCCACGCCTTGTTGGTGAAGGAAAGCGTGCGCAGGTGTCGCGAGCCAGGCGGTGAGATCCGCAGCAAGTCCTTCTCGGACAGCCGTCGCTCCTTCGCCTGCGCCGCGCTCAGCGTGAAGTAGCGATTGTTGCCCGTCACCGCGCCGAGATACGTCTCCCCCCACGCGAGGAGCGGCTCGAAACCCGGCCCGTCGACCAGCGCACGATATTCCGCAAACGTCTCCGCCGAGAGCAACGCGGGAGTCCACTTGTCCTCCCCGCGCGGCGTGAAGCCGCTCCACACCTCGGACTCGACCGCCGGCAAGCTCGTCAGGTCGCGGGCTTGGTAGACCTGGAACGACGGCGCGCGCCCCTTCCCCTCGGCGAGCAGGAGCACCACTTCTTCGAGCACGCCGGGGAACACGAGCTCCTCGAAGAGCACGAGCCGCACCTGCGCGAGGTTCTCCAGCAGGAAACGCCTCACCGGCGCCGCATAGTTCACCGTCAGCAACTCCGCCGGCAGCACGAGCGCCAGCCGTCCGTCCGGCTTCAGGAACTGCGCTGCATGCACCACGAAAGCCGCCCATGAGCTCGCCAGCTTCGTCAGCCGGACTCCCCGCCGCAACGCCGCGCGCAACGCCTTCGCCCTTCCCTCCCCCGTGAACTGCTGATACCGGATGTACGGCGGGTTCCCCACCACCGCGTCGCACACCGGCTCCGGCTCGACGTCGAAGAAGTCCGCGACGGTCAGCCGCGCATCGAAACCCTGCTTCCGCAGCAGCTTCTGCGCCGCCTTCGCCGACGGCGCGTGCACCTCCACACCCCGCAACTGCCCCCGCGCCGGCTTCCCCTCGATCTCCCGCAACCGCTCCCCCGCCGCCAGCAGGAACGCCGCCTCGCCGCACGACGGCTCGAGCACCACGTCCTCCGACAACCGAATCGCCCACCGCGTCAGAAACGCCGTAATCTCCGGCGGGGTGAAGAACGCCCCCCGTTCCTTGCGCAGCGCGAGCGAGTCGGACACTAGCCCTCCCGCTGCAGGAAGTCCGCCAGGACGCACGCGACGCACGCGGTCAGCTTCCGCGCCGTCGGCAGGTGCAGGAACTCGTTCGGTCCGTGCGCGTTCGACTCGGGACCGAGGACGCCGGTGATCAGGAACTGCGCTTCGGGGAACTTCTCGCCGAGCATGCCCATGAACGGGATCGAGCCGCCCTCGCCGTTGTAGGCGTGGCGGCGGCCGAAGAAGGCCTCGGAGGCGTTGCCGACCGATTCCTCGAGCCACGCGGCGAGCGGCGGGGCGTTCCAGCCGCCCCACGCGCCTTCCGAATGGAACGCAACGCGCGCGCCGTAGGGCGGGTCGTCCTCCAGGAGCTTCTTCACCTCGGCTTCGGCCGTCGGCGCGTCGATCGTCGGCGGCAAGCGCAGCGACACCTTCACCGACGTCGAAGGGCGGCACACGTTGCCCGCGTCCGCGAGCGCCGGCAGGCCGTCGGCGCCCGTGATCGAGAGGGCCGGCCGCCACGTGCGGTTCAGGACGAGCTCCGGCACGTCGCCGTTGACCGAGTGCGTGCCCTTCAGGAACGGGTACTTGCCCGCCACCTTGTCGCCGAGCGCTTCCGCGGTGATCTGCGCCTCGCGCACGCGGCCTTCGGGAATGTCGACGTGCAGCCACTCCGGGAGGATGCGGCCGGTCTTCTCGTCCTCGAGGCGCGACAGGATGCTCCGCAGGATGCGGAAGGTGTCGGGCACGATCCCGCTCGCGTCGCCGGAGTGCACGCCCTCGCGCAGCATCTCGACCGTGAGGTCGCCGGACACCATCCCGCGCAGCGACGTCGTGTGCCACAGGCGCTCGTAGTCGCCCGCGCCGGAGTCGAGGCACACGACGAGGCTCGGCTTGCCGATGCGCTCGGCGAGATGGTCGATGTAATAAGGAAGGTCGTAGCTCCCGCTCTCCTCGCACGCCTCGATCAGGACGACGCAGCGCGCGAACGGGATGTCCTGGCGCACGAGCGCTTCGATCGCGGTGAGCGACGCGAAGGCGGCGTAGCCGTCGTCGGCGCCGCCGCGGCCGTACAGGCGGTCGTTCTCGAGCTTCGGGGTCCACGGCCCGAGATCCTCGCGCCAGCCGGTCATCTCCGGCTGCTTGTCGAGGTGGCCATAGAGCACGACGGTCTCATCGCCCGTGCCGGGGATCTCCATGAAGAGCACCGGCGTGCGACCGCCGAGCCGAACGACCTCGAACGTCATCCCGGGGATCGGCCGCGCGCGGCACCAACCGCCGATCAGCTCGACGGCCTGCTCCATGTACCCGTGCGCCTGCCAGTCCGCATCGAAGGCGGGCGATTTGTTCGGGATCTTCACGTACTCGACGAGCTGCGGGACGATCTCGGCGTCCCAGAGGCCGTCGACGAAGGAGCGGAGCTCGGCGTGGTCGAGGGTCTTCGTCGGCATGGGGCGAACAGTCTATCGTTGGGGCCCATGGGCTGGTACGAGCGACGCGTCTTCAATCCGGTGCTGGATCACATGCTCGACCGCGAGCCGGTGCACACGGAGCGCAAGAAGACCCTGGCGAGCGCGACCGGACGGATCCTCGAGGTCGGAGCGGGCACCGGGCTGAACTTTCCGTGGTATCCCGAAAGCGTGGACAAGGTCACGACGGCGACCCGCGAGTCGGAGTTGCCGGGCAAGGCGCTCGAGCGGGCGCGCGCCGCCGGCATCGAGATCGAGCACGTCGAGGTGGACGGACGGAAGTTCCCCTTCGAGGACGAGAGCTTCGACACCGTCGTCACGACTCTGCTGCTCTGCTCGGTCGACGATCCGCACGCGGTCGCGCGGGAGATGGGCCGCGTGCTCACTCCGGAGGGGCGGCTGCTCGTCCTCGAGCACGTCAAGTCCCCGCGAGCCTTCGAGCGCGCCGTCCAGATCGTCTACGGCCCCCTCCACCGCTTCTGGTCCTGCGGCTGCAACCTGTCCCGCGACACCGGGCAGATGCTCGCCGACGTCGGCTTCGAGTGGACGGACTACGCCTACTACCGGAGTGTTGGGCTCGGCTTCCCCGCCAGCCAGGTCATTCGAGGAGCAGCTCGGAAACCGCGCTGAACACGAGGTCGACGCCGACGTCGTTCATCTTCGCCGAGACCCCCGGCGCGCGCACGACGCGGTTCAGCTCGCCCCACGGGCCGGTGCGCCCCGGATTGGCCGGCCCGAAGAGCGCGACGACCGGCGTGTTCACCGCGGCGGCGAGGTGCATCGGGCCCGTGTCGCAGCCGACGAAGAGCCGCGCGCGCTTCGCGAGGGCGACGAGCTGCAAGAGGCTCGTCGTCCCGACGAGGTTGCGCGCGCCGTCGACGCCCGCGAGCGCGGACCAGACCTGTGCGGCCACGTCGCGGTCGTCCGGGCCGCCGGTCAGGCAGATCGAGCGCTCGAGCTCGACCGCGCAGCGGCGCGACAGCTCGGCGAATCGCTCCGGCGGCCAGCGGTTCTCCGGCTTGCTCGCGCCGACGTTGATGAGAATCGGCTCGTTCCAAAGGCCGCCGACGAAGTCCTCCGCCCAGCGCTCGGCCTCGACGTCCGTCGGCAAGAGGTGCGTCGGGCCGGACGTCGGCAGGCCGAGATAGCGCACGAACTCCATGTACTGGCGCACCATGTGCGCCTCCGGATCCGCCGGTGAGATGCGCTCGCGCGTCCAGAGCCAAGAGAGCTCCTTCGCGCGCCTGCGGTCGAAGCCGAGCACGCGCGGCGCGCGCGACAGGCGCGCGACGAGCGCGCTCTTCAGGATCCGCTGCAGGTCGATCACGAGCCCGTACTTCTGCTCCCGGATTCCCCGCAGGAAGTCGTTGAACCCGCGCACGCCCGATCCGCGCCGCCACGGGTGCACGCGGTCGACCGACGGATGGCCGTCGACGAGCGGCAGCGCGAGGTCGTGAACCGCCCAGCCGACCTGAACGTCCGGGCGCGCCTCCTTGATCGCCGTCGCGACGACGAGCGCGTTCACCACGTCGCCGATCGCACCGAGGCGCACGATCAGGATGCGGTCGGGGACGGGCTTGGCCATCGGCGGGGACTCTACCCGATCGCCCGCGGCGCTCGAACCCGGTGTGGACAGCTCTCGCCGCGGCCGGGAAAATGGCCCGGATGCGAACCCCCGTTCCGCTTCTGGCCGTCGTAGCGGCGGTGTTTCCGCTTCTCCCGGGCTGCGGAAGCGAAGCTCCGGCCGGGAACGCGCGGAAGAACCTCCTCGTCGTGTCGGTGGACACGCTCCGCTACGACGCCGTCGGGTTCATGGGCAAGAGCCCGTCGCCGACGCCGGCGCTGGACGCGCTCGCGGCGGAGTCCGTCGTCTTCGAGGAGGCGTACACCGTCGCGCCGGTCACGCTGCCGGCGCACACGTCGCTTCTCACCGGGCTTTATCCCTCCGCGCACGGCATCCGCGACAACGGCGACAAGCGCCTGCCGCCTTCCGCGGAAACGCTGGCGGAGCTGCTCGCTGCCGAGGGCTATCGCTGCGAAGCGGCGGTGGCCGCGTTCGTCCTCAACCAGTGCTTCGGGCTCGATCAGGGCTTCGAGGAGTACTACGCGCCGTCGCGCGGGATGAGCTCGATGGAGCTCGCCGTCCCGCAGGTGCCGGGCAACGAGATCGTCGAGCGTGCGCTGGCGGCGATCGACGCGCTCGCCGCGGACGAACGGCCGTTCTTCTACTTCGTGCACCTCTACGACCCGCACGCGCCCCACGACGCGCCGGGCGTCGACCGCTCGGGCTCGAAGTCGGCGCGCTACGAGGGCGACGTCCGCTTCACCGACGTGCAGCTCAGCAGGCTCTTCTCCGGCCTGAAGGCCCGCGGGCTGTGGGAGGACCTGGTCGTCCTCTTCACCGCCGACCACGGTGAAGGGCTGGAGGACGGCAAGGAGGAGACGCACGGCTTCTTCGTCTTCGACCAGACGATGCGCGTGCCGCTCGTCCTGCGCCATCCCGACCTCTCTCCGGCGCGCGTCGAGGGCGTGGTGTCGCTCGTCGACGTCGTGCCGACGCTGCTCGAGCTACTGGAAGTCCTCCCGCCGCGGGATCTCGACGGCGTCAGCCTCGCCGACGCCGCGCGCGGCACCGAGCCTGTGGCGGAACGCACCATCGCGATCGAGAGCTACCTCCCCTACCTCTCCAACGGCTGGTCGCCGTTCCAGGGCGCGGTCCGCGGGCGGCACAAGCTCATCCGCTCGAAGCGGTTGGAGCTCTACGACCGCGTCGCCGATCCAGCCGAGGAGAAGAACCTCTTCCGCGAGGACGACGCGACCGCGCGCGAGCTGCGCGGCGAGGTGGAGCGGCTCTTCGACCCGTCGCGGCACAAGCTGGAGCGCGAGGTCGTCGAGCTGGATGCGAGCGACCGCGAGCTGATGGCCGCGCTCGGCTACGCCGGTACGCCGGGCGGCACGTTCGACGAGTCGCAGGTCGACTTCGACGAGCTCCCGGACTCCTACGACAAGTTCCCTTCGTTCGAGCTCTTCTGGTCGACGCCCGATCTGATCGGCGAGGGCAGGATCGACGAGGCGATCGACGTGTTCCGCAAGCTCGTCGCCGGAGACCCGGGCAACCCGCAGCTCCAGCACAAGCTCGCCGAGACGCTGCTGCTCGACCGCGCGAGCGCCGCGGAGCACGTCGACGAAGCCGAGGAGGCGCTGGGGCACGCGCTCACGCTGCGGCCCGACTTCACCGAGACCTACTGGATCCTCGCGCGCTGCGCCAAAGTCCGCGCCGACACGGCGCGCGCTGCGATGGAGGCGGCGGCCCGAGCCGGCGACGACGAGGCCGGCCGCGCAAGCGCTCAAGCCTGGCGCGAGCACACGGTCCGCTTCGAGCGCACGCTGCGGCGCGTGCTCGAGCTCGAGCCGAACCACGTCAAGGCGATCGGCATCCTCGCCGCGCTCCAGTTCGAGGAGGCCGAGCACGAGGTCGGGCTGAACCGCCCCGACGCCGCCCGGGCGCGGTGGCGGGAGTCCGTCGAGCTCTGCGACACGCTGATCGCGCTCCTGCCGGAGTCGGATCCGAACGTCGCCAAGTACGTCGCGCTGCGCGACACCGCGCGGGTGCGCGCGGACGCGCTCGGTCAGTAGCCGCCGCCGTCGTACCCGCAGCCGATCGGCGAGCCGGGCGGGATCGGGTGGCGCACCGGCGTCGGACGCGCGGCCAGCGGGTCCGCGAAGAAGTGGCGAATGCGGTTCTCCTCCCAGAGGGCCTGGCGCTGCGCTTCGATCGTGTCGCGCCGGACCGTGCCCTCCTCGAGCAGGCGCTGCACCTCGGTGATCGACTTGTGCGCGATGCGGCGCACGCGCTGCGGGACGTCGTCGGCGCTCGCCATCTCCATGAAGCGATCGAGGAGCTGTGTGCGGAGCTCGCCGCCGTCTTCGCCGGCGGGCGGCGCCCAGCCGCGCGCCATGAGCTGCTCGCAAACCGTGTCGAAGCCGGGCTGGTCGGGATCGGCGACCTTCTGGTCCACCATCCGCGCCGCCCGCGTCGGATGCAGGAGCAAGTCGAGCGTCAAGCGGATCGCGGACGCGCGGATCCCAACCGGATCGACCAGGAGATCACCGTCGTCGAAACGCTCCGCGGCGGGGTCGGAACCGGGCGCGGGAGGCGGGATCAGGGCAAGCAGCGCTTCCGGAAGCGCGAGGAAGTCCGGCTGCAACGTCACGAGCGTCGCCTCGAGCGCGCGCCGCTGCACTTCCGCGTCCACCGGCCGCACTTCCGCCGGCTCGCCCCCGCGGACGGTGTGCGCGTAATTCACGCCGCCGAGCTGGCGCACACACGCCTCGAGCTGATAGCGATGCCGGAAGTAGAGCGGCACGAGCGCGTCCTCGAGCACGGACAGCCGCTCGCCCGCCTGCACGGCGGCCTCGGAGAAGTTGTCGAGCGCGATGCGCCGCACGCGGATCTCGTGCTCGAGCCCCGCCACCGGATCCGCGCCGTCGTCCCAGAGATTCGCCAGCGGGTGCGCGCGGTCCGTTCCCCGCGCATCGGCGTCGGTGAGGAAGGCGATCCCGCTCGCCTCCATCTCGCGCAGCACGCCCTCGGGGTCGTCGCCGTAGCCGTACCGGATCGCGAGCTCGTCCCACTTCCCGCAGCCCGGCGCGTAGGCGTCGGAGAGGTCGAGCACGCCGTCGTCCGACAGGTGCACGCGCGGTGCCGGGTAGTCCATGACCGACGCGCGGTCGCTGATGCTGGCCGCGAAGTTGTGCACCAGGCCGAGCGTGTGCCCCACCTCGTGCGCGGAGAGCTGGCGGATCCGCGCGAGCGCCATGTCGAGGACGCGCTCGTCGCTCTCGCCGTCGCCGGCCGCGTAGGGCGAGAGCAAGCCCTCGGCGAGCAACACGTCCTGCCGCACGCGGAGCGCGCCGAGCGACACGTGGCCCTTCAGGATCTCGCCGGTGCGCGGGTCGGTCACCGACATGCCGTAGCTCCAGCCGCGCGTCGAACGGTGCACCCACTGGATCACGTTGTAGCGCACGTCCTGCGGGTCGGCGTCCTCGGGGAGCAGCTCGACTTGGAACCCGCCGGGGAAGCCGGCCTGCTCGAAGACCGGCGCCCAGTAGCGCGCGCCCTCCACGAGCGCGGTGCGGACCGGCTCCGGCGCGGCGCGATCGACGTAGTAGGTGATCGGCTCACCGCCCCGCTCCAGACGGTGGCGGTTGATGACGTTCCGCTGCAGCGGCGCGTCGACCGCCGCCGCCATGTCCTTCCACGAGGTCGAGTAGAAGCCGCCGCGCGGGTCCTGGTCGCGCGGCTCGTAGCCCGACCCGAGCTCCGGCAACCGCACGAACGAATGCCGCACGCGCACGCTGACCGCGCGCGGGTCGGCGGCGGTCCTCCGCACCTCGCCGCCCGGGTCGTCGCCGGTGAAGGTGAGCAGCGCCTCGATCTCGGTGTTGTCCGGGAAGCCGCGCGTGGTCTCCATCCAGAGCGCGCTGCGCGACTCGTCGAGGGAGAAGCTCCCCTGACCGGCGTTCCGGAGCGAGCGCGCCACGCCGTGCGCGTCGCGCAGGAAGAACGCCGTGCCGTCGACGAGCGCGCGGCCGTCCGTCTCGGCGACGACGTCGAAGCCCCAGAGGACCGACGCGGCGAAGGAATCCTCCACGGCGCGGCGCTCCGTCTCGCTCGCGGAGCTGCTCCGCCAGGCCAGGTTCGGCGCCACGAGGTGCACGCGCGGTCCCGCCCGGCGGAAGGTCACGAGCCGGCGCGGTCCGAGCTGGCCGCGGTCGAGCCCGACCCGGTTCGAGCCGAGCCCGGCGGGCAGGCTGACATAGTAGAGGAGCTCCTCGCCGTCCGCCGGCGCCTCGAAGTAGAGCTTCGCCGCGCGCGCGTCGTGCCAGGCGGGAAGGAACCCCGGCAGCGCGTCCATCCCCGCGGTGTGCGCAGCGATCGTCGGAGGCCGCGCCGCCGGATCCTCGTTGGCGTCGGGTTGGCCGGGAACGACCGCCGGCGCTCCCTGGCAGCTTGCGGCGAGCGCGATCAGGACGCCTCGAAACGCCTTGTTCATGGCCTACTTTTACCGGAACGCCCAATGGGAGACACTACGAGGATGCGGATGCGGCAGACGGTGCGCTCCGCCGCCGGTGTGGCGCTCGCCGCGTGCCTCGCGCTCGCGGTGGCGAACTGCGGTGGCGGGAGCGACGGCGACGAGAGCGCGGAGACGCCCGGCGGCCCGGCCGCGTTCGGGGCCGACGGGGTTCCTCCGGCGAGCGACGAGGATCCCCCCACGGCCCAGCGCTTCCGCGTCGACATGCTGCGCCACGGGCGCGACGCGCCGCGGCATTCGTCCGACGGCGGCGGCAAGGCGTGGCTCGAGGATCCCGTCGACGCCGTCGCGTCGCGCCCCGGAACGTGGACGATCCTCTACGAGGCCGGACCCGAGGGCGTGGCGGTCGGCGGCATCGTGCGGCTGACCATCCCACCGTTTTGGCACTGGAGCGATCCACAGGACCAGATGCCGACGGCTCCGGGCTACACGACCGCGTCGTGCGAGGCCGAAGGCGTCGCGCTCGAGTCCTTCGTGCCGGACCGCGGCGTCTTCCAGGTCCGCATCGCCGGCCGCGCGCTGCGCGAGGGCGAACGCATCCGCTTCGTCTACGGCGCCGGGCGGGGAAAGGCGCGCGCCGATCAATTCGTGGAGCGCGAGTCGCCCTTCTGGATCATGGTCGACGGCGACGGCGACGGCGTCGTGAAGGCCGTGCCGGACACGCCGACGATCAACGTGCTGCCGGGGCCGCCGGCGCAGATCGTGCTGACGGCGCCGTCGACGGCGCATCCCGGCGACGAGGTCGAGCTGCACGTCGCGGTGCTCGACCGCGCGGGCAACAGGGGCGTCGCATTCGAGGGCGTCGTCGACTTCCCGGGCGTGCCGGAGGGCGTCGTGGTTCCCGAGCGCGTCGAGCTGACGATCGAGGACGGCGGCGTGAAGACCGTCGCGATGCGCGTCGCCGAGGCCGGCGTCGTGCGCCTGCTCGGCCGCGCCATGCCCGCCGACGCGCCGGAGGACTTCGAGGGCATGCTGGGCGAGAGCAACCCGCTCGTCGTCGACGAGCGCGCGCCGCGCATCCTCTGGGGCGACCTGCACGGGCACTCCAACCTCTCCGACGGGACCGGCACGCCGGAGGACTACTTCGCCTACGCGCGCGACGTGGCGGCGCTCGACGTCTCGGTGCTGACCGACCACGACCACTGGGGCATGCTCAAGATCGACGCGAACCCCGAGATGTGGGAGCGCCTGAACGCCGCGGTGCGCGACCACCACGAGCCGGGCCGGTTCGTCACGCTCTTCGGGTACGAGTGGACGAGCTGGATCCACGGCCATCGCCACGTGCTCTACTTCGACGAGGGCGGCGCGGTCTTCTCGTCGCTCGACGCATCGCACGAATCGCCGCTCCAGCTCTGGGACGCGCTGCGCGAGCAGGGAGTCCCGGCGATGACCTTCGCGCACCACTCGGCCGGCGGACCCATCGCGACGAACTGGGACATCCCGCCCGATCCCGAGTTCGAGCCGATCACCGAGGTGATGTCGGTACACGGCTCGAGCGAAGCACGGGACTCGCCCGCGCTGATCTACTCGCCGCTGCCGGGCAACTTCGTCCGCGACGCGCTGGACCGCGGCTACCGCTTCGGCTTCGTCGGCAGCGGCGACAGCCACGACGGGCATCCGGGCCTGGTCCACCTCGCTTCCCCGCACGGGGGCCTCGCCGCCATCCTCTCCGAGGAGAACACGCGCGACGCCGTGCTCGAGGCCCTGCGGCAACGCCGCTGCTACGCGACCAGCGGCCCGCGGATCCTGCTCCGCACCGCGCTCGACGGACACCGCATGGGCTCGACCATCGCCGCGCCGAGCGGCGACGAGCCCGCGTTCCTCTACGTCCACGTGACCGGCACCGCACCGATCAACGCCGTGCAGGTCATCCGCAGCGGCGCGATCGCGCAGACGATCGACTGCGAGGGCGCGTGGCAGTACAGCGTCGGGTTGGACCTGCCCGAGCTGAGCGCGGGCGAGTACGTCTACGTGCGGGTCGTGCAGGCCGACCGTGGCTTGGCGTGGTCGAGTCCGTTCTTCGTGGAGTGAGATCGCGGAGCGAAACGGAGGGCACGGAGCCCGGAATTGACACGGAGATGAACGGAGTTGTCGGAGAGCACGGAGATCGGAGTTTGCGGCGTCCGTCTCCGAGTCATGTCAGTTTCTGACCGCTCCAAGCTCCGCAAGATGATTTCGCCGTTCGGTTAGAACGGTCAGAAACCAGACGTAACGCGGAGACGGACCTCACCCGCCGAGACTTCCTTTGATCTCATGGATCCGCTGGTGGTTGAGTTCGTCAATAGCCGTCACAGCCGCCTTCAGCTCCGGGTAGTCCTGCGCCACGACCTCGACCACGATGTTCCACCCGTGCAACGACATCGACTCGAGGTATCGAAACCCTCCCGCGCCCGCTTTCGGCTTAGGTGTCACCCATGATTGATCGGGAACGATCGGGCATGCGAGATAGTCGCCACGGTCCAGGGTGTCTTGGAGCGCCAGCATCAACGCCACGATCGCGGAGTCGATCAAGGGCTGAAGTGCCTGCTGGAAGTCCTCGTTCAACCTCAACAGATCTTCGAGCTTCTCCTCACTGAGTCCTTCTTGTCGCGGGTTCACCCTTGGATCCATGAAGCCACTCTCTTCAATCCACGCCTTGGAGAACCTGGCTCGGTGCCAAGAGTCCTTGAACCCGCTACCGACCAGTGTGTCGCGCAGCATCGGCTCCACGTGTTCCCAGGGGCTGATCTCCCGCTCGTCGATTGCGCTATCAAGATACTCCGTAGTCAGCCAGCCTCGTTCCAACGCAGAAGTTCGCGCCGCAGGCCAGCGATCTCCCTGCTGCCGGTGAAGGAACTCGCCGACGGTGAGAGGTGGATCCTCGGCGTTGAAGGCTGCACGGAGAACCTCAGAGTTCCATAGCGCGATTCCTGCAAGAAGTAGCAGGCATCCGGCGACGACCACCCTGAGGTTCACACTTCCTCGGACTCGGAGCTTGCTGCTCATGACCTAGAGGCCCGGCCGACAAAGGCCGATTTCTGGGAGGCCGATCGAGACGACTTCGGTCTCGTGGAATCGCCGGATTCGGGCGGTCAGGCCGAAGGCTG
>JANQEJ010000174.1 GCA_028278425.1 Planctomycetota bacterium | reverse complement strand
ACCAAGCGTCCTGGCACCACTCCCACACGTTGCCGTGCACGTCCACCAACCCGAAGGGGTTCGCGGGCTTCTCCCCGACCGGGTGCAGGCGCTGCTCCGCGTTGTTCCGATACCAGCCCACCCGAGCCAGGTCCTCGTCGGAGTCGCCTGACCAGAAACGCGTCTCCGTGCCGGCCCGGCAGGCGTATTCCCACTCCGCCTCCGTCGGCAGGCGGAGGCCGGCCCAATCACAGTACTTCTGTGCCTCGTCCCAAGACACTCCGACGACGGGCTGACGCGCCTGGTTGTAACTCCTGTTGCCCCAGTACTCCGGAGGCTCGACCTCCGGGTTCGCCTCGAGGAAGCGCGCGTACTCCTCGTTCGTCACCGGGGCGACACCGAGGAAGAAGTTCGGCACGACGACCTCGTGCCGCGGATCCTCGGCCTCGAACCGGCCTGCCTCGTCTTGGGGTGAGCCCATCCGGAAGGTCCCCCCGGGGATCCGCACCAAGTCGTAACCTCCCCGAGGCGCCCGAACGCGCTCGGTCGCATCAGGTTCGTCGGCTGAGACGGCCCTGAGCACTGTGTCTATGAGAACCTGCTCTGCCGCCTTGGGGTCGATCCGGCGGAGAAGCCGCTCCGCCATTACGCAACGGCTTGCCGCCTCTTTGTTGTCGCCATCGGTGTCCCGCTCGAGGAAGCACACGAACGGCGTTGCGCTCGTCTCCGCGGCGTCCTCAAGCGCATAGCCGAAGAGGTTTTCCTGTTCGGCCGCGCCGTCCTGCTCGAGCATTGCCGCCATCAGTGGCTCGAACAGACACGGGCCGTCGAGCGAGAGCACGAGTAGGAGGACCTCCTGCCACCACTCCTCCCGGAGATGCCCGGCCAGCTCGGCGATCACCACAGGACTCTGCTCGTCGTCCGTGGCGCGCGCGTGGAGCTCCACGGCCGTCAGGTACTCCTGCAAGCCGAGGTGCAGGAAACCGAAGTGCTCGTCGCTCCAGCCCGTCAGCAGTCCGCAGTCCTCGCGCACGGCGGTCAGGAAGGACGCCGGCTCGACCCGCCCGGCGAGATCGGGCCGTTCCGCGAGGATCCGCTCAAGTTGCTTCTCGACCGCGTTCCGCTCGCGGCGCTTGGAGCCCTTCCCGTGCATCCACGCCGCGAGCGGGCGCAGGAGCTGGAGGCTCTCCTCCGGCGAGAGGCCGACCTCGTCCACGCGTTCGGCCCAGCGGCGGAGAAGGACGTCCACGCAACGCCGGTAGAGCTCGACCCGGCGGCGCGGGAGCTGGCCGTGCTCCTCGCGGAAGACGAGGCACAGGATCGCTAGCAGGAGCGGGTTCCGCCGCAGCTCGGTCATCCGCGGCGTGAGCATGTCGCGCTCGCCGAAGCGCGCGTTCAGCTCCTCGGCGCGCTCCGTTGCGACGCGCTCGGCGTCGTCGGGGTCGGGCTGAAGCTGCTTCTCGACGGTGCGGAACCAGTTCTCGACGAAGCGTGCCACCTGCGCGTCGGTGAAGGTCGGCAGGTGGAGCTCCTGGTACTTCGGCACGAGGCGCAGCCGCTCCTGGTAGCCGGCGAAGCGGCAGGTGACGAGCGCGCGCCACGTCGGGTTCTCCTCGAGCAGGTTCTTGAGCTCGGCGGCGACCAGCGCGCGGTCGGCGCCCGGCCGCAGCTCGTCGAGCCCGTCGAGCAGGAGCAGAAGGCGCTCGCGGCGCAGCACGCGGTCGGCGAAGTCCTCGCCGAGCTGCGCGAACTCGGAGGCGATCCAGCCGCGCGCGAACGGGACGAAGCCCTTCTCGGGGGCGACGAAGGCGCTGAGGGGGAGGAGGAGGGGCAGGTAGCCGGGAGCCAGCCCCACCGACTCGGAGCCGTCCTCCAGCACCCAGAGCAGCGTCCGCTGCGCGTGCGTCGTCTTGCCCGAGCCCGGCTCGCCGAGGAGCGCGAGGCCCTTCTTGCCGCGGCGCTCCGCGTCGGCGAAGGCGGTTTTGAGCGGGAGGGCGCGCGCGTCATAGCCGCCTTCATCGCGCAATCGCTTCGCTTCGGCGTAGTCGCCGAATTCCGCCCCGCCCTCGCCGCGCAGGTCGAGGGCGGCCTCGACCTCGACGTGCAGGTGGGTCAGCTTGAGGTCGAAGCGGACTTCGGGGAAGCCGATGAGCTTCGCGTCGCCGTGGAGCTTGAGGGCGAGGGTGCGGTAGCGCGCTTCCTCGTCGTCCGCCGGGGGATGCGCGGTCGGAGTCTCCTCGCGTTCGTCCTTCCAGCGCTGCAGGCCCAGTACGACCTTCGCCGCAAGGCTCCTCTCGGTGAAGAACGTGACGGCGTGCTTCTCGGAAAGGCTCTTCTTGAGGGCGTCGAGCTTCTCAAGCGACGACCCGCGGTCGGGGGGACCGCCCAGGGCCTCGCGCACGACCACCGGCTCGTCCTCGTCGATCAGCAGGACGAGACGCTGTGGGTTCGCGTCGATCTCCAGCTCGGTCACCGACTTGTCGTACCCGGGCGGGATCCAGCCGTACCTCCACGCGAGGATGGCCACGACGACGTCGGCGTCTCGCGCTTCGCGAATGCACCGCTCCGCCTGTTCCCGCGTCTCGGGGACCATCGTCTCCATGTCCACCGACACCATCCCGATCGAGCGGATGGCCTCGATCACGGCACGCCGCCGCTTGACGTTGTCGAGGTACGTGGAGGAGACGAAGACCTTGTACGTCATGCGCGCGATCGAACCGGCCGGAAGCGAGCCTGCGAGCGGGCTCCGATTCTAACGTCGAGACGGTTCGCGGCCCGCCTAAGCGCTCAACCTGCCCTCCTCCGGCCGATGAACCAACAGAAACCCCGGCCGGAAGAAGACGAGGTAATCCTGAATCTGAATGCGGTCGTTGGGGCGCAACCGCGCGACCCTCGGGAAGGTCTCACCGTTGATGAGCATCCCGTTGCTGCTGCGGTCGACGAGCTTCCAGCCGTCGCCGCTCGGCTCCACGATCGCGTGAACGCGCGACACCCGGGGGTCGGTCAGCACGATGGTGCAGCGGGGGTCGCGCCCGAGGGTGGTCTCGCCTTCGAGGGGGAACGTCTCGAAGCGGTCGAGCCGGGCGTTGAAGTTCGTGTTCATCGGACTGCCTCCAGCTCTCCGTGCGCGAGGGAGCGCTGGGAGGTGACACGCAATGCGCCGGCCGACCTCGAGGGATACCCCCAGCCCGCGGGACCGGTGCGCAAGCGGCGCCGCGCTAAAACGCCCCGATCGTGACGTCGAGCGCGTTCGTCAGCGCCACGTTGCCGAAGAAGTCTCGCGACAGGACCTGAGCGCAGACGGTCGTACCGATCAGCGCGCAATCGCCTGGAACGGGAATCTGGAACGGAAACGCCGGCGACTTCGCGAAGATCAGGCTCGGCGCCGGCGGCGTGCAGAGGAACGTCCCGATGCTCGACGGCACGTTGATCGGCGTCGTGGAGATGCCCATCACGTCGGAGAGGGCAAAGGGCAGGAAGCTCGAATGGTCGACGACCGGATCCCAGACCTCGCACGGGATCGGTCCACTCGTCACGCCCGGAAGGAACGCCGCGGGGTTGGGCGGCGTGCCCAGGCGGACGACCTCGGCCGACGGGAAGCCGCCGGGGCAGGGGCCCCACCGGTACCAAGCGACCTTGTCGTCCCACACCGAGGCGGAGAAGGCGTCGAGGTCGCCGTCCCCCTCCAGATCCGCCGCGAAGACCGAGACCACGAAGAGCGCGTCGTCGGAGACGACCTGCTGCGGACCGAAGGACCCGGCGCCGTCGGTGTTCTCGAACCACGCGACCTCGTCGTCGTGGCCTTGCCCGAGGAGCACGTCCTGGTCGCCGTCGCCGTCGAAGTCCCCGGCTGCGATCGAGTGCGCGGCCTGGTTGACGATGAGCTGCGGCGGCGCGAAGGTCCCGAGCCCGGCGTTCGGGTACCAGAGCGTCGGCGAGGTGACGGGGATCGACGCGGCGAGGATGTCCGTGAGCCCGTCGCCGTTCAGGTCCGCCGCGTGTAGCGGCGCGCCGCTGCCCGCGCCGAAGACCTGCGGGGGGCCGAAGCTGCCCAGGCCGTCGAGGTTCTCGTGCCAGCTCTCGCCGGTGGTGCTCGAGTTGGTCGCGACGTCCTGGTCGCCGTCGCTGTCCAGGTCCGCGGCGAGCACCGAGCGGGGGTTCGTTGTGAGCGTGCTGATCAGCTTCTCCGGTCCGAACGCGCCGGCTCCGTCGGTGTTTTCGTACCACGCGATCGTGCTGCCGAAGAACGCCGAGGCGACGACGTCTTGGTCCCCGTCGCCGTCCAGGTCGGCGGCGATCACGTCGTTGGCGCCGAACGCCGCGGCGGTGATGACCTGCTGCGGACCGAAGGTCCCGAGGCCGTCGGTGTTCTCGTACCACGCGATCTTGTCGTCGAGCATCGACGCCGAGAGGACGTCCCGGTCGCCGTCGCCGTCCAGGTCCGTGACGAACGCCGACTCCGGCTCCCAGACGACCGCGGTGCCCTCCGCGATCACCCGGCGGGGTCCGAAGGCTCCCAGGCCGTCGGTGTTCTCGTACCACACGATCGCGTTGCCGTCGTCGGAGACCGAGAGCGCGTCTCGATCGCCGTCGCCGTCGAGGTCGGCCGCGATCACCTCGCGCAAGTCCGGCTCGGACGTGGTGATGATCTGCTCACAACCGAAGTCCTGGGCGGACGCGGTCGTGGCGGGAGCGAGCGCGGCGCAAAGCGGAAGGGCGAGCGGGGTTCCCATGGTTCAAAACGTCCCGATCGTGATGTCGAGCGCGTTGGTCAGCGCCAGGTTGCCGAAGACGTCGCGCGACAGCGCCTGCGTGCAGACCGGGAAGCCGATCAGCGTGCAGCTCCCCGGGATGGGGATCTTGATCGGCTGACCGGGGGCCGCGGCGAACGTGAGACCGGGCGAGGGCGGCGCGCAGAGGAACGTGCCGATGCTCGACGGGACGTTGAGCGACGTCACCGACATCCCGACGACGTCCGCGATGGCGAAGGGCATGAAGCTCGAATGGTCGATGACCGGATCCCAGGTCTGGCAGGACACCGGACCGCTCGTCACGCCGGGCAGGAAGACCGCGGGGTTCGGCGGCGTGCCGAGGCGCGTCACTTCCGACGAGGCGAGCGGCGTGGGGCACGGTCCGCAGCGGTACCACGACACGCGGTTCGGCCCCGAGGCTGCTGCGAGCGCGTCCAGGTCGCCGTCCGCGTCGACGTCCGAGGCGAAGACCGAGAAGACGGTGAGCATGTCGCCGATGAAGGTCTGCGGACCGAAGTTGCCCGCGCCGTCGACGTTCTCGAACCACGCGACCTCGTCGTCGAAGCCCTGACCGACGAGCACGTCCTGGTCTCCGTCGGAGTCGAAGTCGCCGGCGACGACCGAGTGGGAGCCCTCCATGACGACGTTGATCTTCGGCGCGAAGGTCCCCAGGCCGTCGTTCGGGAACCAGTAGGTGAACGTGCTGGCGGAGCTCGACGCGCCCAGGACGTCCTGGTCGCCGTCGCCGTCGACGTCCGCCGCGTGGGGCCGCACGGTGCCGCCCGATCCGATGGTCTGCTTGGGCCCGAAGTGGGCCAGGCCGTCGTTCTCGTACCACGTGGTGCCGCCGGCGCTCAAGTTCGTAGCGACGACGTCCTGGTCTCCGTCGCCGTCGACGTCGGTCGCGATGACCGCCCGGGGCTGGTTGAGGCTGACGATGACCTGTTGCGGTCCGAAGATCCCCGCGCCGTCCAGGTTCTCGTACCAGGCGATCTTTCCGTCCTGCGGGGACGCCGAGAGGACGTCCACGTCCCCGTCGCCGTCCAGGTCGGCCGCGTGGACGTCGCTGGCGAACTGGGCGAAGAGCGTGATGACCTGCTGCGGTCCAAATGCTCCCGAGCCGTCGTTCTCGTACCACGCGATTTTGTTGTCGTTCGCCGACGCGGAGAGCACGTCCTGGTCGCCGTCGCCGTCCAGGTCCGCCGCGAAGGCCGCCTGCGGGAACCAGAGGGTCGACGTGCCGGAGGCGATGACCTGGCGCTCGCCGAACAACCCGGTGCCGTCGGTGTTCTGGTGCCAGCCGATCTCGCCCGAAGCGTCCCACGCGACGGCGGCGTCCAGGTCTCCGTCGCCGTCGAGG
>JANQEJ010000122.1 GCA_028278425.1 Planctomycetota bacterium | reverse complement strand
GGCCCCAGTTGGTGACCCTGGCCGAGCTCCTGCGCGACGCGGGCTTCGACACCGCCGGCGCCGTGGCGAACATCAACGTCGATCCCGTGTTCGGCTTCGACCAGGGCTTCGAGCACTACGTGTGCGTGCCGGCGCGCCTCGCGGCCGAGGACCCGAACTGGCGGCAGAGCAACGAGTGGCTCTCGGGGACGACGCGGGGCGTGACCGAGGAGGCCCTCGGCTGGCTCGACCGGCGCGGCGCGGACGCCGCGCCGTTCTTCCTCTACCTGCACTACCTCGATCCCCACGAGCCCTACGACCCCCCCGACCCCCACCGGGCGCGCTTCGACGCGTCGTCGTACGGGGACGTCGCGCCGGACCACCGCGAGAACGCCGCCCGCTACGACGCCGAGATCCAGTTCGTCGACGGCGAGCTCGGCCGCGTGCTCGACCACCTGGCGGCGGCGGGGCTCGCGGAGTCGACGGCGGTGCTCCTCGTCTCCGACCACGGCGAGGAGTTCGGCGAGCACGGCGGCGCCTACCACGGCTGGTCCCTCTTCGACGAGCAGACGCGGGTGCCGCTGCTCCTGGTCGCGCCCGGGTCCGTGCCGGCCGGCGGCCGCGTGGACGAGCAGGTGCGCGTGCTCGACGCCGCACCGACCCTGCTCGAGCTCCTCGGCGTCGACGTGCCGGAGTGGATGCAGGGCGAGAGCCTGCTCGAGCTCGCGCGGGGCGAGGGGGAGCCGCCCGGGCCGGCGCTGTCCGAGCGCGCCTACGTCCCGCTCTCGAGCTACCGCGCCCCGCCCTGGAAGCTCGTGCACGACCACGAGACGGGCAAGAGTGCGCTCTACGACCTCCACGCCGACCCGGCGGAGACGAACGACGTGTCGAACGAGCGGCCCGAGGTCGCCGCGGAGCTCCTCTCGGCGCTCCTGCAGCTCGAGGCCGAGGCGGAGCGCGACGCGGCGGCGTTCGCGGGAAGCGGCGGCGAGATCCAGCTGACCCCCGAACAGATCGAGCAGCTGCGGGCGCTCGGGTACGAGGATCCCGCGTCGGAGTAGGCGGGCGCTTGACGGTCTCGGGCGCGGCGCCGAGGATGAGCCGCGCCCATGGCGGACGAGCTCCCGGATCCCGACGAGGAAGTCGACCTCGACGCGTTGCTGGCGGACCTCGGCGGCGGCGACGACGCGGCGTCCGAGCCGGCGCCGGCGCCGGCGGCCGACGCGGACGTCGACCTCGATGCGCTCCTCGCGGACCTGGGCGGCGATGCGGCGCCGGAGCCCGCGCCCGACCCCACGCCGGCGCCCGCGGAAGCGGAAGCGGCGCCGGCCGCGGCCGACGCGGACCTCGACGCCCTCCTCGCGGACCTGGGCGGCGATGCAGCTCCCGAGCCCGAGCCGGTCGTCGAGGTGGACCCCCCGCCTCCGCCCGCTCCCGCCGCCGCTCCGGCCGCGGAGGACGGAGCGTCGGATCTCGACGCGCTCCTCGCCGAGCTCGGCGGCGGCGACGCGCCGGCCGCACCCGAGGTGCCCCCCGCGGCGGCGACGGCCCCGCCCGCACCGGCGGCTCCGGAACCGCCCGCCCCGGAACCGCCGCGCGCTCCCGCCCCCTCGCTCGCGGCGAAGATCAAGAACAAGTACGCGCCCCAGGGCCAGGGCCGGAACCCGCACGCGCCAGCGCGCAAGCCGGTTCCTCAGCGCCGCGTAGAGCCCCCGAAGCCCGCAGCGTCGACGAAGCCCGCGGCGTCGAAGAAGCCGACGGCCGCGGAGCCACCGAAGCCCAAGAGCTCGACGCTCAAGAAGCCCTGGAAGAACCCGGCCGCGCTCGGCGACCGGCCGTGGCGCAAGCTCGCGGACGGCCGGTAGGTCGGACTAGGTCACGAGGTCCAGATCGCCCGGGCCGTTGAAGCCCTTCATCGGCGCGCCGGACTTCGCGAGGCCGTTGTACATCTGGTCCGCGCTGATGCCCTTGAAGCGCAGGTACGGTTTGCGACGCTGCGTGCCCTTCGCGACGATCGTCCCGTGCAGGGGTGCGCCCGTCACCTCGAAGTAGGGTGAGGTCTCGAAGAGGGCCGAGCTCTCGTTGACGCAGAGGAGCGGTCCTGTCTCGAAGCTGCCGTCCTTCAGAGCGACCTTCTCGTAGTAGACGAAGGGCACGTTCTTCAGCGACTTCTTCAGGCTGCCCTTCGCCCGCAGGAGCGCCTGGTCGAGGGACTTGCGGGCCCCCTTCAGGGCCTTCTCCTCCTCCTTCCGGCGCTTCTCCTCGGCGAGCCGCTCGCGCTCCTCGCGGGACGTGCGGTCGCTCGCGAGCTTGGCCTCGAGCGCCTCGAGCTCGGCCTCCTCGGCCGCGGTCCGCTCGGCCTCGCGGAAGAGGTCGTCGGCGCCGACGTCGGCGTAGTTGTACTGCTTCTCGGCCCAGACCCGCTCCTGGGTGAGCAGGAGGAGCAGCTCGTCGATCACGGCCTGCATCGCGATGTGCGGCTCGCCGCTCGACGCGTGCTTGGGAGAGGTCGATTCGAGCGCGCGCTCGAGCTCGTCGAGGAGCGCGACCTCGTCGTCGACCACCGCGTCGAGGGTCGTCTCGCCCTGGTTCGCCTCGACGTCCTTGTGGGCCGCGCGCACGTCCTCCAGGAGCGAGGCGACGCTGCCCGTGCTGGACTTGGCCAGGTCGCCCTCCTTCGCGCCCTTGGCGTGCACGGTGACCCAGAAGCGCGCGGTCAGCTCGACCTTGCCGGGGGCCCACTCCGGGGTGGCGGGGAACTCGCGCACGAGCGTCTGGTCGTCCTTGAAGTAGAGCTCGAGGTACTTGACCACCTTGTCGGCGTTCTTCGAGTCCTTGTGCTGCAGCGTGGTCTCGTTGAGGCCGCAGGCGCTCATCGCCGTGCGCGCCATCTTGTCGTTCTCGATGACGGCCCCCCACGCGACGCAGTACTTGGCCAGCGTCCCGTTCATCGACCGCGCCTGGAGCGCCAGGCGCCGGTTGCGCGGGTTCTCCCGCGCCTTGACGGTGCGCTTCCACGCGGCCTCGAGCTTCATCTCGCGGTTGAGGTCGTAGAGCACCTCCTCGGTGGTCTTCGCCGCGCCCGCGGAGGCCGAGACGATCGCGCCGGCGCCGGCCGTGATCCCGCCGAGCTTGAGCGACTCGCCGATGAACTGGGCGAGGTCGCAGGCGGCCTGGATCGTGTAGTGGGAGAACTGCTCCTTCTGGTTGTTGACGAAGTTCTGCGCCGGCGCCGAGAGCGAGCTGACGGCCTGGCGAAAATCGTCCCGGTTCTTCAGCCACCGGTTGAGGTCCACGGCGCGCTGGGCCGCGGCCATGATGTTCGCCGCCATGTTCACAGCAGCGTTCACTGCGCCGAGGCCGGGGACGAACTTGGCCATGACCGCGGTGCCGCCCTGGGCGATCTTCGCCGCCAGCTCGATGATCATCCGGTCGCGCTGCATCTTCTTGATGAGCACCTCGATGGACGAAGTGTTCTGCGCGAACTCCTCCGCGCTCGCGGCCTGGATCTGCTGCAGCGCCTTGTCCGCCTCCATCGCCTGGTGGGTCTCGATGGCGGCCTTCTTGAGGTCGGCGATCGTCTTCTTGATGATCTTCGCCTTCGCCTCGGCGTCCTTCGTGGCCTTCGCCTTGTCGGCGTCCGACAGGCTCGGGTCGTCCGCGAACTTCTCGCTCGTCGCCGTAGTGGTCGCCGTCTCGGCGAGGCCGAGCAGCTCGTCGATGGCCTCGGAGGTCTTGCCGTCGCGCAGGTACCCGCCGACCTTCTTCACCGTCGGGCCGCTCTTGATCGCCGTGCTGAGGGCCACGCCGATCTTGCGGACGACCGGGTCCCCGTCGCGGTTCGCCGCCGAGATCGCCTCGCCGAGCCCGTCGCCGAACGCCACGACCGCCTTCTCCCAGTTCGGCGGCGATTCCCCGAGCCGCGCGATCATCGTGCCGGTGGCCTTGCCGATGTTCCAGCCGCTCTGGAAGGCCTCCGAGGCCTCCTTCTGGCCACCGAGCGCGATGCACTTGCTGATGATCTTGCCGACCTTCTCGGTGATCGTGCCGGCGCTGTCGATCGCGTCCTTCTTCAGGTCGCCGAGGTCCTTGGCGGCCACGAGGCCGTCCGCGGTGAGGGCGACGAGGCCCAGCACGTCCTTCGCCAGCTTCGCGTCCGCGCCACCGCAGGACCCGGCGATGTCGCCAGCCGCCGACGCCAGCTTGCCGCCCTTCTCGAGGATGCTGCGCATCGGGTCCCAGTCCGGCGTCAGCCCGCCCTCCTTCTTGGCCTGCGCGATGCGCTCGTCGTAGAGGGCGTCGGTCGCGTCGATCATCTTCTGCGTCTTCGAGAAGGGATCGGGGACGATCGAGTCGGGGATCAGGCGCTCGCGGACGAGGGGGAAGTAGAACTCCTCCGTGAGCTCCTTCTCGGTGAAGAGCGGGACGCGCTCCTCCTCGCCGTCGGGGCCGCGCCCCTCGGTGGTGTGGTTCGCCAGGTAGTCCGCGTTCTTGCGGACCTCGTCCAACGCGCGGAAGAAGGCCGTGACCTTGTCCCAGGTGACGTCGTCGATCTCGCCGTCGAGCTCGGTGCGGTCGATCTCCTTCAGCTGGTCGCCGCCGAGGTTGATCATGTCACCGAGCTTCTTGCCACCGACCGTGACGTCGAGCTCGCGGAAGGCCACCGACAGGCGGTCGCGCATGCCCTTGTCCATCCGGTCGTGCATGAGCTGCATCGCGGCGTCCTTCTCTCGCTCGCGCTGCTCGTACGCCTCGCGGTCCAGCGCGAGGCCGGCGAACTCCCCGATCCAGTCCAGTTGGGTCTGTTCCATCGTTCGGTCTCCGGATCAGAGGCAGCGCTGCAGGTTGACTTCGACGTCGGCGAGCACCGTCTTCAGGGAAGCGACGGCCTTGGGAACGGTCGCGACGAGGGGGTTCTTCTTCGCGAGCTTGAGGAGGAGCGGCCCCTTCTGCAGGCGATTGTCGTACTCGCGGACGATCTTCATCGCGGCCTCCCGCGACTTGCGCTTCGCGTCGTCCGTGGCGTCTCCCGCCAGGAGCGCTATGTGGGCGCTGAACGCATTCGGCCGCAGGAGCTTCTTCAGCCCCTCGATCTCGCCGACGGCCTTCGTCGCGGCCGCTTTGACCCGCTTCTCCTGGTCGCCCTTGGTCGCGGGCGTGATCTCCTTCTTCAGCTTGTCGAGCTCCGCGTGGAAGGTCGCCACGGCGCTGATCCAAGCGTCGCGCATGTGCGGGAGGTTCTTCTTCGAGGTGACCTTCTGGCCCTGCGGGTTCTCGATGATGCCCTCGGCGTGCTCCTGCGCGAACTTCAGGTGCGTGTTCGCCGAGGCGAAGTCGAACGCGTTTGCCTCCTTCTTGCACTGCTCGATCATCCGGTCGAGCTCGCCCTTGAGGCTCGGGTCCTTCTCCACCGCGTCGTCGACGGCCTTGCAGGCCCGCTTGTAGAGGCCCTTCTCGAAGTCGGACATGCGGATGTTGAACTCCCGCAGCTTCCCCTCCTTCTCGAACTCCTCGCGTGCGAGCTTCCCCTCGGCCTCGCTGCGGACGGCGGGATCGCGCGCGGCCTCCGCCGCCTTCGCCTGGACGGCCTCCGCGGTGCGGATGCCGGCCTGCTCCTGTCCCTCGGTCTTCGCCTGCGTCTTCGCGGTCTGGCGCTTCGCCTCGAGGGCCGCGTACAGCTTGGGCGCGTCCTTCCTGGCCTTCAGCTGCTTCAGGGCCAGCTTGGCGGCCGTGTTCTTCTGCTCGAACGTCGCCCGGTAGCCCACGGCGTCGGTCGCTTTGGCGATCGCGGGCTCGAGCTCCACGGTGCGGAACTCGTCGAGCGCCGCGAGGCCCTCCGCCGGCCCCATGGACAGGGCCGCCGTCTTGGTCGCGTCCAGCGCCTTGGTGAGCTTCGCGTAAGCGGTCGCGGCGACCGTCTTCATGGCGGAGCCGTCGAGCTGCGCCTTCAGCTCCTTGTGGCGGGTGAGCACCCCGCCGAAGCCCTGCGCGGTCCCCGCGTCCGCGGTGACGGACTGGAGTCGACCGAGGAGCTCGCCGAAGCCGTCGATGCACGCGCGCAGCGCCTCGTGGCTGTTCGAGCCCGCCATCAGCGAGAGGTCGGCGATCTCGGCCGCGACCCCGTCGGCGAACGGCTGGAAGTCGGCCGCCTTCTTGCCGAGGTTCGCGTTGACCTCGGCGACCAGCTGATCGAAGCGCCGTTGGACCAGCGTCTTCTGCGCCTCGACCTCCGCGAGCAGCTCGCGGCGCTTGCCCTCCACGTGGTCCAGGCGTGCCTGGACCTCGGCGGCGAGCGCACGCGCGGCGTCCCGCGGGCCCCCGAGGTCGCCCCCCTTCGCGTCGAGGCTCGCGAACTCGTCGTTCAGCGCGTCCGCGCGGCTCCGGAACTCGGGCAGCTTGCCCCCGGCCGCGCCGCCGTGGTCCGCCAGCTGCGCGATCTTGCCCAGGAGCTCCTTGCGCGCGGCCAGGTACTCCCCGCGCGCCGGATCGGCGGCGCGAGTGCCCGCGGCCTTCGCGCGGGCGACGATGTCCTCGCACAGGGTCCGGCGTTCGGCCAGAGCGCGGCGCATCTCTTCCAGCGTCGGCGGGGAGCCGAAGCCGACGGGCGGGAGCTCCGAACGCAGGCCGCCGATGACGTCGTCGTTGGGGAACGCGTCGGCCGGCAGCGCGTCGATCGCCTTCTCGGCCTCGCCCCGCACGCGCGTCGCCTCGGCGCGCAGCTGCTCGCGCTCGCCGGCCCCGGGCCCGAGCTTGGCGAGGAGACCGTCCGCCGCGTCGAACTT
>JANQEJ010000093.1 GCA_028278425.1 Planctomycetota bacterium | reverse complement strand
CTCGTCCACTTCTCGGTCCAGAACGACCACCTGCATCTGATCGTGGAGGCAACGGACCGCTTGGCGCTGTCGCGAGGCATCCAGGGGCTCTCCATCCGCATTGCGAGGGGCTTGAACCGCCTCTGGGGTCGCAAGGGGAGCGTTTTCGCCGACCGCTATCACGATCGCATCCTCCGCTCGGCCCGCGAGGTGCGAAACGTCTTGAGCTACGTCCTCAACAACGGCCGCAAGCACAAACGCCGTATCCCCAAAGGGCAACCGGATACCTTCAGCTCCGGCCACTGGTTCGACGGCTGGAAGGACTACACCCCCGACGATTGGCTCGGACCGATCGTCTCGCCGAAGACGTGGCTCTTAGGCAAGGCCTGGAGACGCCACGGCCTGCTCCGCCTCGCCGAGACGCCGGGAGGTCCCTAACCCTCTCACCTCGCGAGCGAAGCGGCCCACTTCAGTCAGTACAGGGAACGCGCTCTCGAGTCCGGCAGACGATTTAAAGCCCGGCCGTTGCGTAACGCGCTGCAGCACCGCCCGACGCGGCCGGGGCCTCCTCAACCGCCTCCGAGCCCACTCGCGTGTCCAAGAAAGGCCGTTGCTCTTCGCGCAGGGAAAACGCCCTCACCCCACGCAATCCGTTTCGTCTCGTCCCGACCCAACCGCCATACTCCCTCCATGCGCCTGACGCCCTGGCTCCTGCTCGCGCTCCTCGCGTCCTGCGCGCGCGCTCCCGACCGTCCGAACGTTCTGCTCATCGTCGTCGACACGCTCCGTCCCGACCACCTCTCGGCCTACGGCTACCACCGCGACACCTCCCCCAACCTCGCGGCCCTCGCCGATCGCTCCGCGCGCTTTACCCAC
This sequence comes from Planctomycetota bacterium, assembly GCA_028278425.1. GTDB lineage: Bacteria > Planctomycetota > UBA1135 > UBA1135 > JANQEJ01. The sequence goes on along the minus strand of JANQEJ010000093.1, from coordinate 56,200 downwards.
GCCCAGACCCCGCGCGCCAAGACCACCCCGGCGATCGCGTCCCTCTTCAGCGGGCTCTACCCGCACGACCACGGCGTCCGCGACCTCGCGAAACGCGTCGACGACGACGTTCCCCTCCTCGCGGAGGCCTTCTCCGAACAGGGCTACCGCACGATCGGCATCATCGGCAACTACGTGATGACCGACCGCCGCTCCGGGCTCGCTCGCGGGTTTCAGGTCTGGGTGGAGGATCTGCCGGACCTCGTCGGCGTGCCGCCGAACCACGCGCCGCAGCGGCGGGCGAGGTCCCTGACCGACGGAGCGCTCGTCGCGCTCGGGCTGCGCGAGCCGGGCTCGCGCGACGGGCCGGGACCGCACCTCGCGGCCGTCGACGCGCGCCCCTGGTTCCTCTACCTCCACTACATGGACCCGCACGGCGCCTACGATCCGCCGGCGGAGCACGCGCTCTTCGCCGCCGACGGTCCGGACCCGATCCCCTTGCCGGGGGAGGAGCCGGAGCACCCCATCCAGAAGCTCAACCTCGCGGAGCACAACGTGCCGGCGGACGCCGTGCTTCCCGACGGACGCATCGACGCCAACCGGGCGCGCGACCTCTACGACGGCGAGATTCACTTCGCGGACGCGGAGATCGGCCGGCTGCTCGACGGCCTCCGCGCGGCGGGGATGCTCGAGAACACGCTCGTCGTGTTCGTCTCCGATCACGGCGAGAGCCTCGGCGAGCACCTGTACTGGTTCGAGCACGGATTCTTCGCCTACGAGACGACGTGCCGCGTGCCGCTCCTCGTCTCCGGCCCCGGCGTCGTGCCGGCGACCGTCGACGCGGACGTGTCCCTCGTCGACCTCGCCCCCACGCTGCTCGAGCTCTGCGGGCTCGACCGGCTCCCGCGCCGGAAAGGCCTCGAACCGGGCTCGCCGCGGGGGGTCTCGCGCGCGCGCCTGGTGCGCGGCCGGACCGCCAAGGGTGAACACCCCGTCTTCAGCGAGAAGATCGAGCGGCACGACCTCTCCCTCACCGTTCAGATCAAGGCGGTCCGGATCGGCGACTGGAAGCTCATCCGGCGCTACACCCACCGCGAGGCGGACCGCGGGGTGAAGCGGGAGCCGGTCGTCCTTTCCGAAGAGCTCTACGACCTCGCCGCGGACCCCGGCGAGACCGTCAACCTCGCCGGCGCGCCGCCCCCGACCGCGCCGCTGGCCCGCCTGCAGGCGGAGCTCGTTCGCTTCGCCGAGGCGGACGTGCATTTCGCCGACCTCGCGCAGATCCTCCAGCGGGAGCGGGAACGCCTGGAGCGCGAGGATCCGGAGGTGGTGCGGATCCTCGAATCGCTCGGGTATTGAGGAGTGGTTACCCCGCCAGGACTCGAACCTGGAATGACTGGACCAAAACCAGTTGTGTTGCCAATTACACCACGGGGTAACCGAGCGGGCGGGGACGATACCAACGGCCCTCCCGCCGGTCAATCGGAGTCAATCGGCGGTCAATCGTGCGCCGCGATCCGCTTGAAGAGCAGGAAAAGCGCGGTGCGCGCGGCGAGCGCTCGGATGTGGTCGCGGTTCGTCGGCGGAAGTCGGCGGGTCGCGGTCTCGACCTCGCCGTCGAGCGCGGTCCCGAAGGACACGGTGCCCACGGGCTTCTCCTCCGTCCCACCGTCGGGGCCCGCGACGCCGGTGATCGCAAAGGCGGCGCGCGCTCCCGCGGCACGCGCCGCGCCGAGGGCCATCGCCCCGGCGGTCTCCTCGGAGACCGCGCCGTGGCGGGCCAGGAGCTCGGGCGCGACGCCGAGCAGGCGTGTCTTGGCCTCGTTCGAGTAGGTGACGTAGGTCTCGCTCAAGACCTCGCTGATCCCCGGAACGCGCCCGAGGAGCGAGACGGCCAGGCCGGCGGTACACGATTCGGCGGCGCTGACCGAGAGTCCGCGTTCGATCAGGAGCCGGCCGAGCACCTGCTCGAGCGCGGCTTCCTCCTCGCTGAAGAGATGCTCGTCGAACCGCCGGCGGAACTCCCGCGCCCGCTCGTCGAGGAGGCCGCGCACCTCGTCCTCGGTCGCGCCGCGCGCGCGCAGCACGACCGTGAGGATCCCCGCCTTCACCGAGCAGCCCATGAGCGGATTGGCGTCGCGCTCCATCCACGGGCCGACCTCCTCGGCGAAGACGCTCTCCGACAGACCGAAGAGGTAGAACCGCCGCTCGCCGAGCCGGCCGCCGTCGCGCGTGCGCTCGATCCAGGGCAGCACCTCGCGCTCGAGCATGTCGCGCATCTCCGCCGGCGGTCCTGGCAGCGCGAACACGACGCACCCGTCGAGCTCGAGCCGCAGCCCCGGCGCCGTTCCGACGCGGTTCGGCAGGATGGCGGCGCCCCGGGGTGCGAGCGCCTGGCGGCGGTTCGTTTCGGGGATCGGCGCGCCGCGCTTCGCGTACCAGGCCGTCACCTGGTCCCAGGCTTCCTCGGAGTGGAGGAGCTCCCGGCCCGCGGCGGCGGCGAGCGCGTGGCGCGTCAGGTCGTCGAGCGTCGGCCCGAGCCCCCCGGTGACGAGGACGAGCTCCGCCTCGGTCATCGCGGCGGCGAGCGCGCGGGTGAGCGGCGCCTCGTCGTCGCCCGCGACGGTGACGCCCGCGGTCGCCACGCCGAGCGAGAGCAGCCGGTGCGCGATCTCCGGCGAGTTCAGGTCGGGATGGACGCCCGCGAGAAGCTCGTCCCCCACCGCGACGACGACGGCTCGCCGTCCCACGTGCGCGCTCCCCGTCATAGGACCGGCTTCGGAGCCGCCAGCTTGGCGCACCAGATCCCGATCTCGTACAGGGCGACGATCGGTCCCGCCATCATCAACTGCGTGTAGGGATCGGGCGGCGTCAGGAAGGCCGCGATGATGACGGCCGTGACCAGCATGGTCCCGCGGTACTTCGCCATGGCCGCCGGCGGGACGATGTCGAGACGCGCCAGGAACATCATCAGGATCGGGAGCTGGAACACGAGCCCGAGCGCCAGGCAGAGCGAGCTCAGGAAGCTGAAGTACTCCTGGACGCGGAAGTCCGGCCGGATCAGCTCGATCGGCGCCGTGCGGTTCAGGAAGTACATGCCGTAGGGCACGAGCAGGAAGTAGCCGAAGACGACCCCGACGACGAAGAGCGCGACGCTCGCCGGGAAGTACCGCAGGATGCTCTTGCGCTCCCGCTCGTAGAGGCCGGCGGCGACGAACTTCCACACCTGCCACAGGAGGACCGGCGCTCCGACGAACAGCGAGAAGAAGAGGCAGATCTTCAGCATGAAGAAGAACGGCTCGCCCGGCGCCACCGCCTGCATGCGCGTGTCCTGGAAGAAGCGAAGGCGTTCTTCCCCCGGGGCGATCTCGACGAAGAACTCCCCACGGTCGAGCGTCGGATCCTCGGCGAGCTTCTCCTCCGCCTCCGCGGTGTAGTGCTCGACCAGCATCTCCGTCATCACGAAGTAGGGACGGAGCACGATGGTCGTCGCGTAGTCGCGGATGAACCACGTGGCGATCAGGAGCACGAAGATCGTCCCGACGCCGATGAAGAGGCGGTGGCGGAGCTCCTCGAGGTGCTCGCCCAGCGTCATGCGCGTGCTCTCGAAGGGATCTTCGGGCTCCGCCATGGCGGGCCATCATAAAAAAACGGCCGCGACGAGCGTCGCGGCCGTCCGGTGCTTCTTGCGGAGCTTTCTCGGCGTGCGGAGGTGCGCTAGTTCTCCGACGTCCGCGTGTCCACCTTGAAGAACTCGCGGATGTCCTGCAGCGGGATCACCTGCACGGCGTTCGCCACCGCGTCCTTGTACTCGGGCAGATCCGACGGCTGGATCGGATCCTCGAGCGGCTCGCCGGTCTCCATGTCGGTGTAGATCTCCGAGCCCACGATCATGAAGTGCGTCGTGTTCTGGTAGCTCTTCTGGACGTTGATGCCCATGCGGTTCAGGAGGAGCGTCAGCTCCTTCTCGTTGAACGCGCCGGAGAAGCGGCCGACGAGGATCGCGTTGCGACCGCCGGTGGGGTCGTAAAGCGGGTTGATGATGACGTCGCCGGAGACGATCGGGCTGAACGTGTCGACCAGGCTGACGACGGCCACCTCGGCCATCTTCGCCTCGACCTTGACGACCTCGACCATGCCCTTGAGCTTGCGGCTGCCCGCGGTCCCCGACTCGACGCGGAAGCGGACGCCGCGCACGAGGCGCTGCTCGGAGCCGATGTCGATCCACCCGAGGCCGAGCTTGTCCGACATGCTCACGACCTTGCCGTCGGGGTAGTTGCTGAAGGGGTCCTTGGAGAACTTGAGGTCGTTCGCGAGCTCGTTCATGCGCGTCTGCATGGCGAGCTTCTCCTTCTCGTGGGCGCGCGTGTTGTCGGCGATCGTGTTCTCCGCCCGCCGGAACTCCACGTCCTTCTCCGAGAGGTTCTGGTTCGCGGTCGCGAGGCGCCGTTCGAGCTCCTCGTTGCGCGACGCGGCGCTCTGCGTCTCGTCGGCGAGCTGGCTGCGCAGCTCGTCGATCTGGCCCTGCTTCTCGGAGGTGATCTGGCCGATCGTGTTGTCCTTGACCGTGAGCTCGCTCTGGAGCCCCTGGACGCGCGTCTCGAGCTCGCCGATCTGGCGGCCGCGCGCCGTGTAGGCCGCCCGGAGCTTGGGCAGGGCCTTCTCGAAGTCGGTGTCGTCGGCGCCGAGGTCGGTGAAGGTGTCCCGAAGCTCCGAAACCGCCGCGGTGACGAGGTCGATGTTGGCCCGCGGGTTGGCGCTCTCGGCGTCGTACCAGCCCACCGCCTCGGAGAGCTTCCGCGCGTAGTCCGACGCCTCGTTCGCGAGCGTCTCGGCCTGGGCCTTGTCGGCGAGCGCCACCTCCTTGGCATCGCGCTCCTTGGTCAGGTCGCTGCTCGCGACGAAGGCGAAGACCACGGCGACGAGGAACATCACGCCGGCGACGATGATCCACACGATGCTGACGCGGGCGGCGCCGCGGTTGGAGCGCAACATTCGGACTCTCCTCATCATTGGGATGTCGGACGGCCCCTGGCTGGGGATTCTGGGGGGTCTTGGGGGCTCGGCGTGCCTTGTTTCGCCCGGCGTGCCCCGTTTACGGTGCATTTCGAGTGCGATCCAGGCCGCAAGGGGGCGCCTTGATACCCGACGCGGGTCGACTCCCGCAAGGGAATTCGAAGGCCTTGACCGGCCCTCCGGGGCGCTTAGCCTGCGGTTCCGGATCCGCCTTCCCCTACCCCGGGAGCGGGGCCGGGTTTCCCATGGAAACGCCCTCTCCGAAGCCCGTTCCCCTCGTTCTGGGCGTCCTGGGAGGCATCGCCTCGGGCAAGTCCCTCGTCGCGCGGCTCCTCGCCGGACCGGACGGCCTCGTGCTCGACGCCGACGCCATCGCCCACGAGGTCCTCGCCTCGGACGAGGTCGCCCGCCGGGTCCGGGAGCGCTTCGGCGCCGAGGCCCTCGGCCCGGACGGCCGCCCGGACCGGGAGGCGCTAGGACGGATCGTGTTCCGGGACGCGGAGGCGCGATCGGAGCTGGAAAGCTGGACCCACCCGCGCGTCCGTGCGAGGATCTTGGAGCGTCTGTCCGAGGCTCGGGCCGGCGGCGTCCCGCGCGTCGTGCTGGACGTCCCGCTCCTCCTCGAGAACGAGGCGCAACACGGACTTTGCGGCCTCTGCCACGCGCTGGTCTTCGTCGACGCCGACGAGGCCGAGCGCGAGCGGCGGGCCCGGCGCTCGCGCGGCTGGCCGAAGGGCGAACTCGCCCGCCGGCAGGCCGCCCAGCTTCCCCTCTCCGAGAAGAAGGCTCGCGCGGACTTCGTCCTCGAGAACAACGGCAGCGAGAGGGAGCTGGAGAGCGCCGTGCGCGCGGTGCTCGACAAGCTGGGAGCGGCCTGAGAAACGACCGACCGAAGGAACCATGGCGAACAAGAAACGGAAGTGGCAGCGGAACAAGCCGCAGCGCAAGGCGGCGCGCGGCGGCTACGGCGTCGGCGCGCTCGCGACGGTGGAAGAGATCCACGTGGACGTCGAGGCGCTGCCGGCCGACCTCAACGAGGAAGAGCTGCGCGAGCTCCTCGACAGCCTCCCGAAGTCCACTCGCAAGACGAAGCCGAAGGCGGCGAGCTACAGCGAGCTCCAGGCGATGACGCTGTCCGAGCTGCACGAGGTCGCGACCAAGGAGAAGGTCGAGATCCCGAGCAAGAAGCGCCGCGAGATCGTCTGGGCGATCACGACGGCGCGCTTGATGAAGCGCGTGCCGGTCGTCGTCGAAGGGTGCCTCGAGGTTCCGCCGCAGGGGCCGGCGTTCCTCCGGCAGCCGAAGAACTCCTACCTCCCGAGCGAAGAGGACGTGTACGTCCCGCCGTCGGTGATCGAGCGCTTCAGCATGCGCACCGGCATGACGGTCGCGGGCGAGCTGCGCGCGCCGCGGGACGGCGAGAAGTACTTCGCGCTCACGACGATCCAGTCCATCGACGGCAAGGCGCCCGAGGACGCCATCGGGCGCACGCCCTTCAAGGAGCTCGTGCCGCTGTATCCAGACGAGCGCATCATCCTCGAGGGCGCCGGCGACAACCCGATGGAGATGCGCATCGCCGACCTGATCACGCCGATCGGCCTCGGCCAGCGCGGCCTGATCGTCGCGCCGCCGCGCACGGGCAAGACGATCCTGCTCCAGCAGATCGCCAACTCGGTCGTGCAGAACGCGCCCGACGCGCACCTGATCATCCTGCTGGTCGACGAGCGGCCGGAGGAGGTCACCGACTTCGAGCGCTCGATCCCCGAGGGCAAGCGCGAGGTCGTCAGCTCGACCTTCGACGAGTCGTCGGCGCGCCACCTCAAGGTCGCCCACATGGTGATCGAGAAGGCGCGCAGCATGGTCGAGGCCGGGCGCGACGTCGTGATCCTGCTCGACTCGATCACGCGCCTCGCGCGCGCCTCGAACAACGAGGCGCCGTCGAACGGGAAGCTCCTCTCCGGCGGCATCGAGGCGACCGCGCTCCAGTTCCCCAAGCGCTTCTTCGGCTCGGCGCGCAACATCGAGCACGGCGGCTCGCTGACGATCCTCGGCACCGCGCTGATCGAGACCGGCTCGAAGATGGACGAGGTGATCTTCGAGGAGTTCAAGGGCACCGGCAACATGGAGCTCTGCCTGGACCGCCGCCTCTCCGACCGCCGCATCTTCCCGGCGATCGACATCAACCGCTCGGGCACGCGCAAGGAGGAGCTGCTCTTCACCTCCGAGGAGATCTCCCGCGTCTGGATGCTGCTCAAGGTCCTGAACGAGCTCGACCCGGTCGAGGCGATGGAGATGCTGCTCCAGAAGATGAAGCGCACCAAGGTGAACGGCGAGTTCCTGATGACGATCGGGAGCTGATCGCTCGCTCGCCCGGTGCACGTCCTCTTCGCGATCGACACCTGGGCGCTGATCGGCGGCACGGAACGCCACGCCGCCGTCGCCGTTCCGGCGCTGGTGGAACGCGGGCACCGGGTCACCGTCCTCTGCCGCGAGGCCCGCGGCGACGGCATGGCGGACGTGCCCGTCCTCGAAGAACCCGCGCTGGAGGGTGCGGGGCTCGCGGCAGCGGAGCGGGACGCGCTCGCGGCGCGCGTTCGCGCGGAAGCGCCCGACGTGATCTTCCTCTCCGCGCTCCGCAACGTGGACGCGCTCGAAACGCTGCTCGCGGTCGCGCCGGTCGTGCGCTACGTCCACGACCACACGCCGTTCTGCCCCGGGCTCAACAAGTACTTCGAGACCGGCGAGACGTGCACGCAGCCGATGGGCGCGATCTGCCTCCAGCGCTACTGGCTCCGCGGCGGCTGTACGAGCTACAAGAAGTCGATGCACCGGCGCCCGCTCGTCGATCCGATCCGCGAGCTGCGCTCGAAGATGCGCGAGCTCTCCTCCAACCGGCGCTCCGCGCGCGTCCTCACCAACTCGGCCTACATGCGCCGCGAGCTCCTGAAGGTCGGCTTCGCGCCCGACGCGACCGAGGTGCTCTACTACTTCACCGGCTCCAACACGGCGGAGCAGCCGCAGGGGGAGCTCCCCGAGGCGACGCGCGCTTTCGTCGACGCGCCCGGCGCGCCGCTCCTCTTCACGCCGGCGCGGCTCACCCTGCCGGACAAGGGCGTCGACTACCTCTTGACGGTGCTCGCAAAGCTCAAAGCGCCGTTCCGCGCCGTCGTCGCGGGATCGGGTCCCGCGGAGGAATGGCTGCGCGGGAAGGCCGCGAACGACGGCATCGCCGACCGCGTGCACTTCACCGGCTGGCTGGACAAGGGCGGCATGGAGACGCTCTACGCCCGCGCCCACGCCGTCGTCTGCCCGTCGGTGTGGGACGAGCCCTTCGGCCTGGTCGGGATCGAGGCGATGGCGCACGGGAAGCCCGTCGTCGCCTTCCGCGTCGGCGGCATCCCCGAGTGGCTGGACGACGGCGAGACCGGCTTCCTCGTGGAGCGCAAGGACACCGACGCGATGGCGGCGGCGGTGCAACGGCTCTTGACCGAGGAAGGCCTCGCGGCGCGGCTCGGATCGCGCGGGCGCGAGGTCGTCGGCGAGCGCTTCGGACGCGACCGCCACATGGACGGCCTGGAGGCCGCGCTCTACGCGGTCACGGCTTCCCCGGCGAGCTCCGCCTGAGGATCTCGTCGAACCCGGCCTTCGCCTCCGGCAGCGACGCGCGCGCCTTCAACGCCTCGTCCGCCTGCTCGAGCGCCAGGTTCAGCCAGACGAGCTCGTCGCGCTGATCTCCGAGCCACGCGTCCAGCGTCAGCCGGTACAACGCCGCCGCGTGCTCGGCCAGCCGCTCGTCGCCGTCGAGGTGCTTCCACTGGAAGAGGAGCCGGTTCTTCTCGATGGCGGCGCGGACGACGTCGTCGCCGATGAGCTTCCCGATCGTGCCGCGGTGGTGGTGCTCGACGACGGAGGCCGGTTGGTAGAGCGTGCGCTTGCCCGCCCGCCACGCCGCCCAGCAGAGGTCGATGTCCTCCCAGTAGAAGGGCGCGTACATCGGGTCGAAGCCGCCGCACGCGAGGAACTCGTCGCGGCGGAAGAGACACGTCCCCCCCACCGCGAACGCGATCGGAGACGGCTCGAGCGCCGAGCGTCCGGGCTCGCTGCCGAGGGCGGCTTGGTGGAGCTCGGCGAGGCCGTCGCGCACGCGCAGCGACGTCACCGACTCGATCTTCTCGGGATCGCCGTTCAGGAGCACGCGCGGCGCCACCGCGAAGACGTCCCCGTCGTCCAGGCAGGCGACCAACGGGTCGAGGAAGCCCGCGCGCACGCGCACGTCGGTGTTCATCGAGAACACCAGGTCATGACGCGCCGCCTCGACGCCCGATCGCAGCGCGAGCGCGAAGCCCCGGTTCACCTCGTGCGCGACCGTCCGCACCGCGGGAAAGCGCTCCGCCAGCCAGGCCGCGAGCACGTCCTCGCCGGTGTCGTCGACGACGATGACCTCGTCGCCGAGCGCGCGGCGCTCCAGGTCCTCCAGGAGCGAGGGCAGGTTCGCCTCGAAGAGCTCGGTGTCGCCGAGGGCGGGCAGGACGATGGAGACGGGACGCGTCATTCGCTCGCCTCCCCCGCCCGGCGGGCGTCTTCGATCCGCCAGCGGTTGATCCGCGACCCCAGGCCGGTGCGCGCGAGGAAGATCTTCGCGAGGCGGCGGTTCGACTGGACCAGGGCCCCCTGCATCTCGCTGCGGCGCCAGGCGAGCTCGTTCTCCAGCTCCATCAGGCGGCGCGCGCCCTCGCGCACGTCCTGCACCAGGCTTTCGAGCAGCGCGGGATCGTCCGACGCGCGCCTCCGCGGCGCGTCCGGCGGAGTCTCGCCGTTCTCGCGCGTGACGCGCTCGAGGATCTCGAGCAGCGGACGCACCTCCTCACCCAAGACGTGCTCCTGGGCCTGCAGGGCGGCGAGGCCGAGCTCGGCCGTGTTCTTGAGGTGCATCCCGACCTGCTCGCCGACGCCGGCGGCGCGCAGCACCTCGCCGCGCACCTTGTCGAGCTCCGAGCTCAGCCAGGCGACCTCCTGCTCCTTCCCCTGGACGACGCTGCGCAGCCAGTCGCGCTCCTCCTCCAGCGCGCGGATCGCCGCCTCGTGGTCGGCCACGACCGTCCGCATCCAGGTGACCTCCTGCTGCTCGAAGTCGAGCGTCTCCTTCATCCAGTCCGCCTCGCGGCGCTGGTCGCGCAGCCGGGTCTGCACGCGCGAGCCGGACTTCAGCGCGCGCCGCAGGAGGTCTTCGACCGAGGTGCCGCCCGGTTCCCCGCCGAAGCCGGCGCGTAGCTTCTCGAGCCCCTGCAGCGCGCGCTCGTACAGCGTTCGCGTGGGAAGCGTGCGCAGCTCGTCGTAGCGCTCGGCGAAGGCTCGGACGGAGGCGGGAAGCCCGTCGTCGCGCGGGAGGCGCCGTTCGGCTCCGACCTCGGCGTAGACGGGCTCGAGCTCGTCGCACTGTCCGGCGACCTCGTGCACGGGTTGGATTCCGGCCGCGAGCTTCGCGACGAGGCCCTCCTCCCGAACGCAGCGCGCGAGCGCGGCGGCGAGGGCGTCGGCGTCGTCCGGCTCGTAGAGCAGACCGTCCACGCCGTCGTTCACGCTCTCCGGCAGCGCCCCGAGCCGCGGCGCGATCACCGGCCGGCCGGCGGCGAACGCCTCGCGGATCACGATCGGCTGGTTCTCGACCCAGATCGAGGGAACGACGACGACGTCCGTCTCGGCGAGGCAGCCGGCCAGCTCGTCGCGGTCGAAGCCGCCGCGCCAAACGGCGCCCGCCTCGGCCGCGGCGGCGCGCATGCGCTCGACGTACGGCTCGTCGGACGAGTAGCCCCAGATCGCGAGCTCGGCCGGCTCCCGGAGGCGGCGGAAGGCCTCGATCAGGACGTGAACGCCCTTGTGCTTCGAGAGGCCGCTGAGGAACCCGAAGCGGAGCGGCGCGTCCGCGCGCGGCGCGACCGGCGGCACGCCGGCGACGTGGGACGTGTCGATGCCGTACGGCAGGACCTGCACCTTGTCGGGATCGATCCCCCCGCGGACGAGCTGGCTCGCGAGGAACCGCGTCGGCGCGAGGATGCGGTCCAGGGCGCCGTACGCCTGCGCGCGGCGGCCGTCCAGCTCCTGACGCCGGTCGAAGACGGCGTCGAGCTCGTCGAGGGAGTGCCCGAGGGCCTCGGGCTCGCCCTCGTCGAGAAGCTCGCGGAGAGCGTCGCCCTCGCCCTCGTCGAGCTGCTCGGGCAGGACGCCCATCTGGTAGTCGCCGAGCCCCTCCTTGCCGTTCAGGTGCCCGAGCGCCAGGTCGCACCGGGCGCAGAGCATCGAGTCGCCGACAATCTCGCAGCGGGACAGGTCGGGGCGCAGCAGCGTGTAGCGGTGGCACACCGCGTAGTAGTCGTGCGCGGTGTAGACCGTGGCGATGTCCCTCCGGCGCGCCTGGTCGACGAGGCCGATCCCGAGCTTCACGAGGTGCTGGAAGTGGACCACCTGCGGCCGCTCCCGGTCGAGGAAGTCGCCGAAGCGCCCGGCGACGCCCGGCACTTCCAGCGCCTCCTCGGGGTCGCGCGGCGGGACGTTCGTCGTGATCCAATTGACGCCGTACCCGTCGCGCTCCTCGCGGCGCAGGGAGAGCTGCGGCAGCTCGGCGCGAACCCGGGGCGCGAAGACCTCGACGGTGTGACCGCGCGCCGCCAACTCGGCCGCGAGCGCCGCGGTGTAGTTCTCCACGCCCGTCCTCTCCAGCGGCGGGAACCCGTGCGAAACGAGACAGATCCTCATGCGGGCGTCGGTGCAGCCGAGGATTATAGAAGCAGGGACGCCCCTATGCGCGCTCCCGGCGGCGGTCGATCCCTCCGACCGCGCATTTTCTTCCGGCGCCGGAAAACCGTCCCTTCCTTCAAGACGCCCGCTTCTCGATACCGAGAGGGTTGCAGACGGATCCGCCGGAAGGAACCGCAATGGGAAGCAACCGAAGGGAAACGAGGGGTGCCCGACGCGTGGGACTGCGGTCTCGCGTGCAACGTGGATTCACCCTCATCGAGCTCGCGATCGCGATGTCGATCCTGATGATCGGTCTCGTCACCGCGGCCGCGGCGACGATGCGGATGCACCACCTGCGCAAGCAGAACCGCGAGCGGATCGTGGCCCAGAACGCCGTGCGTTCCATCGCGGAGCGCATCCACGCGCAGTCCTACCGCTTCTCGGAGGACCCGGACACCTGGGCGACCAACCTGCTCCAGGTCTTCGGCGCGGGAGGCACGTTCGGAAACACGTTCGAGGTGGACCTTCTGACCCCGACGGATCCGACGGAGGACCATCCCGGCTCGATCGCGATCCTCACGAACGAGACCTTCACCGACAACGCCATCGGCTTCGAGCTGGGCATGCCGCGCGACCTCAACGGCGACGGCGACGCGAACGACGTCGACGTCTCGGTGGACGCTCGCATCCTGCCCGTCGTCGTCTCGGTCGCCTGGCGCAGCCAGAGCGGGATCAGCCGGATCGATCACGTGTTCTACGTGATGGGGTACTGAGCTTGAAGAGGATCAGCAACAAGCGCTCGGGCATGTCGATGCTCGAGATGATGATCTCGGTCTCCCTCTTCGTGGTGATCATGCTCGCCTCGATCGGCCTGATCGAGCACGACCGCAAGTTGTCGCGCTCCACCGTGCACATGTCACAGGTGGAGCACATGGCCCAGCAGATGCTCTTCCGCCTCGAGGGCGAGCTCGCCAACGCCTTCGGTGAGGAGCCGATCGCCGTCGCCCCCGTCGGTTTGAACGGGGGGGCCACCAACCAGCTTCAGGTCGATTCGACCCTCGGCTTCCCGCCCGAGGGCTTGCTCGTCATCGATCGCGGCGAGGCCACCGAGGAGCGCATCGCTTACGAGGGTCTCGAAGACGGCCAGGTGTTCTTCCAGAACCTGGAGCGGGGACTGCAGTGCACTTTCGACGTCACCCACCCCGTCCAGGCCGAGGTTCTCTGGGCCGGGCTCGCGGAGCCCCTCGAGCAGCAGTCGCCGCCGCCGGGCGCGGGCGACTTCGACGGAATCGCCCTGGAGTCCGGGGGCCCGCTGTACTTCCGCGGCGACGGCATCGGGTTCTCCTACCGCATCCCGGTCGATCCCGACGGCGGCCAGGACTACATCAACGGCGACGACCTCAACTGGGGCGCGAACATCCCCGGCGTGGGACCGACGCTGGACGGCTGGAGCTGCCTCTACTTCCAGGCGAAGGACGAGTTCGTCGAAAGCCTGCACGGCGACGACATCAACCTGGACGGCGACACCGACGACGTCTACGACATCGGCCAGATCCGGCAGGTCGTCTGGGACGTCACCGACCCGGACGTGCCGTCGCACGACCTGGGTCTCGGGCCGACGGCCGTCTTCCAGGAGCGCTGCAACTACGGCGGCGACCTCGACAACGACGGCTTCGACGATCCCATCTTCCTCTGGAACCAGGAGACGAACGAGCTGCACGTGCGGCTGTTCCTGATCGGGACGTCGGTATCCAACCAACCGGTCACGCGGATGGTCGAGTCCGTGATGTTCCTGCGCAACGAGCCGGAGCTGTAGGCGCGACGACCGTCATGCAACTGAACACGAACACCCCGGGAGGACGACGAACAGCCTGATCTCGGCACGACTGTCTCGGGGGAGACGGAGAGGAAGATGGAGATGGAGGGGAAGATGTGGCGCATCCATGGGGACCTTGATACGGATTTCGGCGCGCGTCGCCGGCGGCGGGGGGTCGCGATGATCCCGACGCTGCTCGTCGTCGCCGGGCTGTCGATCTTCGCGCTCGCCCTGCTCACGGCGGGGTTGTCCGCGAAGCGCACGGTCAACCATCAGGCCGACGACTACAAGCTCTCCAGCTCGGTCGAGAGCGTGGCCGCGCTCGCCACGGAGGTCTTGTGGTCCGGCTACCTCAACACCCAGGGTGGCGCCGCCGGCAGCATCGACTCGTTCCGCTTCTACCTGACGGGGCTCGGCATCGAGGACAGCGGCGTCGGCGGAGCGCCGGACCCCAAGGACGGCGTCAGCCTGCTGAACCTGTCGAAGCTCCCCAAGAAGGACGGCAAGTTCGAGTTCAACGACGTCGTCGTCGACACCGTCCAGGTGGTCCGCCGAGACGTCGGGGACTCGACGCAGCTCTACCTGACAGTCTCCGCGCAGACGAACCGCGGCGGCGGACTGGTCAACCCGGTCCTGAACCGCGCGGTGCAGCTCGTCTACACCGTCGAGCCCGAGGAGTTCGCCGGCTTCGAGTTCGCGATGCTGGCCAACAACATCAACTGCATCTTCTGCCACACGAACGTCGACTCGGTCGATCGGTACTTCAACACCGACCCCGCCAAGTGGGACACGTTCGAGCGCGTCAAGGTCGGCTCGCTGGAGACGCTGATGATCCGCCACAACCTGGACGGGAACTGGTGGTTCGTCAACGACGCCGACGCGGACTCCTTCGTCGCGGGCACGGTGTACGCGCGCGGCACGCTCACCGACCACGACGGCCTTCCGATCGCGGACTTCAGCGACCTGAGCTTCCTCGGGTACCGCTTCGACGACACGACGGGCCTTCTGATCGAGGACGCCTGGGGCGACCTCGAGACGACGCCGTTCGTTCCCGCCGGCGATCCGCCGGATGCCCTGGAAAACCTCTATCTCGGCTACCCGGAGGCCTACAACGACATGGTCGACGGCAACCTCCCGGTCGGCTTCCCCGCGCCGATTCCGGACGACGGGGGCATCGATCCGCTGACCGGCCTGCCCGACAACACGGGAGCGGACAACAAGGTCGTCGACGACAACGAGTTCTACGCCGCCTCGCTCAAGGCCGAGGGCGCGATCACCGCGGGCATCATCACGCTCGTGCCGGACGGACAGGACATCGACACCGTCGCGGAGTATGCAGCCGCGCTCACGGTCGGCAACACGCCCAGCGTTCAGCAGACGGTGGACGGAAACCTGATCCTGACCGGAACCGCGACCAATCCGATCACCATCGACGGCACCGTCGCGGTCGACGGCGATCTGATCATCAACGGGTACGTCAAGGGCGAGGGCTCGCTCATCGTGCGCGGCAACGTCTACGTCCCGACCGACCTCGAATACCTCGACGGCAAGGTCGTGCTCGCGACGGACGACCCCGACAACCCCACCGGCCCGCGCACGTTCGGCGTCGCGCAGGACGGAACGAAGAACGCCCTGGGGCTGGCCGCGGGCGGGAACATGCTGATCGGCGACTACCTCACCCCCAGCACGCTCCAACCGGACGGATCCTCCGTCGTGCCGGGCAAGTTCGACTACGTGACGGGAGACATCGACGACGACTGGACCTTCTCGCTCGCGGAGATGGCGATCTTCAACCGCGCGGAGTGGGCCAAGACGCAGCCGACGCTGCCCGCCTTCCCGGGCCAGGCCGACATGGATCCGTCGACGTGGCTGATGCCGAATCCGAACTACGCCGGACCCGACTACGTGCCGCGGTACTACCACTACGGCCCGGGCGACATGGTCCCGGTCTACAACAAGGGCGACATCTACTACGACCCGGTCGCGATGACCTGGCGTGGCAAGGACACCTCCACCTTCTGGGATCCGTCGAAGGTCACGTTCTCGGACCCCGACAACCTGGGCGATCCCATCCTGTACAACCCGGACGGCACGCCGCGGGCGGTGCTCTCGAAGATCGCTCCGGAAGCGCAGTGGATCGACGACAGCCTCTACAAGGCGTCGATCGAGTTCTTCGAGGACAACCGTCCTTTCGGAGCACCGATGGCGATCGACGGGCTGCTCTACACCAACAACGCGATCTTCACGCTCGTCGCCAGGTC
Organism: Planctomycetota bacterium; assembly: GCA_028278425.1. GTDB lineage: Bacteria > Planctomycetota > UBA1135 > UBA1135 > JANQEJ01. Next base: position 40,393 of record JANQEJ010000093.1, on the reverse strand, counting down.
GACGCCGATGCTCGGGCGCATGGTGCTCAACGGCTCGATCGTCTCGGCCGACCTCGGCATGCTCGTCCCGGGCCACGTCGACTGGGCCGGGCTGCTGGGGAACTCGAGCCCGCTGTCGGTCTGGGCGATCGGACTGCAGCTCAACTACGACCAGCGGGTGAAGAAGATGCTCAACGTCAAGAACCCGTTCCAGGTGCAGCTCAAGCGCACGCTCTGGAACCCGACGGCCAACATTCTCTAGGTGCGACGATGAGCTGAGCGAGAGAAGAACACGAGAGGGAGAGACCCGAACAAAGGAGGAGACACCAAAGGAAGAAAAGCAACGAACCGGATCCAAGGGGACGGATCATGTGGGAACGAATCGGGACGGGCCGCGCGGCGGCTCGTTGGGAGCGGCGGGGCATCGCGATGATCCCCACGCTGCTCGTGGTGGCCGGGCTTTCGATCTTCGCGCTCGCGCTCTTGACGTCGGGCCTCTCAACCAAGCGCACCGTCAACCACCAGGGGGACGACCACAAGCTCTCCAGCGCCGTCGAGAGCGTCGCCATGCTGGCCACCGAGGATCTCTGGTCGGGCTATCTGGACGAACAGGGGGGCGCCGCCGGGACGATCGGCTCCTTCCGCACCTACCTCGACACGCTCGGCATCCCCGACAGCGGCGTCGGGGGGCCGCCCGAGCCGGACGACGGAACGGACCTGACCGCGCTCGTCGACCTGCCCAATAAGAACGGGCGCATCGTCTTCAACGACGTCAACGTCGACGCGATGCAGATCGTGCGGCGCGACGAGCTGGACTCGACGCAGCTCTACCTCACGGTCTCGGCGTCGACCAACCGCGGTGCCGGCCTGGTCAACCCGGTCCTGAACCGCGCCGTGCAGCAGGTGTACACGGTGGAGCCGGAGGAGTTCGCGGGTTTCGACTTCGCGGTGCTCGCCAACAACGTCAACTGCATCTTCTGCCACACGAACGTCGATTCGGTCGACCGCTACTACAACACCGACTCGTCGCTGTACGACAGCTTCGACCGCGTCAAGGTCGGCGCGCTAGAGACGTTGATGATCCGTCATGACTTGGAGATCAACCCGGCGATCAACGACTTCGACGCCGACTCGTTCATCGCCGGGACTCTCTATGCCCGTGGAACCATCACCGATCAAGACGGCATTCCGCTCACCGACTGGAACGAGCTGAGCTTCCAGGGCTATCAGTTCGACTCGAGCACGGGAAAGCTCGAAGAGGACTTCATGGGCGACCTCATGATCGACCCGTTCTCGCCGGCCGGGGATCCGCCGGATGCGCTGGAGAACCTCTATCTCGGCTACCCGACCGAGTACGCCGAGATGGTCGACGGCAACCTGCCGACGAGCTTCCCCGCCCCGATCCCTGACGACGGCGGCATCGACCCGGTCACCGGGCTGCCCGATGCAACGGGCGCCGGCAACAAGGTCGTCGACGACTTCGAGTTCCATGCCGCCTCGCTGGCCGCCGAGGGCGCGATTACCGCGGGGATCATCACCCACGTGCCCCACGGGGACTCCGTGGACACCGTGGCCGAGTACGCAAGCGCGCTCTTCGTCGGAAACACGCCGAGCGTGCAGCAGACCCTGGACGGGAACCTGATCCTGTCAGGGACCGAGGCCAATCCGATCACGATCGACGGCACGGTGGCGATCGACGGCGACCTGATCATCAACGGCTACGTCAAGGGCGAGGGTTCTCTGATCGTGCGCGGGAACGTCTACATCCCGACCGACCTCGAGTACCTGGACGGCAAGGTCGTCCTCGAGACCGACGATCCGTCCAACCCGACCGGACCCCGCACGTTCGGCGTCGCGCAGGACGGCACGAAGAACGCGCTCGGTATCGCGGCGGGCGGCAACATGCTGATCGGCGACTACCTGACGCCCGGCCGCCTGCAACCGGACTGGACCTGGGAGAACCCGGAAAAGTACGACTACGTCTCCGGCGACGTCGACGATGACTGGAACTTCTCGCTCGGCGAGATGGCGATCTTCAACCGCGCGGAGTGGGCGAAGACGCAGCCGACGCTTCCCGGCGCGCAGGGACAGGCTGATCTGGATCCTTCGACCTGGACCCTCGTCAACCCGAACTACGCCGGCCCGGACTACGTTCCGCGTTACTACCACTTCGGCCCGGGCGACACCGTTCCCGTCTACAACAAGGGCAACATCTACTACGACGCGTCGACGGGTACCTGGCGCGGCGACGCCGAGGTGGCGATCTTCTGGGATGCGAGCCTCTTGACGTTCGCCGATCCCGACGACCCGGGCGATCCACTGCTCTACAACGTCGACGGAACGCCCAGGGCCGTCATCAGCCAGGTCGTTCCGAACTCCGGCTGGATCGGCGACGACCTGTACAAGCTCTCCATCGAGTACTTCGAGGACAACCGCCCGTGGGGCAAGCCGATGGGCATCGACGGTCTTCTCTACACGAACAACGCGATCTTCACGCTGGTGAGCCGCATCACTCCGATGTGGGGCCGCATGATCCTGAACGGCTCGATCGTCTGCGCCGACCTCGGCATGCTCGTGCCCGGCTTCCTCGATTACTGGGACATCGCGCCGCACAGTCCGATATCGAACTACGCGATCGGCCTGCAGCTCAACTACGACGTGCGCGTCAAGGACATGCTCAACGTCAAGAACCCGTTCCAGGTCCAGCTCAAGCGGACGCTCTGGAACCCGACCGCCAACATCCTGTGAGCGACGGGCCGGGGTAGAGCCCCGCGGTTACTCCTGCGCCTCGAGCCAGCGCTCGGCGTCGATCGCGGCCATGCAGCCCATGCCCGCGGCCGTCACGGCCTGGCGGTACTTCTTGTCGCAGATGTCGCCGGCGGCGAAGACGCCCTCGACCGAGGTGAAGGTCCCGTTCCGGACCTGGATGTAGCCCGCGTCGTCCATGTCGATCTTGCCTTCGAAGATCTTCGAGTTGGGCACGTGTCCGATCGCGACGAAGAGCCCCTGACAGGGAAACTCCATCGTTTCGCCGCTGCTCGGATCGTTGAGCACGACGCCGCGGATCTTGTCGTCGTCGCCGATCAGGATGTCCTCGACGGTCCGCGGGATGAGGAACTCGATCTTCTCGTTCTTCTCGGTGCGGTCGAGCATGATCTTCGACGCGCGGAACACCGGCCGGCGGTGGACGAGCGTGACCTTGGACGCGTAGCGCGTCAGGAAGTTCGCCTCCTCCATCGCCGAGTCGCCGCCGCCCACGACCACGACGTCCTTGTCGGGGAAGAAGGCCCCGTCGCAGGTCGCGCAGGCGGACACGCCGCCGCCCGACGCCATGAGCTTCGACTCCTTCTCCAGCCCGAGCAGCCGCGCGCTCGCGCCCGTCGAGATGATGACGGTCTTGGCCTGGAACGTGTCGAATTCCGTCTTGACGGTGAAGGGGCGCGACGAGAAGTCGACCTCGGTCACCATCCCGAACTTGACCTCGGTGCCGAAGCGCTCGGCCTGCGCGCGGAAGTCCTCCATCATCTTCGGACCGAGCACGCCCTCGGGATAGCCCGGATAGTTCTCGACGTCGCTCGTGATGGTGAGCTGCCCGCCGGGCTGCATGCCTTCGATCACCAGCGGATTCAGGTTCGCGCGCGCGGTGTAGAGCGCGGCGGTGTAGCCCGCGGGTCCGGACCCGATGATGACGACGTCGCGTGTCTCGCTCATCGCGACAGTCTAGTTTTTTCGCGTCGGGCATCACAAGCCGACCCCCTACAATGCGCCGATGGTCGGGCCGCGCGTCTACGAGCTCGAGGAGGTCAACGAGCTGATCGGCGACCTCGAGCGCATCTTCGCGCGCATGGACGAGCTCAAGGAGGCGACCAAGACGGTGCACCTCCGCATCAACGCGCTCGAGCTGATCTGGGGCGAGAAGGTCCGCGAGACCGACAACCCCGACCACCTCGAGCTCGTGAGCCACCTCGAGGAGATGAAGCGTCTCCAGGGCGAGTTCGAAGGCTGCACGCGCAAGATCGGCGAGCTCGGCGGGCAGCTCAAGGGCGTCGATCCCGGGCTGGTCGACTTCTACGGCGTGCGCGACGGACACCTGATCCTCTGGTGCTGGCAGCGCGGCGAGACGCGCGTCGACCACTGGCACCACATCGACGAGGGCTTCGCCGACCGCGAGCCGGTCTGACGTGCGCCCGGACTGGCAGTCCTGGGAGCCGGAGCTGCGCGCGCTCTGCGACCGCATCCGCGAAACGACGCGCGGCGCTCTGTTGGAGCGCGCTCCCGAGGAGCTCGCGCGCCCGGCCGGCGAGGGCGCCGGCGACGTCACCTACGGGCTCGACCTTCCGAGCGAGGAGCTCCTCACCGCCTGGCTCCGCGAGACCGCGGCCGCCGGCCCGCTCTCGCTCCTCACCGAGGACGCGGGCTGGCGCCACGCCGGACCCGGACCGGACGGCGCGGCGGCCGAGCTCGACGGCTTCGACCACGGCGGCCCGCGCATCGCGATCGACCCCGTCGACGGCACGCGCAACCTCATGGCCGCTCTGCGCTCCGCGTGGACCGTCGTCTCCTTCGCGCCGCCCGGCGCGGGCGTTCCGCGATACGGCGAGCTGACCGGCGGCATCGTCGCCGAGATCCCGACGCCGCTCGCCGCCGCGTACCGCGTCCTCGCGGCGCCGCGCGGCGGGCCGTGCCGCTACGACGAGCGCGACCTCGCTACGGGGGAGCCACGCGCGGAGCGCGACCTCGTCGCCGACGCCGACGACCGCGCGGACCACGGCTACTTCCCGGTCTTCCGCTACAAGCCCGACCAGCGGCCGGCGATCGCGGCGGTCGAAGCCGCGTTCTTCGCGCGGCTGGAGGAGCGCGAGGGCGCCGACGCGCGCCACTGCTTCGACGACCAGTACATCTCCAACGCCGGCCAGCTCGCGCTGCTCGCGCTCGGCACCTATCGCATGATCGTCGACCCGCGCGCGCTGGTGGCGGAGCGCCAGGGAACGACGACCGTCACCTCGAAGCCGTACGACGTCGGCGGCGCGCTCGTGTGCGCCGCGGCGGCGGGGGCATCGCTCTCCGCGGCCGACGGCGCGGAGCTCGACTTCCCCATGGACGCGGAGACGCCGGTCCACTTCGCCGGCTACGCGAACGCGGCGACGCGCGCGCGGCTCGAACCGCACTGGCTCGCGGCGCTCGAGGTCCTAGAGGTGTAACTCCGTCACCTCGGGCCCATCCGCCGTCCAGCGGAGCGTCGCCTCGCGCCTGCCACTCGCCGCGTTCTTGGCGCCGACGAGCTCGAAGCGGTATTCGCCGGGCGAAAGGGTGAGCGTCAGCCGCCCGTCGCCGTCCGTCGAGAGCGGCGCGATGTACCGGATCCCCGTCATGATCCTGTCTTCGATCGACGCGTGACATCCGATGCGCCTGTTGGCCAGCGGGTCCCCCGTGATCGCGTCTCGGAACACGAGGGTCGCCTCCGTCGCTTCCACGTCGACGTCGAGCTCGACCCTCTCGCCACTGCGTACCTCAACCCTCTCGGGGTGGCGGTACTTCCAGCCGTTGGATCCGCTGACGTGCAGCGCCCACGTTCCGGGGAACGCGGGGATAGGATCCGCGCGACCGTCCGGCCCGGTCGTCGCGGTGAGCTGCGCCATGTCCGCCGAGACGAGCGCCACCTGCACGCCGTCGAGCGGAACGCCGTGGCTGAACGCGGTGACCTGCACGCTCCCCGGAAAGTCGTCGGCAAGAACAAAGTCGCGCTCGACGACCTCGCCCTCGGGAATCGTCACGCGACCGAGTTCGATCGCGCCGCCCGGGCGCCGGTCCGCACCCGTCGTCGAGAGCCCGGAGTAGAACCGCTCCGGCAGGAACAGGTAGACGCTGACGTCGCCCGGCGCGAGCGGCCCGGTCGCGAAGGCGCCGTCTTCGTCCAGCACCGTGGTGTCGTTTCGGAACGACGGGAACATCAGGTGCGCCGACCCCGCCGGCTTCTCCGGGCGCACCCAGACGCGCAGCCCCCTGGGAGACGCGCCGGCGGGCGAGACGACGCGGCCGACAAGCTTCCCGGGCGCGACGAGCGAGAGGCTCACCTCCTTCCGACCGCCGAGCGAGACGTGGAAGGGATCGGAGACCGCCTCGATCCCCACCCCCCGGCTCGCGTGGACGACGTAGGTGCCCGCGGCCGCGATCGGAAACTCGAAGCGCCCTTCGGCGTCGGCCGACGCCGCCTGGAGCTCTCTGCGGTGGCGCTTCGCGTCGCTCGTGATCGTGTTGCTGCGCAGGATGGGGCTCTCGGCGGAGTCGTCGACGTCCGCCGGACGGAGCAGCAGCACCTCGGCGCCCGCGGCCGGTCGGTCCGCGCTCGTGACGGTGCCCGCGACGAACGTCGGGCTTCCGAGCGGAACGGAAACCGGTCGCGTTTCTCCTGCGAGCAGGTCGTCGACGAGGACCCTGGACGGTCCATAGCCCTCGGCGGTCACCGTCAGCGCGTAGCTTCCCGGGAACATCCCGCGGAAGACGCGCCCGGGCAGGGGCTCGGACCCGTCGTGCACCTCGAACTCGGCGGGGCTGAAGCTGACCTTGCGGAAGCGCACGCGCAGCTTGTAGAGCTCGACGGGCTCGTCGGTCTCCGCGTCGCGGACGTCGAGGTGAAGCGCGGCGTTGCCCACGAGGTGGGCGCGGACCTCCGTGCCCGTCCGGACGCCGCTCTCGCGCCAGAGCTCGTAGCTCGGATCGTCGATCTCGACCGTGTAGACGCCGGGCTCCAGGTCGTCGAAGGTGTAGCTCTGCGACGACTGCGGGATCTTCTTCGCCACCCGGGCCTCGCCGTCGCCGCTGTAGAGCTTGATCGACGCGGGGTCCGGGTCGTTCATCACGTAGAACGGCCGCGAGAACGTCGTCACGGTGATGCGGTTCGCGAAGCTCGGGCCGTCGTAGACGATGGTCGCCTCGACCGTCTCGCCCCCCACGACGGCGACCGAGGGTCCGTCGACCCAATTGGCCATCCGGTTGTGCGCTTTCAGCCGCGCCCTCCCCGGCGGCATGCCCTCCACGCGGAAGCGCCCGGTTTCGGGATCCGCCGCGGTGCGCACGCGCGTCGAGTCGCGTCCGGACGCCGACGCCTCGGTGCTGTCGGCGTAGATCCTCCAGCCGTCGCCCGGCAGCGGGTTCCCCTCACCGTCCACGATCCGCCCCTCGATCGCGCCGCCGCGCTCGAGCACGACGTCGCCGACGTCGATCGATCGGCCCGGGAGGATCTCGCTCCAGCGCCAGCTCGTCTCGCAGTAACCGTCGAGCTTCGCGTCGAGCGTGAACTGGAACGCGCGCGGCGGCTCGAAGCGGAACGCGAAGCTGCCGTCGGGTCCGGACTCGCCGGCGGGATCGACCCAGTCCTCCGGCACGCCGAACTTCAGCTCGCGCTCCGTGTTCGCCCCCCAGCCGTGGACGTCGAGCTGCACGCCGGCCGCGGGCTCCCCGCCGGGCAGGAGGAAGCGGCCGTGGATCGTCGCCGCGAGCGCGTCCTCGGTCGACTCCGGTTCCTCCGCGGCCGCGGGCTCGTCGGAAGCGACAAGAGCGCGCTCGGACGCTTCCTGCTCGAGCTTCCCCGGCGCTTCCAGCTCGACCGCCGGCGTCAGCTCGACGTCGCGAGCGGCCGCGCTCCCCGCGTCGGGCGGCGCACCCACGCCTGAGGTCGTTCGGGGCTCGCGGAGGACCATCCAGAGCGCGCCGGCGATCAGCGCGACTCCCGCGAGCAGGGCGAGGAGCCGTCTCATGGCGACGCCCCCACGATAGCGGATCTGAGGTCAGCCGTTGCTCGCGCCGGGGGTCCGCGCGGTAACGACTCGGCAACACCGCGCGCGGCGGCCGACCGTGCTCATCCGCGGTCCCGCGCCACGTCGAAGCGGCGGAACATGCGCCCTCCGAACCAGACGAGGACGGCGTCGCAGAGCAGGACGAGGACCCAGGTCGCGCCGAACGCCGCCGCCCAGGCGAGCGATTCGGGGTAGCCGAGCTCGACCAGGCCGAAGCCGAGCGCCAGACCGACGCCCACCGACGCGCCGCCGATCGACGTCAGGAACGTCAGGCGCACGAGGAGCAGCACGATGCCGCGGCCGGCGTTCTGGAGCGCGCCCTCCTGGCCCGGCACGTGCCGGACCGGCATGAGGAGGAAGACGGCGTTGTCGACGGCGACCCACGCGAAGACGAAGAGCGGCAGCATGGCGGCGATGGCGTAGACCGCCGGTTCGATGCCGCCCGCGATGACGCCGCGGAGGAGCACGGCGCCCATGAGCAGAAGCGAGACGAGCACCACCTCCGGCAGGAGCATCGCGAGGAAGATGCGCGCGGGGGAAAGCGGCCAGGCCTTGATGCTCTCCATCCGGTCGAGCTCGTCGCGGAAGTCGAAGCGCAGGCCCGCCGCGAGATAGAAGAGGCCGAGCACGCCGACCGCCGCCGGCGCGAGGATGCGCGCGGCGTCGTCGTGCGTGTCGCCGAAGAGCGTGGAGAGCAGCGTGACGAACGCGAGCACGAGCGCCGAGACGAAGAGCGTCCCCCGCGCCTTGCGCACGATCGCACCGGTCTTGCGCCAGGCCAGCGCGCCGAAGGGACCGCGCCCGAAGAGCCACGGGATGCGCCAGCCGACCGAGCGCCGCGACACGCGACCGGCCGAGGCTCCTCCCCCGCCGCGGCGCATGCGTCGGATGCGCTCGGCCACGTTGGCGGACGTCTCGAGCGAGAGCTCGCGGTAGTCGAACGGCAGCCGCGCCGTGAGCTGGTAGAGCAGGAACCAGATCAGGAGGCTCGCGCCGAACCAGGGCAGGAAGGCGCCGAGCGTCGGCGCGGTGATCGCGCGCGCCCAGACGTCGAACGGCGCGGTGACCACGACCAGGACCGGATGGGCGGCGACCGCGTCGAGGTCGAGCTCGGTCGGAACGCCCCGGAGCGACCCCGCCCACGGCACCTCGTCGTCGCCGGCCAGCCACTGGTAGAAGAACGCCGCCCCGAAGGCGAGAACCGCGACGACGGCGAACGTGCGCACCCAGCGAAGGCGCGTGACGAGGCTCTTCTCGAGGCTCCCGGCGAGGATCGCGCACGCCTGGCCGATCACGGGCAACGTCTCGAGCGCGACGAACACCGCCAGGAAAGCGGGGACCGGCATCGGCATGTGCCGCATCGTCACGACGCCGAGCACGATCCCGCCGAAGGCGCCGCGCCCGAGGCTGGCGAGCAGGCGGTAGCGCACGAGGTCTCTGCGCTTCACCGGCGCGCTGAACAGGCGCTCGATCTCTTCGCGCGGCAGGTAGAGCCCGCGGTGCGTCAGTGCGCTCGACACCGCGAGCGTCGTGATCATCAGCGCGCCGACGCGCACCAGCGGGCGGAGCTCCTCCGCCACCGGCGGCTCGCCGCGGTCGATGAACCAGTGCAGGAAGAGGCTCCCGAACCAGAACAGGAAGATCAGGACGCCGATCAGCGTGAGGATGAGCCCGGACGGCGTGCGCAGCCGCCGTCCCTGCTTGCGCAGCGTTCCCCGCAACTTCAGGCGCAGGAGCTTCCCGAGCGCCGGATGACCGAGGAAGAGGTTCACCCCGCGTCGCCTTCGCGCCGGGTGGCGGCGAAGAAGATCTCTTCCAGCGACGAGCCCTCGACCGGCGCCAGCGTCGCGCGGGCCTCGTCCAGCGTGCCGACGAACACCCGCCGCCCCTGGTCGAGGATCAGGATGCGGTCCGCCAGCGCCTCGATCAGCTCGAGCAGGTGCGACGAGAGCAGGACCGCGGTCCCCTCGGCCGCGAGCTCGCGGATCGCGGTGCGCGCGGAGCGGATCCCGCGCGGGTCGAGCCCAGACAGCGGCTCGTCCAGGAGCACGAGCCGCGGCCGCGGAAGCCAAGCGCAGCAGAAGGCGAGCTTCTGCCGCATGCCGCGGGAGAGCTCGCCGCCGAGCGCGGCGCGCTTCTCGACCAGCTCGAAGCGCTCGAGCAGCTCCTCGGCGCGCGGCCTCCACTCGCGCACGCGGTAGAGCGCCGCGGTGAACTCGAGGTGCTCGTCGACGGTCAGCGTGTCGAACGGCTGCGGGTCGTCCGGCACCCACGCGAGGCAGCGCTTGGCCGCCTCCTCCCGCTTCGCCACGTCGTTCCCGCAGATCTCCACGGAGCCGTCCTGGATCGGCAGCACGCCGGCGATCGAGCGCAGCGCGGTCGTCTTCCCGGCGCCGTTCGGCCCGACCAAGCCGAGGATCTCGCCGCTCCGCACCTCGAACGTGAGCGCGTCGAGGGCCTGCGTGCCGTCGTAGCGCTTGGAGAGCTCGTCGACGCGCAGCGGGAGCGCGACCGTTTCGTCCTCGGCCAACATCGGGGCAAGACGATAACCCGGCGCGCGGCCGCGGCGTAGACTGTTGCGCCGCCGTCCTCCGCCCGAGAAAGGAGCCCCCCATGGCCGTCCAACCCGTCCCCGACCGCAACCACACCGTCACGCCACACCTCGTCATCAAGGGCGCGAAGGAAGCGCTCGACTTCTACCAGCGGGCCTTGGGCGCCGAGCTGGAAGGGTCCTTCGAATCGCCCGACGGCCAGAGCGTGATGCACGCCGAGATCAAGATCGGCGACTCGATCGTCATGATCGCCGACGAGTTCCCCGGCACGACCTCGCCGGGCACGCTCGGCGGGACGACGGTGACCCTGCACCTCTACGTCGAGGACACCGACGCGCTCTTCCAGCGCGCGGTCGACGCCGGCTGCACCGCCGAGATGCCGCCGATGGACGCCTTCTGGGGCGACCGCTATGCGACGGTCCTCGACCCCTTCGGGCACCGCTGGTCCATCGCGACGCATTTGAGGGACATGACGATGGAGGAGACGGCCAAGGCCGCCGAGGAGTTCTTCAAGAACATGCCCGAGGGCTGTTCCTAGTCGTTGAGCCGGAAGACGCTCCTGCGGATCGTCGCGCCCGTCGCGGTGCTCGTCGCCGCCGACGTTCTGGTCACGGTCTTCGCGACCGGTGACGGCATCTTCCGGCGCCTGCCGCTCCCGCCCTTCCGCTCGTTCACGCACCCGCTCCAGGTGGAGTGGGCCCGGACCCTCCACGAGGAGGAGCGCGGCCAGGGCATCGGACGCTTCGACGCGGAGCTCGGCTGGAGCTGGGAGCCGTCGACCGCGAGTCCCGACGGGATGTTCCACGTCAACTCGATCGGGGCGCGCGGCACGCGCGAGTACGCCCCGTCCCCACCCGAGGGCGTGACCCGCATCGTCTGCTTCGGCGACTCCTTCACCTTCTGCGACGACGTCAGCGACAAGAAGACCTTCCAGGTTTCGCTCGAGACACGGCACCGCGAGCTCGAGGTGCTCAACTTCGGCGTGAGCGGATACGGCACCGACCAGGCGCTCCTGCGCTACCGGCGCCTGGGCCGCGACCTCGGCGCGGAGGTCGTGTGCATCGGCATCCTGACCGAGAACGTCGGGCGCAACGTGAATCGCTACCGGCCGCTCTGGAACCCGACGAGCGGCTTCTGCGCCGCGAAGCCGCGCTTCCTGCTCGAGGGGAACGAGCTGGTCCTGCTCCCCCAGCCCTTCGCGACGCGCGACGAGCTCTGGCGCGCGCTCGAGGACGACTCCGTCGTCGAGCGCGTCGCCGACGGCGAGCACTGGATCGGTCCGAGCGTGCCGACCGGGCGGCTGTCGTCGTTCGGCCGGCTCGCCGCCGGCTACTTCGCCTACCGCGCACGGCAGGAGAGCCGCCTGTGGCGCGACACCGACGGCGAGCCGTTCCGCGTGACCGTCGCGCTGCTGGAGGCGTTCCACCGCGAGGCCCTCGCCGACGGAGCGCGGCTGGCGCCGGTGCTCATCTTCCCCACGCTCGAAGGATTCCTCGAGTACCTCCGCACCGGCGAGATGCACTGGGACATGCTCCACGCCGAGCTCGACCGCCGCGGCGTGCCCTGGATCGACTTCACCGAGGCCTTCGCCCGGGAGCAGCGCGCGTACTCCGCGGGCGAGCACGAGCACCTGGTGTACGTCGGCGGCCACCTGTCGTGGTACGGCAACCGGATCGTCGCGGACGAGCTCCACGCCTGGCTGCACCGGCGGTGAGCATCCTTTAGAATGCGGCCGCCATGGAACAAGCCGCCCTCCTCGACCGCGTGGCGAGCGCGTGCGCCGAAGGGAACTTCGACGCCGTCCTCAGCCTCGCCATCGAACACTTCGGAACCGACACCGGCACGCTGCACCTCCTCGGCGAGGACGGCGCGCTCCACCTGAAGGCCACGGGCGGCGGGATCCCCGAACCCGTGATGCAGATCATCCGGACCATCCCCGTCGGCAAGGGCATGGCCGGCCTCGCCGTCGAGCGCGCCGAGCCGGTGACCGCCTGCAACATCCAGACGGACACGTCGGGCGACGTGCGGCCGGGCGCGAAGGCGACCGGACTCGAGGGCGCGATCTGCGTGCCCGTGTTGAAAGGCGCGGACGCGGTCGGCGCGCTGGGCGTCGCCAACCAGGTCGAGCGCGAGTTCACCGCGGAGGAACAGGCGCTCCTGCTCGACGTCGGTCGCGCGATCGCCGAGCACGTCTGAGCGCGAAGCGCCGCGCCGCGCGCGCGGCCAGGCCGCTCGCGGTTCCCATCCGGAGCCGCGTGGGCGAACGCGAAAACTTATTCCGCGAGTTTTCCTGCGCTTCGAGCGGAGATCCGGCTTGCCGCCCGAGTCTTTCCGCATCGAACCCGGCCCCGCGGGGCCCCTTGCAAAGGAAAACCATATATGTGCCAACAGCCTGATGGCATCTTCCGCGGCCGACTCGACCGCGCCCTAGATCTGGCGACGAAGTCCGGCGTGAACAGAGTTCTTGCGTGCTTTCTCGGGATCTTTGCGACGGTCAGTCCGCTGCACGCCAAGGTCGCGCTTTGCTACACGCCGTCGGGCGGGGACGAGAGGTGGGTCCTCGCGGGCGGCGAGTGCGAAGACTACGACTTGGAGCCCGGCGTCTCCTGCTACGACCTTCAGGTCGCTCCACCGGACCCGGACGTGCTGGTGTCCGGTCTAAGCCCCCTCGTCAACGGAGCGCTGGTCCTCGCCAAACACGACTGCGTGACCTTCGTCGTGCGGCCCGACGACTTCAGCCTTGCCGCCTACAGGGTCGTGGACGGCACCGTGGAGGTCGCGGAGATACCCGGAGGCATCAGCCCGCCCCAGGGCCAGCTCTTCGTGTCGGGCGCCGCGATGGGCGACTCGATCTACCTCTTTCCGACGGCGGGCGGGGGCTCCACGGTGTTCGCGACCGCCACCACGGACGCGCTGCTGGCCGTCCTGGACCTCGATCCCAACGATCCGCTCACGGTGCTCCAGTCCGTCCTGGTCCCCGTCACGGTGGCGGACCTGACGTTCGTTCCGGCTCCGAGCAGCGTCAAGATCAACGAGCTGCGTATCGATCAACCCAGCGTTGATCTGGACGAGTACTTCGAGCTGCGCGGTGCCGCCGGCACTCCTCTGGACGGCCTGACCTACCTGGTTCTCGGCGACGGTCCGCAGCTCAGCGGCGTGATCGAAGAAGCCGTCGACCTGACCGGAAACGCGATTCCCGCGTCGGGCTACTTCGTCGCGGCAGAAGCGACTTTCGCGCTCGGCACCGCCGACTTGACCACCTCCCTCAACTTCGAGAACGGCGACAACGTCACCCACATGCTGGTGTCCGACTTCACCGGCACCGTCGGCGATGATCTCGACTTCGACGACGACGGCGTGCTCGACGCGACTCCCTGGTCGACCGTCGAGGACTCCGTCGGCCTGGTCGCCCCGGCCGACGGCACGCTGCTCTACAGCGAGAACCTGGTCGGCCCGGACGGCGACTCGGTCTACGCCCACTTCCTGCGCGAGTCCGACGGCGCCGGCTCCCTGGTGCACTACGCGGGCGGCGCGTTCGACCCGGCCTTCGGGAGCGACACCCCCTCCGCAGCCAACTCCGCGACCGGGACCATCCGCGCCACGCTCGGAGGGGGTGTGGGGCTTCGCCTCGACGCCGGCTGCGCCAACGCCGGCAACTCCTATCTCACGCTGTTGAGCCTGTCGGGAACCAGCCCGGGCACCCCCCTCGGCGGCGGGGTGACCCTCCCTCTCAACTTCGATGCACTGACCAGCGTCTCCGCAGCTTCCGCCGGTGGCCCGCTGCTGCCGGGCACGCTCGGCCTTCTCAGCGACAGCGGTCGGTCGCCGTTCCACCGGGTCTTGCTCCCACCTCTGTCGGTGGGATTCGTCGGCATGACCATGAACGCCGCCTCCGGCGTGGTCTCCTTCGTCCCGAGCCCGACGGTGACCTTCGCCAGCAATCCGATCGCCGTCGCTTTCCAATGACGTCGCGTCCCGGCGGCGAGGGCGGCGAACGGCGCTAGCGCGACCGGACCCGCACCGGCGCCGTGCGGACGTTCGGCACCCGAACCGGGGGCGGCGTGTAGCCGCCCCCGTCGTAGTACGTTGCGCCGTAGTAGTAGCCGCCGTAGCCGTAGCCGCTGTCCTGGTAGATGTAGTTCATGCCCGGGTAGGGCTCGAGAGCGGTGGCCAGAAGCTCCGCGACCTCGGGACGCTTGAGCTCGTCCGTGCTCTCGTCCACCCGGTTCGACCAGAGAACCTCGCCGCTCTCGGCATCGATCAAGGCGGCGACGACCGCGTCGTAGCGCCGGTCGGATCTCGCCATGTCGAAGTGCGGCGGCAGGTCGTCCTTGGGGAGCCGCACGAAGTCGTCGGCCACGTTCAGCACCGACACGAACCACACGTGCAGGTAGCAGTCCGCTTCGACCGGAGCGAGCGCCGCGGGACGGGCCGAGCTCAATTCGGCCCGCACTCCCTTCGCCTCGACGACGTGCACGACGAGGGCGTCGGCGTAGAGCTCATCGACGGCGCCGCGGAAATCGTCGTGGATGCGATCGGCCTGCGGCGCCGTCCACTGCGCTTCGCGGAGCTCGAGCTCGAGGTCCGCGACCCGCTCCGGGAGCAACGCGGCGAGCTCCTCGCCGATCTCGCGCGCCAGGTCCGGATTCTCCCGGTAGGCGCCGTTCACCTTCTCGAGCGCCGTCACGTCCGGCGGCAGGATGGCGATCGTGTTCCACGTCTCCCTGACCGCCGAGAAGTCAGGACCCGTACGCGTCGTCGTGTGGCAGCCGACCAGGAGGACGGTCGCCGCGAGCAGCATCTTCATGTCGGACCTCCGCCGTCGTCAACGTACGTCGAGCCCGAGCCGAACGTCAAATCCGTGCCCTACCGTCGATTCGCCTCCTCCAAGCACGCCGCGAGGAACGCGTCGTAGGGCTCGCGGGACGCGCCGCCCGCCTTGCGGCGGCCGAGCAGCTCGCCGTCCGGCGCGAGAACCTGCGTGTCGACGGGATACGCGTAGCGCTCGTGGAGCTCGGCGGCGACGCGCCGCGTGTCCGCGTCGAGCGACGCGTCGGCGGCCATCGCGGGCAGGTCCTTGGCGAGTACCCAGGTGGAGACGAAGCTCGCGTCGAGGATCTCGATGACCGCGGTGTCGGAGAGCGGACCCGCCCTCAGCGCCTTGCCGGTGCCTCAACAGGATTCGTCGTCCAGCGTGCCGAAGAGGAGGACCGCGTGCAGGGGGCGGCCGGTATCGCGCGCCAGCTCGACGGCGCGATCCAGCGGCAGCCAGTCGATCGCGGCGAAGCGGTAGAACGCCCGCGCCAAGGCGAGGCGCGCGGCGGCGAGCTCCTCCTCGTCGCGGGATGGCGGGCCGGCAAGCCCCGCAGCCGCGCGCGGCGCGAGCCGCATGCGCGGGCAATACCCGATGTCGGCCAGCACGGCGCCGAAGCCCTCGTCGTAGGCGTTCGCGTCGACGTTGGTGTCCCTCGGCGGCAGCCCGAGCTCGAACCAGACGAGCTGGCCGCCCTCCCACACCGCGCGCCCCTCGAACTGCGCCGGCGTGTACCACACCTGCTCGCCGATGACGAAGTCCGCGTGCACGCGCACCAGGACGTCGGTGCGGCGCGACGAGCGCTCGAGCAGCACCGCCCGCGCACCGACCGCGCCCGAACCGTGGTGGAGATGCGGCGTCGCTCCGGGATGAAAGCGCTCGAGCAGCGCGAACAGCGGCCGGTGGTCCGGTCTCCACGTCGCCCCCTCCGCGAGGCCCTCGGGCGGCAGGAGCGCGTCGAGCGAAGCCGCGTCCAACGGCGCGCTCGGCACCGCCGGCCCGACCTCGCCGAGCGCGCGCAGCGCGTCGACCCGCTCGAAGAGCCCGTACCGCGAGGACTCCACGGGCGCCCACTCGGCTTCGAGCACCGGCTCCGCCCAGGGCGCGGGCGGCTTCGGCGTCGTCGCGCACGCGCCGGCCGCGGCGGCGGCGAGGAGGGCGAGGAGGGTGCGGTCGCTTCCCATCAGGGGTGCCGGGGCGGGTCATTCATGGTTGTGAACGATCGTAGCAGGGAATGCACCTCCGGCCGGACCGATACCGGCTCCCCCGTTGAACAGCGCGGTGTTCCCCATGATGAGGGAGTTGACGGCGCTGATGCCGTTCCCCCCGTTGCCGTTGCACACGCACCCCGTGACGACGCTGTTTCCCTCGACTTGAATGCCGGCACCCGAGTTCTCGCGTACCACGCACTCTGCAACGACGCAGTCAATGGCCGCCCAGATGCCTCTTCCCTGGTTGCCGCAGATGCGGAGGTTCCTGTATTCGCAGCCGTTGTTGGTATTGGCGTTCACGCCATCCTGTCCCCAGTCTCGAATCACGCCGTTGCGGATCGCAGCGTTCACTCTCGTGGAGAGCACCTCGACGCCGTGCAGGGACCCTGGAACACCACGCAGGGTGAATCCATTGAGGTCCAGTGTCACGTCATCGGCGTCGATCGTGATCCCGTTCTGGCCCGACACACCGTCCAGGCAATCCGTCAGGAAGTAGTAACCGCACTCATCGATCGTGATCGGCAGGGAGCTGATCGGCGTGCCAACGATGCGCGGCTTCAAGACTTCCTGGGTCGGCGGTCCAAGAGTCGGGTTCTGCACCGCTCCGGTCCCCAGCAACACGCAGGCGAGAAGCGCCGCTCCGAAGAGCGCGGAGCGGGCCTGAGTACTGATCCACTTCATTCGCAAGCTCCTTTCCTGAAGGCGGTGCTTACCGCGATGGACCGAGGCTAGAGCGCGCCCGGCCCCACCGCTTCAACGTCGCTTTCCGACGGCGGGTCCAGGCTCAGTGCCCGCGCGGCCGCGGCAGCGAGGCGAGCAGCGTCTTCACCCCCTTGCGGCGCGCGCCGCGGGGCTTGGCCTCGTCCAGACGGCCGCGGATCTCCTCCCAGAGACTCCGGTAGGCGACGGCCGCCTTGTCGCCCGCGGCGAAGGTGCCGAGCGGGCGGCGCTCGATTCCCATGCGCTCGACGGCGGACGAGTACGGGATCTCGGTCTCGAGGAAGCCCAGCTCCTCGCGGCGCGCGTACGCGCAGACTTCGCGGTGGAGCTTCTTCCTCTTGTCGACCATGCAGAAGAACGGGAGCACGAGCGGGCGCCGTTCGCGGCCCTTCAGGTGCTGCAGGAGCTTGGCGAGCGTGCGCAGGGAAAGCGGCGTCGGGATCGTCGGCGCGAGCAGCGCGTCGACCACGCCGAAGACGCCCTCGGCGGTGGCGGAGATGCTCGGCGCGCAATCGAGAACGACCAGCTCATAACTCTTGCGCAGCGGATGGAGGCACTCCCCCAGGAGCTCGGCGGGGTCGCGCGAGCCGTTGAGCCGAACGTCGAGCGTGCGATAGGAGAAGTCGGCGGGCAGGAGATCCAGCCCGTCGAAGTCCGTGGCGCGGATCGCTCCGTCCAGCTCGCCGCGGAGGACGCGCTTGCTGCCGCCCTTGACCTTCGGCCGGATCCGGAAGGTGAACGTCGCGGCGCCCTGCGGGTCGAGGTCCCACACCAGGGTCGGAGCGCCGTCCGCCGCGGCCATGTACGCCACGTTGACCGCCGTCGCGGTCTTGCCCACGCCGCCCTTGAAGTTGTACGTGGCGAGGAGCTTCATCGCTCCGCCCCGAAGAGCTCGGCGAAGTGCGCGCGGTTCTTCTTCCCGTCGAAGCGGAGGAAGCGCTTCGGGAAGCGGCGCCGCGCGCGCTCCGCGCGCTCGCGCGTGCGCTCCGCCATGCGGCCGAGCGCGAAGACCGCCGCGGGCTCGGCCGGCGCGTCCACCGCCAGGCTCGCGAGCATCGACTCCTGCACCTGCATGTCGTTCATGTCGCCGAGCACGTCCTGCAGCCGCTTGAGCTCGCGGACCAGCTCCTTGCGCGGCCCCGCCGGGAACACGCTGCCGAAGAGGTCGAGCAGGTAGCGCAGCTTCTTGCCCTGGATCCGCACGCGGTGCAGCTTCGCGGCGGGTGCGTCGGGACCGAGCGCGCGGCCGCGCTTGACCAGCTTCCGGTGCGCGGCGCGGACGCGCGCCTCCACGACCTCGCGGATCGTCTGGCCGGCCGCCTCGCCGTCGCCCGTCCGGCCGGAATCGAGGAAGGCCTCCCAGTCCGCGAGCAGCTTGGCGTAACGCTTGGAGCGGAGCGAGCGGACCATCGCGCTGCGCTCGCGCCGCCGCCGGCGTTCGACGAGCGCCAGGATCTCCGCGTGCCCGGGTTCGGCCGATTCGCCGCCGCGAAGCTTGAGCTGAAAGACGTCGAGGTCGCGGCTCGGACCGGTCTGGCGCCCGAGCCACGCGAAACCCTCGGCGAAGCGCCTGTGCTCGCGCGCGGGAAAGACGTCCTTGAGCTCCCCCAGCACCGAACGCGTCCGCCGCACCGCGACGCGCAGGTCGTGCAGGAACTCGGTGTCGGTGTCGGCGAGGAGCCCCTCCTCGTTCGCGCGGATCGTGCCGAGCAGGTGCTTCAACACCGTGTGCGCCGCGGCGTCCGCGCGCGCGCTCGGGTCGAGGACGACGTCGAAGCGCGACGGATCGCGTCCCGGCACGATGCCGACCCCGGCGCAGGCGAGCGCGGCGAGGTCCAGGGGTTCGGGCTTGCACGCGGTGATGCGCTCGAGCGCGGCGACGACGGCGAGGTGCTCGCGGTCGTAACCGCGCAGCGGGTCGACCCGCAGCACGGTCCCGCACGACCGGCCGCCGGCGCGACCCTCGATCAGCGCGAGCCGCACGAGCGTCTTGTCCTCCGCGTCGAGAACGCGCGCCCGCGTGAGCTCTTCGTCCACGGTGACGAGCGGCAGGAGCCGGCGCATCTTGGCGACCGGCGCGAGCTCGTCGCGCACGCGTCCCGCCGGCAGGTCCCACGCGAAGCCGACTTCCCGCGCGCGCGAACGGGAGAGCGACTCGCCCGACGGCGACGCGAGCTCGAGCTCGACGGCGCGCCCGTTGGGAACGCCGCCCAGCGTCAGGTCGGCGCGCCGCAGCCGCCCGTCGAACGTGTCGAACCACGTCACCTTCCGCCGCTCGCGGTCGTCGCGGTGCAGGCGCAGGCTCTCGCCGAGCTGATCGAGCGCGGCGCGGCCCCTGGCGGGGCTTTCGAGCAGAAAGGCGACGGAGGCGGGAGTCATGGTGCAACGCGAGCTGAAGAGGAGTGGCGTCAGCCGCCGTCCGAAGAAACCGCAAGCTGCGCCAGGGTCTTCGGCGGCCACAGGGCCCGAAGCTGCATCCCCCCGGGGGAGGGGCTTCCCTCCAGCCAGGCTACCGCGCCCTTCGCGAAGCGAAAGGCGCCGGCCTCCGAGGGATCGCCGGAGATCAGGAGCGCCAGGAGCTCGGACATCCACGGCTCGTGTCCCACCAGCGCGGGACACTCGCCGTCGAGGCGCGCGAGAAGCCTCTCCGACGGCGGGGCGGCCAGGAGCTCGGTCTTTGCGACTTCCCCCTCCAGGAGCGGCGCGAGGAGGTCGGCGGTCTCGACCGCGCGCCGGAGCGGGCTGGTCCATACGCCGTCCAAGCGGATCCCCATACGGAGAAGGGCCTCTACCGCCCCCCGGAAGCGGGTGCGACCCTCCGGCGTGAGCGCCCGGTCCTCGTCACGGGATACGGTTGGAAAACGGAGCGGCTCCGCAATGGCGTGACGGACCAGGAAGAGCTCCATCTCGCACAGTTTAGAATGGATCCACGGTCTTGACGATTTCTTTAAACACCGCGCGGAGCCGAGCTCCGAGAATCCCCCCTCCCCCAGGGAGACCATGGCCGGCCCAAAGCACGACCTAGAAGATCCGAGTCTCTACCTGAACCGCGAGCTCTCGCTCCTCGAGTTCAACCGGCGCGTTCTGGCGCAAGCCTTCGACCCGGAGCTGCCGCTGCTCGAGCGTCTGCGCTTCCTGACGATCTGCAGCCGCAACCTCGACGAGTTCTTCGAGATCCGGGTCGCGAGCCTCCAGCAGCAGGTGGCCTACGATCTGCGCCAGACCGGCCCGGACGGCCTGTCGCCGCGGGAGACGCTCGCGCGCATCAGCGAGACGGCCCACGAGCTCGTCGCGGACCAGTACCGCGCGTTGAACGAGGTGCTCCTCCCCGCCCTCGAGGAAGAGGGCATCCGCATCCTCAAGCGCGCGGACTGGAACGAGTCGCAGCGCGGCTGGGTCAAGCGCTTCTTCAACGCCGAGGTGCTCCCCGTCCTGACCCCGATGGCGCTGGACCCCTCCCACCCGTTCCCGCGGGTGATCAACAAGGGGCTCTCCTTCGTCGTGTCGGTCGAGGGCAAGGACGCCTTCGGGCGCAGCACGCAGCTCGCCGTGCTCCAGGTCCCGCGGGCGCTTCCGCGCCTGCTGCGGCTCCCGCCCACCGTCGCCGGCACGAAGCACGAGTTCCTGCTCCTGTCCTCGGTCCTGCACGCGCACGTCGAGAGCCTGTTCCCGGGGATGAAGGTCACCGGCTGCCACCAGTTCCGCCTGACGCGCAACGGCGACCTGTGGGTCGACGAGGAGGAGGTCGAGGACCTGCTCCAGGCGCTGAAGGGCGAGCTCCGAAGCCGCAACTACGGCGAGGCGGTGCGCCTCGAGGTCGACCAGAACTGCGACGAGGAGATCGTCCAGTTTTTGCTGCGGCGCGTCCGGCTCGAGGCCGACGACCTCTTCCGCGTCGACGGGCCGGTCAACCTGAACCGGCTGTCCGCGGTCTACGACCTGGTCGACCGGCCGGACCTCAAGTTCCCGCCCTTCGTCGCCGGCGTCGACGCGGACCTGCGGCACGGCAGCGACGTCTTCGCGGTGCTGCGCAAGCGCGACGTCCTGCTGCACCATCCCTTCGAGTCCTTCGCGCCGGTGGCCGAGCTGGTCCAGCAGGCCGCGGTGGACCCCAAGGTCCTCGCGATCAAGCAGACGCTTTACCGCACGGACGCGAACTCGCCCCTGGTCGAGGGCCTGATCGAGGCGGCGCGCAACGGCAAGGAGGTCACCGCGGTGGTCGAGCTGCGCGCGCGCTTCGACGAGGCGACGAACATCGACCTCGCCACGCGGCTCCAGGACGTCGGGGCCAACGTCGTCTACGGCATCGTCGGTTACAAGACGCACGCGAAGATGCTCCTGATCGTGCGCCGCGAGGGACGCGCGCTCCGCCGGTACGTGCACCTCGGAACCGGCAACTACCATCCCGGAACGGCGCGCGCCTACACCGACTTCGGTCTGATGACCGCCGACAAGACGGTGGGCGAGGACGTGCACAACGTGTTCCTTCAGCTCACCGGCCTCGGCAAGGTGACGCGGCTCAAGAAGCTCCTGCAGTCGCCGTTCACGCTCCACAAGGTGCTGCTCGAGCGCATGGAAGCGGAGATCGAGGCGGCGCGGCGGGGCGAGCCGGCGCGCATCGTGGCGAAGATGAACGGGCTCACCGAGCCGGACGTCATCCGCGCGCTCTATCGGGCCTCGCAGGCGGGCGTGCGCGTCGAGCTGATCGTCCGCGGCATCTGCTGCCTGCGGCCCGGCGTTCCCGGGGTTTCCGACAACGTACACGTGCGCTCGATCATCGGCCGCTTCCTCGAGCACACGCGCGTCTTCTCCTTCCACGCCGGCGGCGAGGACCTGACGTACCTGGCCAGCGCCGACTGGATGGACCGGAACCTCCTGCGGCGCGTCGAGACGTGCTTTCCCGTCGAGGAGGCCAAGCTCAAGGCCGAGGTGCTCCGCGACGGCCTCGAGACCTACCTCGAGGACAACTGCCAGGCCTGGATCCTCGGCCCGGACGGCAAGTACGCGCGCGCCCGGCCGGGCAAGAACACGCCGCACGCCGCGCAGACCGACCTGCGCGAGCGTCTCGGCGGGCTAGGCGGCCGAAAGTTCGAACCCGACGGCAAGAAGCGCCGCCGTCTCCGCCGCAAGGTCGGCTGAGGTCAGCGGGTTTTCCGCGAGGTAGCCCTCGGGGAAGCGCAGCTCTAGCTTCTCGTCGCCCGCGAGAGCTTCGACGGGCGGCAGCGACGCCGCGCCGCGGCGCCGGTTCAGGGTGGTCGCGAGCCGCAGGAGCACGCTGAGCTTCACGCCGATCTCGCGGTTGTAGGGCGGCAGCGCGTCGAAGGCCTCGCGGTCGAGCTTGCGGCGGTGCTCGAGGATCAGCGCCGCGAGCAGCGCGCGGGCCTCGTGCGAGAAGCCGGGCAGCGCCGCGTTGGCGAGGATGTACGCGCCGTGCTTGTGGTAGCCGCTGTACGCGATCGCGAGACCGATCTCGGCGACGCGCGCCGCCCAGGTCAGATACCGCCGCGCGCGGTCGTTCAGGCTCCAGCTCTCGGCCACCTGTTCGAAGAGCGCGAGCGCCGTCACCTCGACCCGCTTCGCCTGCTCCCCGTCCACGTGGTACGTCTTCGCCAGGCCGGCGATCGTCCGGTCGCGCACGTCGTGCTGACCGATCCGGCCGATCAGGTCGTGGAGAATGCCCTCGCGCAGGGCGTAGTCCGACGTGCGCATCGTCTCGACGGCGAAGGTGTCGATCACGGCCCGCAGGATCGCGAGGCCCCCCGCCAGGACCGGCGCCCGTTCCCTCTCGAGTCCGGGCAGGTCGAGCGCATCGACCGTGCCCGCCTCGATCATCCGCTTGCGCAGCGCCTTCGCGGCCGGCCGGTCGATCCACGCCTCGCTCCAACCCGATTCGCGCACGATCTCGCGCACGGCCTTGATCGTCCCCGACGAGCCGATGCAGTCCTTCCAGCCCGCTTCGCGCACCTTGCGCTCGACCGTCTCGAGCTCCTGGCGCGCGGCGAGCTCCGCCGCGCGGAAGGCGTCGCGCGTGATCTTGTCGCGCTTGAAGAAGCGGCTCGACCACGACACGCAGCCCATGTGGAGGCTGTCCATGATCCGCGGCTCGAAGCCCTCGCCGACGATCACCTCGGTGCTGCCGCCGCCGATGTCGATCACCAGGCGCTGCCCCTGGCCGAAGGCGACGTCGTGCGACACGCCGAGGTAGACGAGCCGCGCCTCCTCCGGGCCAGGGAGGATCTCCACCGGCACGCCGAGGATCGCGCGGGCCCGCGCCAGGAATTCGCCGCCCCTCCGCGCGCGGCGCAGCGTGTTGGTACCGACGACCCGCTTGCGCTCGCGCGGGACGCCGCGCAGCCGCTCGGCGAAGCGCTCGAGGCAGCCGAGCGCGCGCTCGACCGTCTCGTCTTCGAGCGAGCCGTCGTCGCGCAGCCCCGCGGCGAGCCGCACCGGCTCGCGCAGCCGATCGATCAGCGAGACCTGTTCGCCGATGACCCGGCCGATCACCATGTGGAAGCTGTTGGACCCCAGGTCGACCGCGGCGAGCCCGGACTCGGATTCCGGCTTGCGCCGCTTCAGCACGGCATGGCCCTCGACGCGTCGTCGCTCACCACGGGATGGTACGGGATCGACCGCGCGCGGAAACGTCGAGCTTCTAGCGAGAACGATGGAGACGGGGGACCCCGGCGATGGAGGTCGCGTCCACTGCCGCCGCCTCCATCCCCATCCGGATGACCTCGCACCCGGGAGGCGGCTCGGAGGGAAGGGACGCGGGCGACTCCATCGTCGGGGCCCCGCTCCGGGAGACGAGGTCCATCGCGGTGATCACGCCGGTGAAGGCCAGGACGGCGAAGAGCAGAGGGAGGGTTTCGCGCGTCTTGAACACCGTGATGGTCTCGCCGGGGGGGCCTGCCAGCCCCCTCGCTCACCACGATGGCCGCCGGAGTTCAGGGGCGGATAAACGCCCGCCAAAGGCACGGATAAGCGCGGCCGGAGCCGGCCCCGGGTCCGGGGGAGCGGACCGTCCGCGCCGGCGGGGTCAGATCCGCTCCAGGTCCCGGGCTTCGATCGTGTACGCGTGATCGACGTCGCCGGTGTTGCGCGTCTCCGCCGGCTCGAAGAGGAGACACTCGACGACCTCGTCCGCCTCCGGCTTGTGCTCCACGCCCCGGGGCACGACAAAGAACTCGCCCTCTTGGAGCTCGACCACGCCGTCGCGAAGCCGGATGCGCATCGAGCCTTTGGTGACGAGGAACAGCTCGTCCTCGTTCGCGTGGCTGTGCCATACGTACTCGCCCTGGAACTTGGCGGCCTTCAGGTACTGCCCGTTGAGCTCGGCGACGACCTTGGGCACCCAGAGCTCGTCGAAGGAAGCGAACTTCTCCGCCAGGTTGATCTTCTCGGTCATCGGGTTTCCTCCGGGGACCACTCTACAGGCCGAGCACGCGCAGCGCCCACGGCAGCGCGAAGCGCAGATGCCCGAGCTGCGCCGGACGCACCGTCGGCGCCGTGGGGATCGGCGGGAGCGACGCCTGGAAGGCGAGGTAGCCGGCCAGGACCGCCGCGTAGCGGCCTTCCACGGGGAGCTCCTCCGGCCGCGGTCCGCCGGTCGCGTGCACGTGGATCGCGAAGTAGTCGCGGTCGAGCTCCGCCGGTCCAACGCTCGCCCAGTTCCAGTCGACGAAGACGACGCGGTCGGGGAGGAACGCCATGTTGTCGCCGCGCGCGTCGAGGTGGAGCAGCTCGTCGCCCTCGAGCGAAGTCGCCTCCTCGGCCTCGACCAGGGAAGGCAGGACGCGCCCGAAGTCCTCGGGCGGAAGCACGCCCAGCGCGAGGAAGGGCTCCGGAGCCTCGCGCAGGTCGCGCCAGCCGTGGAAGAGCTCCTCCAAGGCGGCGAGCGGCGGCAGGCCCGGCGGCGGCGGGGTCGCCGCGACCTCGGCCAGGGCGTCCAGCCCCCGCCGCGCCAGCTCCGCCGTCCAGGGCGGCGGCCAGCGGGCGTGGCCCAGGTCCTCGAGGACGAGGAGCGGCAAGGCGCCGTCGTCCTCGAAGGCGAGGAGCTGCGCGACGAAGCCGGCCTGCAGCTCGCCGTAGACCCGCTTCTCGTCGCGGAGCCACTTCGCGCTCTCCTCGTGGACGGCCCACTTGCAGAAGACCGTCCGCCCGTCCGCGAGCTCGGCCCGCGCGCGGCCGGCCGGCGTGTGGCCGCCCGTCACCTCGTGCCACGCGACCGGCGCGCTCCCGAGGAGCCGCTCCACCCGCGCCGCGATCTTCGCGCGTTCGTCGGTCATTGATCGGGTTGGCGGGAATTCTAGGATCGACCCCATGGCAGGTCCTCCGACGAACCGACCGACCTTCGGCCTGGTCATGATCCGCGTCGCGCTCGGGGCGATCCTCGTGCGCCACGGCTGGGCGGCGATCCACGCCGCCGGCGTCGCCGGCGCCGACGTGCGCGACCACGTGCGCGCCGCGCTCGGCGACGTGCCCGGCGTCGTCGCCTGGTGGGGCGAGTCCGTCCTGCTCGCCAATCCCGACGGCATCGCGTTCCTGTGGCGTTGGGCCGCGCTCCTCTGCGGCGCGTGCCTCTTCCTCGGCGGCCTCACCCGCCCCGCGGGGACAGTCGCCGCGCTCTTCGCCTTCCAGGCCTTCCTCTTCGCCGAGGGGGAAGCACGCCTCGCGCTCGGCCTGATCGCGATCGCCTGCGCCGCCTGCGCCGTCTCGCGCGCCGGCCGCCGCCTCGGGCTCGACACGGTCTTCGACCAGCACTTCTCGCCCTGGGTCACCTGGTCCCGGCGGCGCTCGAACGCGGTCTTTCCCTAGAAAGCCCGTAACCGTCCGCCGAGCCACCCGGTCCCCCACAGGGGCAGCGAAACGCTCCCCGGGGTGGGTGGCGGGCTAGGGATGGGAAAGGCGGGCCGCCCGGGCCCCGTTTCCGTTCACCACCGCCGGCTTCCAGCTTCCGAGACAGCGGTGCGGCAGCGCGGCGCAGGCCTGCGCGGCGATCTCCCCGCCCGCGCCTTCGGCGTGGTCGAACTCGACCAGGTAGCGCGTCCCGTCCTCGGAGCCCAGGTAGGGCACCCTGGCGCGGCGCGCGCCGAGGCTTTCGAGCTGGATGCGCAGCGTCTTGAGCGCCCGCGGCGTGGTCACCGGGCCGACGAGCACCGCGGTGCGGAGACGGGCCTCTTCGCCGGCCTCCGCGGGCGCGTCGGCGACCACCAGGAAACGATTGCGGTTGTCGGAGCGGTCGGAGAGCCCCTCGGCGAGGACGTCCAACCCGTACATGTCGGCCAGCGAGAGGCTGCCGATCACGCCCAGGGCCGCGTCCTTGCTCTTCGCGAGGGCGCGCGCGGCCTCGGCGGTGTCGGCGGACGGGCGGGTGGCCACGCCCCAGTTGGCCAGCCAGTCCCGGCACTGGGCGAGGGCGATCGGGTGCGACGTCACGACGGACAGGTCCTCGAGCGCGGCACCGGGGGCGG
This sequence comes from Planctomycetota bacterium, assembly GCA_028278425.1. Classification (GTDB taxonomy): domain Bacteria; phylum Planctomycetota; class UBA1135; order UBA1135; genus JANQEJ01. The sequence continues at coordinate 13,852 of JANQEJ010000093.1, read as the reverse complement.
CGAGGAGGCAGTGGCGGATCGGGAGCACGACCTCGCCGATCACGCCCACTTCGGTGTCGAAGAGCGCCTCGGCGACGCCGGCGAAGCAGCCGGTGATCGTGTTCTCCACCGGGATGACGGCGTGACCGGCCCGGCCGGCGCCGACGGCGGCGACGGCCTCGGCGGCCGTCTTGCAGGTCAGCGTGGGCGTCGCATCGCCGAAGAACCGCAGCGCGGCGTCGTGGCTGTAGGCGCCGGGGGCGCCCGGGAAGGCGACGGGCAGCGCGCGTTTCGGGTCGGCCATTCCCGATGTTTCGGCCGCGCCGCGCGCGGTCTTTATAGGGAGTTGGCGTTCCTCGAAGCGGCGTTCCTACGCGGGTGCCTCAGCCCCCGTTCGCGCGAGCGTCAGGACCTCGTCGACGAGCTTCTCGATCCCCGCCGCGGCCTCCGAGATCCGGCCGGCGAGCATGTAGGCGGGCGTGCTCACCACGCCGCGCTCGGCGTCGACGCAGGTCTCCTCCACGGCGCAGGGAACGTGCCTCACGCCCATCCGCTCGAGGTTCCCAGCGGTGTCGGCGTCGGTGCCGATCGTCAGGTCGCCGTCCAGCTCCAGGTCGCGCAGTACCGCCGCCATCACGGCCGGCGCGATGCAGACGACACCGACCGGCTTCTTGGCGGTCAGCATCTCGCCCAGGAGCCGCGCCACGTCGGGGTGCACCCGCGCCTCCGCCCCCGCCACGGCGAAGTCGCAGAGGTTCTTCGCGGCGCCGAAGCCGCCCGGCAGGATCAAGGCGTCGAGCTGGTCCGCGCTGACCTCGGCCAGGTCCCGGATGTCGCCGCGCGCGATGCGCGCCGCCTCGTCGAGCACGTTGCGCGTCTCCTCCGTCGGCTTCCCGGTGCGGTGGTTCACCACGTGCATCTGCGGCACGTCGGGAGCCATGCAGACCGCCTCGGCCCCGCCCCGGTCGAGGGCGAGGAGCGTGATCACGGATTCGTGGATCTCGGCGCCGTCGAAGACGCCGCAGCCGGAGAGGAGGACACCCACCTTCGTCATCTGGAAACTCCTTCAGGGAACTCAGCGAGCAGGGCCACTCTACGCCGCCGCGGACGGGGCGCAAGGAGCGCGGCCCCGGCCCAAGCTGCTAGGATTCCGGATTCATGCCTCCCCCGCGGCGACACCTGGGCTACGGCAGCGGCACGACGATCTGGCTCCTGCGGCACGCGGAGGTCGACCAGCGCTGGCGGGGACGCGCCTACGGCGACCTCGACGTCCAGCTTTCGGCCGAGGGGCGGGAGACGACGCGCGCGCTCGCGGCGGCCTTCGCGGAGCTCGCGCTCGACGGAATCCTGAGCTCTCCGCTCGAACGGGCACTGGAGCTGGGGCGCGGCATCGCCGATACGAAGGGAGCGCCGCTCGAGATCGCCGACGGGTTGCGGGAGATCCGCCGCGGCGACTGGCAAGGCCGGAAAGTGCAGGACCTCTACGAGGAAGCGCCCGAGCAGGTGGCCGCCTTCTACGCGGACCCGTGGGGCTACCGCGGCCACGGAGGCGAGTGCGACGAAGACGTCCTCGCGCGCGCCTGGCCGGTCTTCGAAGCGGCGGTTCAGGCGCACTCCGGCGGCACGGTCTGCTTCGCGACGCACTACAACGTGATCCGCGTCGTCGCGGCGCACCTGCTCGGGATCGAGCCGGCGCGTTCGTTCGGCTTCCGCGTCGATCCGGGGCGCTGCGTGCAGTTCCTCGACCGCGCCCCCGACACCGCCGGCGCGGCGGGATGGGTGCTCCTGCGCTCGAACGTCGCCGACCCGACGCCCGAAGAGGCCCGCGCGTGAAGGTCCTCTTCATCTGTCCCTTCGTGCCGTGGCCGCTGGTCAACGGCGGGAAGATCCGCACCTATCACCTGATCCGCTCGGTCTCGTCGCTGGCCGAGATCCACCTGCGCGTGATCCGCGAGCCGGGGCTGACCGCGGAGGCCGAGGAGGCCTTCGAGCCGTACTGCGCCTCGCTCAAGTTCTTCGATCGCCAGCGACCGGGCTCGTGGATCCGCTGGTCGCGTCCCAAGCTGGAGCGCTGGTTCCACTCGCCGGCGCTCGAGGCGGCGGTCCAGCGGGAGATCGAGGAAGGCGATTACCAGCTCGTCCACCTCGACGAGCTCCTGCTCGCGCGCATCGTGCCGAGCGCGCGCCGGATACCGATCGTCCAGCACCACCACAAGCTCGACACGGTGCTCTACGACAAGGTGAACGCGAGCCGCGGACCGCACCGCTACTTCGACCTGTGGAAGCTCTACCGGCTCGAGGCGGAGTCGGCGCGCCGCTACCGCCATCACCTGACGTGCAGCGAGGGCGACGCCGAGATCCTCCGCCAGCGCCACGGCGCGCTCGACTGCGCGGCGGTGCCGAGCGGCTTCGATCCCGACTTCTTCCACCCGAGCGATCCGCCGCCCGAACGCGCGCCGAAGCGGCTGCTCTTCCTCGGCAGCATGAACTACGGTCCGAACGTCGACGCGATGCTGCGCTTCGTGCTCGACTGCATGCCGAGCTTGCGCGAACGTCATCCCGGAGTCGTGCTCGACGTCGTCGGCGGCGACCCGACGCCGGAGGTGAAATCACTCGCCGGGGACGACGTGAACGTCACCGGCCGCGTGGAGGACGTCCGGCCTTACCTCGAGCGCTGCGCGGCGATGGTCGTCCCGCTGCGCATCGGCGGCGGCACGCGGCTCAAGATCGTCGAGGCGCTCGCGCTCAACACGCCGGTGGTCAGCACGAGCACGGGCGCCGAGGGTCTGGGCCTCGAGCACGGTCGCGAGCTCCTGCTCGCGGACGACGTGCCGTCGCTCGTCGAGCGCATCGGCGAGCTCTTCGACGACCCCGGGCTCGGACAGCGGCTCGGCGCCGCGGGCCGCGCCTCGGTCTACGAGCGCTATCGCTGGGACGCGCTGGCGCAGGACCTCTTCGAGTACTGGGAGCGCGTGGCCTTCTCGGGCTCGCTCTCCCCGTCGCGCTGACGATGCGGGACCTCTGGCGCGAGTTCCGGACCTTCCTCGTCGAACGCGTCGTCCTGTGGCTCCTGCCGCTCGTGTTGCTGTTCGGGTTTCTGACGTGGCTCGCGTGGCGACAGGCCGCGGTGCCCTCCTCGCCGTTCACGTACGAGGTGTTCTAAGTCTGGTGCGCGCGCTCAAGCACACCCTCTTCGCGCTCGCACCGACGGTACTGGTCCTGGCCGCTCTCGAAGTTTCGCTCGCGCTCCTCGGCGCCGGCGAGCGCACCCGCAACGTGTGGCGCGGCTTCGACCCGGACGCCGCGTACCTGAAACCGCATCCCGAGCACGAGGGCGCCTGGCGCACGCAGATGTTCGCCGGCCACGGCAGCAGCGACTTCGTGATCCCGCCGAAGTCGGAGAAGACGCGGGTTCTCCTCTTCGGCGGCTCGAACACCCAGGGCTTCGCCTGGAAGCACCTCCGCCAGTACCTGAACGAGGGCGCGCCGCCCGGCTCGCCGGGCTTCGAGGTGGTCAACCTCGGCCGGTCGGGTTACGGGAGCGCGCGCGTCGTCACGATCTTCGAGCAGGCGCTCGCGCTCGAGCCCGACGTCGCCGTCATCTACTCCGGGCACAACGAGTTCGTCGAGGCGAGCTTCCGCATGGACCTCGAGGCGGCCTACTCCGGCTGGAGCGCACCGCTCGCCGAGGCCGCCTCGCATCTGCGCACCTTCAACGCTTTGGTCGAGGGCTTCTCGCCCGACCCGGTCGAGAAGGAGAAGAAGCCCGAGGAGTGGAACTGGGAGTACGGCAAGTTCCTCAAGAACACCTACGACCAGACGCGGGAGCGCATGGCGCACTACCAGGACAACCTGCGCCGCATGCTCGAGCTCGCCCGGGACGCGGAGGTCACGGTGGTGCTCGGGACGGTCGCCGGCAACCCGCTCGCCGCGCCGTTTCGGAGCAACCCGCCGGCCGACTTTCCCCCGGAGGACGCCGAAGAGCTCGACGAGCTCGTGGCGCGCGCCGACGAGCTCGTTCCGCCGTCCCTGACGGGGATCGTGCCCGAGCATCCGTCGCACCGGCTGCACGTCAAGGACTGGCGTCCGGTGAATCCGGCGGAGGTCCCGCCCGACTTCCAGATGCCGCGCCTGCGCAAGTATGGTCCGCCGTTCGACGGACGGATGGGATGGTGGCCCGCGCCGACGCGGTGGAGCGCGAAGGTCGAGCCGTACCTGCGGAAGCTCTCGGCGTTTCACCGGCGGGAGGTGAGCGCGGAGGAGAGGGTCGCGCTCGAGGAGCTCCGGGGCGTCGTCGAGCGGATTCTGGAGCTCTGTCCCGACCACCCGATGGCGCACCATCGGTTGGCGCTCACGATTTGGCTGCTCGAGGGGGATGGGCAGCGCACGGCGGAGCACCTGCGCCTTGCGGCCCGGTACGACCGAGCACCGCGAAAGGCGAGCGGGTTGTCGAACGATCTCGTGCGCGAGCTTGTGGAAGAGTTTCCAGAAGTCGTGCTATGGGACCTGGAGACGCTCGTCAGGCAATCGGCGCCGAACGGGATCGTCGGATATGAGCTCATGCAGGATGAGTGCCATTTCCACGAGGCGGCGCGGCCGGTCTTGATGAAGGAGCTCTGTCGCGTGCTGTTGGAAGCGACGCGGTAGCCGCGGCCTTTGCGGGGCTCCCTGCTTGTGCAACAAGTCGGCAGGCCGCCCAGGCAGCTCTCGGGCTCTGCACCGGAAGACGAATTGGGGAATTCGCACCTTCGCGCAAGAATGGGGCGCTGCAATATAGAGCGCTGAGGGCCCGTTCTTGTGGAGCTCAGGAGCTACACCGTGCAGACGGCATGCGCCGGTTCAGACGAGCCAGGTTGGCTTTTGAACCATTCCCGCCCACGGGAACCGATAGCCCTCGCCGAAATGCTGGCGCTTTCGCCTGGCGAGAGCGCTACATTTCGAATCGATGTGTTTTCTGGCTTTCGCCGGTTTCGGCGAAAGCGCTAAACAAGTTAGGAGACCACACATTCAAAGAGAGAGTCATGACTGCCCTCAAGCTCGCGATTGGCGTCACCGTCATAGCGCTCGTCTGCGTATCCGCAGCCACCTTGCCCGCCGCGGCCAAGGTCGAACAGACTGCGTTCCTCAACACCAATACACCTAAGAAGGACGGGACCGAGGAGATCACGATCAACTTCAAGAAGGACGGCGTGAACGATAGGCTGTCTTTGACTACTCCTAAGATCAACGGCAAGCCAAAGGACGACGACGACGATCCTCAGACGACCGAAGAGGAAAAGGCCACGATCATCGCGAACGCGATCAACGCGGCAGCACAGGCGCAAGGCAAGCCGATCAAGGCGAGGGCGACCGTCGACAGTGTCACCGTTGCCTGTGCCGGCGGCAAGCTCAAGAAGCTCGTGATCACCAACAACACGAGGGAAAAGAACGTCATCACCGTGGGTGCCGATCCCAACGAGATGTCACTGGGCTCCTTCGCTCTCGGCGGTTCGGCGGCGGGAGTCGACGAGGAAAGCCAGCCCTCGTTCCTGGAAATCGGAGCTGGCAGTACCACCAGAACTTTCACCCTCACACCCGGCATGGACCTCGACGGGCTGCGCGGACAGATTCAGCAGGAGTTTGAGAACGCCGGTCTTAGGACGAGCGTGGTAGGAACCTCCGTGCTCATCGTGCTTCCCGACGGCGAGCCCCGGGCCAGCCTCGATCTCAGTGATGCGACGCTACGGGTCCGTCTCGGGGTCTCGGCGTTCTAGAGTTCTAGAAGGGAAGCCGAGGACCCGGCAAGCCGGACGCTATCCCCCGAACAACTTCCCGAAGAACCCCTTCTTCTTCGGCGCTTCGACCTCCATCCCCTCCACCGGGTGCACCAGCGCCGGCATCACCCCCGTGGCGTCCCGAATGACCTCCACGTACGCCCTCTCGATCTGGAGCATCATCTCGTGCGACGTCCTGACCGTCGTCTCCGCCGCCGCCCAAGCCTCCCGCGCCTCCGCGTCGCCTGCAAACCGCCGCAACGCATCGACCCACGCCGCCTCGTCGTCGCGCGGCACGACGATCCCCGCTTCTCCACCCGCCGCGACCGCGGCCAGATCGCCCGTGTCGCTCACCAAGACCGGCAACCCCGCCGCGCGCGCCTCGCGCACCGTTAACCCGTACACCTCCTCCCACCGCGACGGCGCCGCAACCCCGTCGAGCCCGGCGAGGATCCCCGCGAGCTCCTCACGCCGGTACGGCCCATGCACGCGGATCCGCTCGTCCTCGGCGGCGAGCGCGCGCAACGCGTCGACGTAGCTCGAATCCCCGTGGTACGGCGGCAGGTTGCCGTGGATCTCGAGCGTGAGCCCCGGGGCGTCCGCGGCGCGGAACGCGCGCGCGAGCTCCAAGACGCCCTTGCTCGGCAGCACGCTGCCCAGCACTCCGAGGCGCACGCCGTCTCCCGGCTCCCCGCGCAGCCGGCGCGCCTCCGCGGCGAGCTCGGCCACCTCGATGCCGTTCTCGACGACCTCGATCGAGCCCGCGTCGAGCCCCGCCCGCGCGTACACCTCCCGCGCGCGCGCCGACGGCGTGAACAGACGCTCCGGGCGGCGCAGGCACTCCAGCGCGTATTCGGTCCGCGCCGCGGCGGCGGCGCGGTCGTCCGCGATCGGCTCGCCGGACGGCCCTTCGCCGCGGCCGCCGGTCGAGGGCATGAGGTGCGGCCACGTCCCGCGCAGGCACTCCGCGCACGCCTCCGGCTCGGGCGCGGCGCACACCGTCCCGTCGGCCCGCAGCATCTGCCCGCGCGGACAGAGCGGCCAGTAGTCGTGCAAAGTCATCACGAGCGGCTGCCCCACCTCGTCGATCGAGCGCAGCGCGCCGAGGCCGAAGCCGGTGGCGTGCTGCACGTGAACCACGTCGCACGGCGTCTCGGCCAGCCACGCGAGCACGACGTCGTTCGCGCGGTCGTTGCTGACGACGTCCGCCAGCGCGGCGTGATCGTGATAGCGGTACGCCATCCGCCGCACCGCGACGCCGCCGACCTCCGCGTCGTGCGTCGAGTACGGCTCGCGCCCCTCCGCGTAATCCAGGCAGAGCACGTGTACGCGGTGCCCGCGCGTCATCAGCGCGCACGCCAGATCGGCGGCGTGGCTCTCGACGCCGCCGACGTCGGGTTCCCAGCCCTGGCAGACGAAGCCGACGTCGAGCCCCGCCCCCTGCACCTCCGCGCCACGGACCATGTCGCGCGATCCTACAGAACCGATCGGTAGATCTCCTCGACGCGGTCGAGGTGCTCCCCGAGCTCGAGCGGCAACCCGGGGTCTTCGATGCGCACCATGCGGTGCAGGATGATCGCGCGCATCGCGTCGGCGAGCCCTTCGTCGTCGCCGGGCTCGAACAGAAGCCCGTGGACGCCGTGCTCGATGACCTCGGCGATGCCGCGGACGTTGCTCGCCACGACCGGGATGCCGGCGGCGCGGGCCTGCAGCGCGGTCAGCGGCGCGTTCTCGTCCCACTCCGAGGGAATCACGATCGCGCTGAGCTCGGCGAGCACGCCGGGCGCCTCCTCCGGCTCGAAGGATCCCAGCACGCGCACGCGCGGCCCGCGGTCGCGCGCGAAGAGCGTGTCGGCGAAGCGGCGATGGCGGTTGCCGGCCGGCGCGCCGAAGAGGCGCAACTCCCACGGCTCGACCGACTCCGGCAGGCGGTGCTCCATCCGCTCGACCGCGGCGAGCAGCGTTCCGAGACCCTTGTGCGGCGTGAACTGACCGAGAAAGCCGAAGTTGACCTGCGCGCCCTCCGGCGGGCGGCGCGCGGAGTGAAGCGGCGTGTCGTCGAGCGAATAGACCAAGCGCGACAGCTTCTCGCCGCGGACGCCCCACTGGAGGAAGGTCTCCGCGAGCACCTCCGTGGGCGCGATCATGTGGTCGGCCGCTTCCAACGCCTCGCGGACCACGCCCTCGCGGCGGGCGAGCTGCTCGGTCGCCACGACGACGCCCAGTCCGCCGACCGCGGCGAGCGTGCGCACGGCGGCCCGCCGCGCGACGAGGCGTGCCGGCGTGTCGTCGAAGCGCGAGGGCTCGCGAATGCAGCGGGCGCAAACCTCCGGCGGGTGCGGCCCGAAGCAGCGCCGCAGCCGCCAGTCGAACATCTGCCCGCGGTGGCACAGGAGCCCGTAGTCGGTCAGCGTGACGACCGCCGGGACGCCGACCTCGCGCGCCACCACCGGCAGCCGCGCGGAGAGCCCCCACAGGAGGTAGGTGAAGTGCACGAGGTCCGGCTGGATGCGCTTGAGCAGGTTCTCGAAGACGCGCTCGACCTCAGGATTGGAGTAGCTGTCCTCGAAGCTCTTGCGCGGGTCGCCCGGATTGTGCAGCAGGTAGACCGGCACGCCGTTTTCCTGCGTCGCCTGCAGTGTGTAGCGCGACTCGCCGCCGGTGCGGTCCGGGTGCAGGACCGAGACCTCGTGCCCGCGCGCGACGAGGCCGGTGACGAGCTCCTTCGTGTAGAACTCGGTCCCCCACTTGCCGCGCGGCGGAAAGCCGTTGGAGACGACGAGGACCTTCACGCGCTTCGCACCGGCATCCCGTGAAGGAGGTCGTACACACCTTCCCTATCGACAAGGCCCGCAACGTTCACCGCGCCTTCCAACGCGCGGCTCACACGTCGTCTCCGAGGAACCCGAGCGCCTGGAGTTCGGCGACCATCTCGGGGCTCGTGGGGTCGTGCATCAGCGTGCCGCCCTGGAGGACCTTGCGCGTGCGGTCGAGGTTGTCCTCCCACGAGGCGGCGGCGTTGCGCATCGCGTCCGCCTCGGGCGGGCGCGCTCCGCCGGAGGAGCTCAACGGCGGGAAAGGGGTCGCAAAGCGGTCGTAGAAGATCTCGCGCGTCACGCCGGAGTGGTCGAGGTCGTCGCCGAACCACGACCTGCGGAGCGCGCGGTCCCCCTCCATGCCGCGCACGATGCCCGGCAGCGTGACCTCGTACACCCAGCGCGGGCCGAAGGCAGCGCCCCCGACCTGAAGGCCGCAGGTCGAGAAGGCGTAGTCCCGGACCGGCGCCGCGTCCGCGTCGCGGATGACGGAGAGCTGCGAGACGCCGTGCATGCCGCGCGGAACCGGCACGCGCGAGATCTCGAGCAGCGTCGGCGCCACGTCGAGCAGGCTCGCCACGTGGTCGATCCGCCCCCCGCGCCGCTCCGGCGGCACCGCCGGCGAGCGCAGGATCCACGGCACGTGAACGTCGGCCAGCGAGTGCCGTCCGCTCGTCAGGTAGAGCCCCGCCTCGCCGAACTGCACGCCGTGCGTGCCGACGACGACGATGGTCGTGTTGTCGTAGCGCCCGAGCACGCGCAGGCTCTGGAAGACGCGCGCGAGCTCTGCGTCCAGCCCGCGCAGGTGTCCGTCGTAGCGCGCCACGTACTCCCCCACCGTGCGCGGCCCGCCGCGCCAGCGCGAGCGCGGCACGGCGAAGAAGACCGAGTCGCCGGCGCCGACCGGCGGGATGTCGTCCTTTTCGGGATCGGGCTGGAAGTAGCCGGACTCCCAACGCGGGTCGGGGTAGCGCCACATGCGCTCGAGGTCGTGCAGGTGCACGTACGCGAACCAGGGCGTGCGGCGGTCGAGCGAGCGCACCCACTGGAGGAAGCGGTCGCTGACCGCCGTGACGCCGGCCTCCTCCATGAGGACGAACTCGCGCGTGTCCGAGACGACGTAGCGCTGGAAGCCCGGGTCGAAGCCGAAGGCCGGCGCGAGGTTGGTGTGGTCGACGAAGGCCCCGGTGGCGAACCCGCCGACGAGCAGCTCGACCGCGAGGTGCGGGACCTTGTCGGGGATGCGCCAGCGCTCCTCGACGGAGGCTGCGAACTCGTCCTTGAGGTAGCGCCGCCGCGCGACGTTGGGATCGCAGCCGGTGACGAGCGGGACGTGCGCCGGCAGGAGCTGCGGGGAGGTGGAGAAGGCCTGCGAAAAGATCACGCCCTCGGCGGCGAGGGCGTCGAGGGCCGGCGTCGTGTCGAGCTCGTATCCGAGCGCGGAGACGTGGTCCGCCCGCAACCCGTCGATCGCCAGGACGAGGATCCCGCGGCCGGTGCGGTCGGCCGGCTGGTCGGACGGGGAGCAGCCGGTCAGGAGGACGGCCGGAAGGAGGAACGGGAGGAGACGGCGCACGGAGCTCAAGGATCTACCCGAAGAGCCGACCACTCTCAAACACCACCGGGGCAAACCCCTTGCCGTCGACGCGGAGGCAGCGCTTGACCACGTAGTCGAAGAGGAGCGCGTTCGCCTCGAAGATCTCGTTGCACAGGCCGCGTTCCTCCGCGGTGAGGTAGCCCTTGTGCTTCAGCCAGCGCGTGCTCACCAGCGGGTCGATCGCCGGCAGCGGGTAGTCGGAGCCGTTGATCAGCCGCGCGTGCAGCTCGGTGGCGCGGATCACCTCCCGCAGCGGGCGGCCGCTGCGGTTGACCTGCGTCATGGCCGAAACGTCGCCGAAGAGGTTCCGCTCGTACTGCTTCTCCCCCATCAGCCGCAGGAAGAGGTCGAAGCAGTCCGCCTCGCCCGAGCCCGCGTCGAGGTCGACCCCGGTGCCGGTGCTCGCGCAATGGGCGACGACGACGCGCACGCCGTGGTCCAGCGCGCGGCGCAGGCGCAGCGGGTTGCCCAGCTCCTGGTCCTCCTCGGCGTGGACGGCCTTCTCCAGCCCGGCGTGCGTGATCAGGACGAGGCCGAGCTCCACGAGCTTCTTGTAGAAAGCGTCGCAGCGCTGCGCCGCCGGATCGATGCCCATCGCGTTCGGCAGCCACTTCACCGCCTTCGCGCCCGCGGCGGCGGCGGCGTCCAAGCGGGCGAGCGCGTCCGTGCGGTACGGATGGACCGACGCGCAGGCCTCGACGTCCGCGTGGCGCGCCGCGATGGCCAGCACGCGCTCGTTCGGCATGTGGAAGGTCGAGGCCTCGGGCACCTCCTCGCCGGCTTCGTCGACGTACCAGTCGAAGGCGAGCAGGAGCAGCTTCCCCCGCGGGTTGGCCGCGCGGTGCAGGGCCAGCAGGCGTTCGAGAAACGCCTCGTCCGCGCGCTCGAGGTCGCTCACGCCCGAGGCGGCGAGGTACATGTCGAACTGAAACCGTCGCCACGGGTGCAGGTGGCTCCGCATGTCCGGGTGGATCGCCGCGCCGGTGCCGCCGACGCCGAGGCCGACGAGGTGCGCGTGCGAGTCCCACAGCAGGGTTGGATTCACGTCGGCGAAGGCGCGCGCAACGAGCGCCTGCGCTTCGGGCGACAGCTCGCCGACGCCGCGCACCGGGCCGGGGCGCAGGAAGAAGGGGAGCGCGAGGCGCCCGCCGACGAGCGTCGCGCCGCCGGCGCCGAGCAGGCCGAGGACCGTTCGCCTGGAGGGCCGCTTCACGGAGGGAATGGTACGATCCCGGACCCCCAGGAGGTGGCGATGATGGGACGGCTCTGCGCGCTCCTCGCTTTGGCGACGTCCGGTCGATCAGGCCGGCGGTCCCGGAACGGACTTCGCCGACATCCAGTCGGCGGTCGACGCGGCGAGCGACGGCGACACGATCCTCGTGCGATCGGGCGCCCCGCTCCATCCGATCTATCCGGGCTTCACCATCGACGGGAAGGCGCTGGTCGTGACGGAGGACGTCGGCGAGACCATTCTCACGGGCGCCGCCGTGGTGCGAAACCTCTCCCCCGGCCGGTCCGTCACCGTCCGCGGGATCGACCCGGACACTCTCACCCTTGAGTTCAACCAGGGTCCGGTCCTACTCGAGGACATCGGCGAGATCGACGGCTTCTTGTCCACGTTCTTCTGCGGTATCACCGCCTTCACGACCGGCTCCTCCGTTCGCGCCCTCGACGTCACCTCGTGCGACGCGGTCGTCCTGTCGCGCTGCACCATCGGGGGCGGTTTCGGCGGGACCCCCGGCATCCGGCTGACGTCTTCGACCGTCCACATGTACGAGGTCGAGACCCAGGGCACCACGGTGTTCGGCATCGGCACGGCCGACGGCGCGACCGGCGTATTCGTCGTTAGCTCGTTCCTGTTCGCGTCCGGCGGGAGGTTCATCGGCGGCTGCGCGCAGGACTCGGGCACCGTCCCCTGTCCCGGCATTCCGGGCGACGGGGGCGCGGGGATCCACATCGTCGGATTATCGCAGGTTCACCTGCTCGAGGTGTCGCTCGAGGGAGGCGACACCAACGATCCGGGCATTTGCCCCTTCATGGGCCAGCCCGGCCCGCCGTCGGTCGGTTCCTTCAACCTCGTCGCCGGTCACGCCCGCGATTACGCGATCTCGGCGCTCGCCGGCGGAGGATCGACCGCGACGATCGACTACGCCGGCGAGATCGGCGACGTGGTCCTGAGCCTGGTCGCGCTCGCGCAGTCGCCGCTGTTTCTCCTGCAGCACGCGGGCACGCTCGTCGTCGCAGCGCCGCCCATTCTGATCACCCACGGACCGACCGATCCCGCCGGCGCCCTGTCGGTCTCCGTTCCCGTCCCGGCGCTGCCGCCGGGCTTCGAGGCCTTCACGGTCTACGCGCAGGGCGCGGCGATCTCAGCCCTGGGAGCCGCGGTCCTCGCGGCGCCCACCCTGCTCACCATCCTCTAATTGCAGCGAGCATGATCCAACGGCTTACCACCGCCTTCCTCCCGTTCGTCTTCGCCGCGACGCTTGCGTCCGCGCAGGGCAAGCTCTGGATCGTCGACCAGGCCGGCGGACCGGGCACCGACTTCACCGACATCCAGCCCGCCGTCGACGCGGCGAGCGACGGCGACACGATCCTGCTCCGCACGGGGTCGCCCGCCTATCCGGCGTTCACGATCGACGGCAAGTCGCTCGTCGTGACGGAGGACGCGGGCGAGAGCATCCGCACGGGCGACGTGCTCGTCCGCAACGTCGCGGCGAGCCAGAGCGTGACCTTGCGCGGGATGGACACGTCGACGCTCCGCATCGAGCTCGCCGAAGGCCCCGTCCTCGTCGAGGACGTCGGCCAGGGCGCCCTCATCGGATTCTGCATCTTCGGCGGCTCCAACGCCGGCAAGGTCGAGGTGCACGGAAGCGACGCGGTGGTCTTCTCGCGGTGCATCTTCGAAGCCAAGGGCGGCGTCACCGCGGGCTTCGAGGGCGTCCGGATCACCGGTTCCACGGTCCACATGTACGAGACCTCGGCCCGCGGCAGCCATCCCTCCGGCACGGACAGCGCGAAGGGCGGCGACGGCGTCGCCGTCTTCAACTCTTTCCTTTTCGCTTCCGGGGGCGCCTTCGAGGGCGCCTGCGGCGGAGACGCGGGTCTTTGCGCCGGCTCCGGGGGCGCCGGCGGAGCGGGGCTTCGCATCTTCAACTCGCAGGTCTTCCTGCTCGAGACCGAGCTCGCCGGCGGCCTCGGGGGCGACGGCGGCGACTGCGGCTTCCAGGGCGCGATGGGCTCGCCCTCGGTCGGCGGCTTCACCGCCGTCGCCGGGTTCGCGCGCGACTACGCGATCTCCGCGACCGCGACCGGCGGCACGACCGCAACGATCGACTACGCCGGCGAGCCCGGCGACGTCGTCCTGAGCCTCGTGGCGCTCGCGCAGTCGCCGCTCTTCCTCTTGCAGCACGCGGGCACGCTCGTCGTCGCCGCGCCGCCCATCCTGATCGCCCACGGACCCGCCGACCTGGACGGCACGTTGTCCGTCTCCGCTCCCATCCCGCCGCTGCCGCCGGGCTTCGAGGCGTTCACCGTCTACGCGCAGGGCGCTGCGATCTCGGCCGTCGGAGCCGCGGTGCTCGCGGCACCCACCCAGCTCTCGATTCTCTAGGAGCCTGTCCGAGTAGTGGCGATCCTTGCCGATGTAGAGAGCAAGGAGGCTGCCATGGGAAAGCGGTTCCGAGAATGGGAGATCGACCAGGCGT
>JANQEJ010000052.1 GCA_028278425.1 Planctomycetota bacterium | reverse complement strand
CTGAGAGCACCGAATGTAGTGGAAACTTCGGGTGACGAATCGGCACTGGCGACCCAACCAGGACCGATCTCGGCTCTCAACCGTTCAAGTTGGGCTAGCGCGCCGGCCGGGCGCCTGCGCGGATCAACAACGTCGTCAGACGGGGGCCTCCCAATCGGCTGCGGTGAGCTCCCGCTCCAGCTCGGTCCAGTCCCCGGCGCCGAGGGAGGCGCGCAGGAACTCCCAGGTCTCCGCCAGGACGCCGTCGCGGAGCTTCCAGCTCTCCTCCAGGAGCGTTCGCTCGCCCCGCAGGAACTCCTCCTGCAGAGCCCGCGCCGCGAAGTAGCTCTCGAACGACTCGTGGAAGAAGCGCAGGCGCTTGCCGGCCCGGCGGTACACGCCGGCGGCGCAGAGCAGCTCGACGAGCGCCGAGGGACTGGCCTCGATGCCGAAGTGCTCCACCCGCTCCTTGGACTCGCCGATCAGCTCGACGGCCTGGCCGACGGTCGTGAGGCGGGTCCCGCCGCGTTCTAGGTACGTCTTCCGGACGAGCAGCTCGACGACGAAGTCGAGCCCGTCGCGCGGCGCGTCGACCTTCGCGAGGACGGAGTCGAGGTAGCTCTTGAAGAGCTCCGCCCGCGAGGACGCCACGCGGCCGTCCGCCTCGAAGGTCTCGGCCATCAGTCTGAGGAGGAGCGGGATCCGCGGAACGTCGCCGAGCCGTTCCCGGCGCAGCTTCATCAGCGTCGGCAGGTCGGCCCTTCGACGGCCGAGATACCGCGAGAAGAACTCCCGCTCCAGGCCTTCGTCCGACACCTCGAGCAGGCGGACCACCGCGGCGTCACACGCCTGGATGGCGGTCTCCGGCACCGCCCCCGGGCGCGAGGTGAAGAGCATCGGCGTGTCGGGATGGCTGGCGGCGAAGCTCGCGACGTTGCCCGGCTTGCTCCAGTCCGAGCCCGCGTCGGACACCTCGGACAGCCCGTCGAACAGGACGAGGAGGTTGCCCGCCTGCACCTGGCCGCGGACGATCGCCTCGTTGACGTAGGCGCGGCGGCTGCGGAGCTCCTCGGTGATCGAGCCGACGACGTCCCCCTGGAACCCCGAGCCCTCGAGGATCACCGGCTCGCGCGCGCGGTCGCCGACGACGAAGTCCCCGCGCGAAGCGCAGTCCGCGATCCGGCGGCAGAGGGTGCTCTTGCCGAAGCCGCCGCCCGCGACGACGGCCGTGCGAGATCCCGCGAGGCTCGCCCGCAGGTACTCCAGCATGCCCGCGTCCGAGCGCTCCGCGGGCTCCTCATCGGATTGGAACGGCAGGTCGACGTACCAGCCCGAGTGCGTGCGGACCTCGTCGTCGCGTTGCAGGTTGCGGCGGTACGGCGCGAAGAGCCGGTTCCGACCGAGCCCGGTGAGGAAGAACCCGGGAGCGAGCTTCGCGATCGGCCACAACTCCAGGCTCAGGAAGAGCAGGATCAGCCGCGTCGGCAGCACGAGCAAAGCGGCGAGCCCCACGAGGAGAGCAGTGCTCTTCCAGGGGTTCTCCGCGACCTTGCTACCGACCCAGCCCCACGCCTTGGCGACGAGGGAATCCGTCGGTTCGGGCTCGGAGGTCGGCCCTTCGGTCCCATCCGGGATCACACCGGGGTCTTCGGGTTCCCTCGGGGAACGACCCGCGAACGCCGCCTCCGCGAGGAGCAGCTCGGAGTCGCTGACCTTCGCGCCCATCGCGTCGAACCACACCGGCGCCGTCCAGGCGCGGTCGATGGTCCCGTCCGCGTTCTCCTGCTCGACCTTGAAGAAGACGTATTGCAGTTGGGAGAGGAACTCGATGTCCACGATCGCTCTCCCATCCGAAACCGTGTCGCCGACGTGAACGTCGATGGCGATGGGCTTCGCGAGCTCCTCGCCCCCGATCTCGTCGGAGAAGACCTCGATCTCGTACGCCGCGTTCGGCTCGTCGTCGTCGGCGATCCAGTACCGGACGTCCAGCTCGTGTCCCGCCGACCACGCCGGCCCCATGCGATCGCCCGTCAGCCCCCCGTCGACGCGGAACACCAGGCGCAGGTTCTTGTCCTCGGTCGCGTAGGCGTGCCGCGCCCGCAGCGCGTCGAGAAGGGCGGTCTTGGTGAGCCCGCTCGCGAGCACCCCCGTCCTCGCGTCGCTGCCGGTTCCCCACAGGCCGAAGTGGGTGTCCCCGCCCGCGGTCGGGGCGAGATGGAAGCCGAGGTTGAGGTAGTGGAGATAGCTCTCCTCGTCGCTCGTCGGCGGACGGGTTCCGGCTTCCTGGCTCCAGCTCGGTCCGATGAGCACTTCGATCAGTTGGACATGGGGGTCCATGGCCTCCACCCACTCGAAGACGTCCCCGAAATCGTCGCGTCCGTATTCCTTCTTCCGGGATTGCTCCGATCCAACACCGGGGTGGTTGAACTGCAGGATCGGGGTTTGGCCCGTCGCCTCCCCCACGCTGGGGAGCCAGTCGGTGACGAGATCGTGGAACGCTCCGTTCGGCAGCCCGATGACCTCGGGCGCGTCAAGGACGTTGACGTGGTTCCCCGTAGGGATCGTCGAGTACTCGAGGCCGGCGAGAGCGACGAACCGCCCGTCCTCGGTGAGACGCTCGGCCGTGGGAACGACCGCGTCGTCCCGCGGACCTTCGTACAGGGTCGGGTCTCGACCGATCAGGAGGCCGTCCCTGTTCGGCATGATCTCGCCGTCGGTCGTGTGGTCCGTCAAAGCCAGGAAGTCGAGCGCGGCGACGTCCCGCGCGTGCTCGAAGGCCTCCTCCGGGGTGCCGGTGCCGTCGCTGAAGCTCGAGTGGGCGTGGAGGTCGCCGAAGAACACCCGGATCGGACGCTCGTCCACCTCCGGGGGCCGGCGGGGAATCGCCCTGGCTTCGCCGGGGATCGTCACGGTTCGCCAGGCGTGGGGAAGCTCCTCCCCGTTCGCAAAGACCGCGTCCAGCAGGTGGGCCAGGCGCAACCCGGCGCGTGCGAGCTGAAGCTCCAGCGCAGGGAGGCTCCTCTCGACGTAGTCGGTGCCCAACACGCCATCCTCCGGGATCGGATACGCGGTGCGCACGGCGACCTCGAAGGCCTCCTCGGCCCATCCGTCGGGGTCGAGCGCGCAATCGATCCCCGCCAGCTCGGGCGCCAGCGCTGCCGCGTACTCTTCCGGAGTCTTGTCCTGGCTGCGCAGCAGCTTCGTGTCCCAGACCGCGTGCAGGTTGGTTTGCTCGCCGAGATACACGACACGCGTCGCGTTGCCGCCGCGGTCCCGACCCCAGGAGACGTGCAGCGGCTGGTGAACGTCGCCCACGAAGTGCACGAGGAACTTGAGCGACTCCCGCTGCCGCGCCTTGGTCCCTTCGTCCCGCGCGAGCTCGCTCGCGTAGAACTTGACGGCGTCGAGGACGTCCGGCGAGCCTCCGGCTTCCTCGAAGGGGCTCGCGATGGCGTAGTGCAGCACGTTCGCCCACCGGTACTCCGGTTGGCCCCTCAGGCCGTCGGCCCAGACGGACGCGCTGGCGAGCGACTCCGTTCCGAGCAGCTCCTCGATCCGCTCCCGTGTCGTCGGCGACACGTTCGCCCAGGCGATCTCCGCGATGATCCTGTGGCCGTCCGACCCGAAGACGAGGGGGAGGACGGCGACGGCCGGAGAGACGGAAGCGAATCCGAGCATGAAGCGGCGCCGTCCACGCGGCGGCGCGAGGATTCTAGCAGCGGGTCCGCCCCGGCCCGACAGCCTCACCTACGCTACCGTCCGGCGCCGCGCTTCAGCTCGTGCACGCCTCCGGCCGCGCGGTCGCCGAAGGCCTCCGTCGTCCCGTCCGGCCAGCGCACGCGCACGTCGCGGGCCTCCGCCGCGTCGCCGAGGCCGAAGTGAACGCGTGGATCGCTGCTCGCGAGGTAGCTCGAGGCGGCGCGCGTCTCGCGGACGAGCGTGCGCCCGTCCACCGTCACGCTCACGACGGCGTTCAGCACGTCGCGGCCGCGTTCGTCGACGGGACGGAACGCGACCCACGCTCCGCGGTCGGGCGCGACGTTCCGCAAGAGGTGCGCGGGTCCGTCCCGGTTGACGACGAGCACGTCGACGCCGCCGTCGCCGTCCACGTCGCCGAAGGCGGCGCCGCGGCTCGTCGCGACGAGCGGGAGCGCGGTCCCTCCGCGCGGGAGCACCTCCTCGAAGCCGGCGTCGACGCCGCGCAGGAGTAGGTTCGGCTCGGCGAAGGGATCTTCCGACCAGCGGCGCGCCTGGCGCATCACGCGGCCGTTGACCTGGTAGAGGTCAAGGGCCCCGTCGCCATCGAAGTCGCGCCAGCCGAGGCCGAACCGCGTGAACGGCCGCGAAGCGCTCCCGAGGCCGGCGGCGAGCGTCCGGTCGCGGAACCACCCGTTCTCGTTGAGGAAGAACGAATCGCTCTGCTCGTTCAGGTTGCCCACCAGGAGGTCCGGGTCGCCGTCGCCGTCCACGTCGGCCACCGCCACGCCCATGCCGGCCTTGCTGAAGCCGTTCTGGTCGACCGCGCACCCGAGCGAGAGCGCCGCTTCCTCGAAGGTGCCGCCGCCGCCGTTGCGCCACAGGAAGTCCGGCATCCCGTCGTTGGCGACGAACACGTCGAGCCAGCCGTCCGCGTCGAAGTCCGCGCACGCGACGCCGAGGCCGGTGCCGGGCGCGGAGCCGACGCCGCTCTCGTCGGTGACGTTCTCGAAGCGGCCGCCGCCCGCGTTGCGGTAGAGCACGTCGATCGCCGGCGCCTTGTAGGACTGCGGGCTGCAGTAGTCCGGCATCCCCATCGCGTTCGTGCAGTCGAGCTCGCTCTCCGGCGTCCAGCTCAGGTAGTTGCAGACGTAGAGGTCGAGCGCGCCGTCGAGGTCGAGGTCGAAGAAGGCCGCGCTCGTCCCCCACCCGGCGTCGCCCACGCCGGCGGCGGCGGTGACGTCCTCGAAGCGCCCGCCGCCGCGGTTCGCGAGCAGCGCGTTCGCGCCGACGTTCGTCACGTAGAGGTCGACCGCGCCGTCGCCGTCGACGTCGCCGCAGGCGACGCCCATGCCGTAGCCGGCGTCGTCCGCGCCGCTCCCTTCGGTCTTGTCCTCGAAGCGGCCGCCGCCCGCGTTCGCGAAGAGGCGGTTGCGCCCGTCGGCCGGGTTCTCCGGATCGAGCGAGCCGCTCTGCACGAGGTACGCGTCGAGCCAGCCGTCGCCGTCCAGGTCGAAGAGCGCGCAGCCGCCGCCCATGATCTCGGGCAGCCAGTGCTCGCCGCGGGCTCCGGAGACGTGCTGGAAGACGAGGCCGCGCGTCCGCGCCTCCTCGGCGAACCACGGAGCCTCCTCCGAGCCCTCGTCGGTTCCGCACGATGCGACGAGCGGAGCGAGGAAGAGAACGGCCGCCCGCCGGCTCACCGCCCCTCCCCGCCGGGATCGATCCGCTCGATCTTCGCGCGCGCCACGGGGAGCAGCGGATGGTCCGGCGCGAGGGCGGCCGCGCTTTCCCACGCCTCCCGCGCGCCGCGGGCGTCGCCGAGCTCCGCGCGCGCGCTCGCGAGCAGGACGAGGGGATCCGCCGCGCCCGGGTGAAGGTCCACGGCCCGCTCGAGGGTAGCCGCCGCTTCCCCGAAGCGCGCCAGGTCCATCTCGATCCGCGCGAGCTTCACGAAGAGCTCGAGCCCGCGCTCGCCCAGGCGGATCGCCTCGCGGAACGACGCGGTCGACTCCTCGAGCCGCCGCGCGCGCACCAAGAGATGCCCGCGCAGGAGGTGGCTCTTGGCGAAGAGCGGGTGGAGCGCGATCGCGCGCTCCACGTGGGCGAGCGCCGCCTCGACGTCGCCGCGGTCCGCGACGCACTGCGCCAGGTTGAGCTCGACCAGGTAGTGGTCGGGACGCAGGTCCGCGACCTCGCGCAGCACCGCGAGGGCGCGCTCGCTCTCGCCCGCGTCCGCGAGGACCGCCGCCAGCATGCCCGCCGCCGCCACGTCCGCGGGGTGTGCGGCGCGGATCATCTCCAGCGGCGCCACCGCGCCCTCGAGCTCGCCGCGCGCGATGAGCTCGCGCGCCGCGTCCATGTGGCCGTGGTAGCCGGCGCGGCGCTCCGCCACCTCGGCGCGCCAGTCGTCGCGCCAGAGGACGCGCGGCCCGACCGCCCGGCTCTGCTCCGCGCGGGCCTTCTCGTTCTCGCCGAGCTGCAGCCACGCGCGCGCGAGGAAGCGCCGCGCGTCGCGGTTGCCGGGCTGCTCCGCGAGGAGCGCGAGCATCGCGTCGCGCGCGTCGGCGGCGCGGCCGTCCTCGAGCGCCACGCGCGCGAGGCCGAGCCGGCCGCCGGTCGCGCCGTCGGGGAGCTCGGCCGCCGCCTCGAACGCGGCGCGCGCCTCGGCCACGCGGCCCAGCTCGAGCAGCCAGAGGCCGCGGCGCCAGTGCGCCGGCCCGTAGTCGGGCGCGCACCGCAGGCACTCGGCCAGCGCGGCGAGCGCCGCCTCGACGTCGCCGAGCGCCGCCCGGTTGACCGCCAGGTGGTACCAGGCGCGGCAGGCGGAGGGGTCGCGCCCGACCACGGCCTCGTACGCGGCGCACGCCTCGGGGGTCAGGGCGTTGGCGTCGAGCACCATCGCGAGCTCGAGGCGCCGCGCGGTCTCGTCGGCACCGGTGCGCGGCTCGGAGAGCCCGCGCACGCGCGCGACGACCTCCGGCGCCGCGCGTCCTTCGATGTCGGCCGGGTCCGGCGGATCCGGGGTGCCCGAGGCGTCGCAGCCCAGGACCGCAAGCGAGAGCAAGAGCCCGCGCCAGGCTTGCCCGCGCCGGCGAGTCACCCGGCGCTCGGCGGCCGCGCGTGCCGCGGCTCGTAGACCCCCAGCTCCGCACCGCTCGGGAGGGTGAACCGCGTGGTCCGCCCCCAGCCGGCGTCCTGGACCTCCGCGCAGTCGACGCCCCTGGCGGACATCGCGGCGACGAAGGCGTCCGCGTCCGCGCACATCAGGTAGAGCTCGTGGGTCGTCGTCTCCGCCGGGTGCGTCGCGAGCTCGGACGGAGGGAGACCGAAGATGAGCCAGCCTTCGCCCGCGTCCACGTGCGGCAGACCGAGGACGTCGCGCAGGAACGCGCGGTCCGCGTCGGCGTCCGTGCTGTAGAGAAGGACGTGTGCCCCGTTGATCATCGCTTCGTTCCTCCTTCGTCGGGGTTCTCAGTCGCTGCCGCCCTCGCCGCCGTAGCCGAGCGCGTCCAGCGCTTCGCGGTCCTCGTCGCTGAGCTGCATCTCCTCGGCGGTGCGTGTCTCGCCGCGGGCGAGGAACGCGGCGTGGCGCGCGCGCAGCTCCGCGGCGCGCTCGGGCTCCGTCGCCGCGAGGTCGTTCGTCTCCCCCGGGTCGCTGCGGACGTCGAAGAGCCGCGGGCCCTCGAGCTCCTCGCTCCAGAGGCAGCGGTAGGCGCCGTCGCTCGCCGCCCACCAGCGCGGCCGGCCCGCCGTCGGCCAGAGGTCCTGCGGCAGGACGCGACCCTCCGGCGGCGGCTCGCGCAGGAGCGACACGCCGCGCGCGCCGCGGTCGATCACGCGCAGCGCGTCGAGCACCGTCGGCACGACGTCGAGGTGGCTCGCCAGGCGGGCGCTGCGCCGCACGCCGTCGTCGCCCGCGGCGGGGAAGCCGGACGGCGCGCCGCCGCCGGGCCAGCGCACGAGGAGCGGCACGCGCACCACTTCGCGGTACACGGTCTCACCGTGGCTGAACCAGTAGTCGTGCTCGCCGAGCGACTCGCCGTGGTCGGAGGTGAACACGAAGAGCGAATCCTCGAAGAGGCCCCGCTCGCGCAGGTCGTCGAGGAGCCGCCCGAGCTCGGTGTCGAAGTAGCGCACCTCGGCGTCGTACAGGTCGCGGTAGACCGCGGGGTCGCGGATGCCGAAGAGCGCCTGGTAGTCGGGGATGCAGCCGCGGCCGAGGTGGTCCGGACCGATCTCGAGCGCGGGCTCGACGTCGCGCGGCGACTGGAAGAGGTCGCGGTATTCCTTGGGCGGCGTGTACGGCCCGTGGGGGTCCTGGTAGTGGACCCAGAGCAGGAACGCGTCGCTGCCGTTCGACTCGAACCGTTCGATCATGGCGATCGCCGCATCGGTCGTGTCCTTCGCGACGCGCTCGCGCACGTTGCGGCGCACGAGCTCCTGGTTCGGCATCCGGTCGTCGAAGTGGTCGAAGCCCTGCTGCACACCCACGTCCCCCTGGGCGGGGTTGGGGCGCTTCAGGATCCAGTTCGACACGACGGCGCCGGTGGCGAGGCCCTCGGCCCGCGCCCGCTCCGCCAGGGTGACCACGTCGGACGGCATCAGCCGGACGTTGCCCGGCGACGCGCCGACCTCGGTGGGAAGCCGCCCCGAGAGCAGGCTCGCCACCGCCGGCTGGGTCATCGGGGCGCAGGAGTAGGCCTCCTCGAAGACCACGCACTCCCGCGCGAAGGCGTCGAGCCGCGGGCTGACGTCGCGATCGTAGCCGTACACGCCGAGCCGGTCGGCGCGCAGCGTGTCGCAGGTGACGAGGATGACACGCTCCACGCGCGGGGCGTCGTCCCCCCCGCCGCAGGCCGCCAGCGCGGCGGCCGCGGCGGCGCAAAGCGCGGTGCGGACGTGCATACCGCCGATCCTACGCTATCGGGATCCCGCCACCGACCTGATAGCCTCCCGGGCGATGCCCCGACCGCGCATGGACTCCGGGCGCTGGGCGCTGGCCGCGCTCGTCGGCCTGATGCTCTTCAGCCTGGTGTGGCTCGTCGACCGGCACTTCGACGCGATGTGGGACGCGGTGCTCTACGTCCTGACCACGCGGTCGCTCCTCGCCGGCGACGGATACGCGGTCTACGGGGAGCCGTTCCACCTGCGCCCGCCCGGGTTCTCCGTCCTGCTCCTGCCGGTCATGGCGGTCTTCGGGAACGACTTCCTGGCGTTCAACGTCTTCGTGAGCCTGCTGGGCATCCTCGCCCTGGCACTCGTCTTCGTGTACTTCCGCCCGCGGCTCGGCGTTCCCGTCAGCTTCGCGGCCTGCGCCTCGATCTGGGTCAACCCCCAGTACCAGAGCATCTGCAACACCGTCGTCTCGGACACGGCAGGGCTCGCGGCGATCTTCGCGTGTCTTCTGGTGGATCGGTGGGCGCGGCAGCGGGCGGGCCTCGGGCGCGACGTGGTCCTGGGGCTCGCGCTGGCCGCCACGGGGTACCTGCGGACGGTGACGACCTTCCTGCTCCCCGCCCTGGTGGTCAGCCGCCTCATCGATCGCGAGTCCGAGGCGGGCGCCGAGCGCTTCCTGCGCGGCAAGCTGCCCCGCCTCGCGGTCGTCTGCCTGGTTCCGATCGTCCTCGGGATCCCCTGGTCGATGTGGAAGAGCGCCAACCCGCCGCCCCAGCCGGCGCGCCAGCACGGGATCTACTCCTACTGGACGGCGCAGTGGCACCAGGACTCGTCGGACCCCGACTCCCCGCTGCTCTCCGCGGGCGACGTCCTCGGCCGGGTGCCGTGGCGGACGGAGCAGTGCTTCACCTCGCTCGGCTCGCGGCTCCCCAAGGTCACCCTGCACGGCATCGTCCCCGCGCCCGAGGTGCGCCGGATCCGGGAGGAGAACCGGCGGCCCTTCGGCTTCTGGCTCGGCTGCGTCGGCGTGGCGAGCCTGGTCGTCGTCGCGGTCCGCCGGCGCGACACCGGCAGCTTCTTCGCCCTGGGGAGCCTCGGGATCCTCCTGATCTACTTCGATTTTGACGATCGATTGCTCGTGCCCAACTACGTGTTCGTCCTCGGCGCGACGCTCGAGCTACTCCTCCTCGGCGTGCGGAAGTTTCTTCCGCCCGGCAAGGCCGCCGCGGCCGTGACGGTCCTGGTCGCCGTCATGGGGATCGCCGACGCCCACCCGCCCGAGGACCGCGAGTTCGTCGCGCAACGCAGCCGGGTGAACACCGCCGTGGCGGCGTTCATCGACGAGACGTACGCCGAGGACGTCCCCGTCGGCGGCAGCCTCGGCCACCACATGGCGCCGTTCCTCGAGCGCCCGGTCTACTTCCTCGAGGTCGCGGCGATGAAGCAGGGCGCCGCCGGGATCCGCGACGTCGTCCGCGAGCGCAAGCTCAGGGTGATCATCGACACCGGCGGCGAGAACGGCGGGCTGCGCCAGCTTCTCGACCGAACGATCGTGCGGAACACGTCGCTGGTCCGGCGCTTCGGCGACGTGGCCGTCTACGAGCTCCGGTGAGCCCGACTAGAATGAGCCCATGAACGTCCTCACCGCCGCCGTCTCCACGCTCTGCGGCGCGCTCGGGTTCGCCGTCGTGGCGGGGTTCGGGCTGTGGGCGACGCCGTGGCCCGAGGACTTCGCCGTGACGCTCAAGATGGAGCACCTCGCGGAGCACGGCGACCGCTACGACGCGCTCATCGTCGGCTCGAGCAACATCTACCGCTCCTACGACCCGGCGGTGATCGACGCCGAGCTCGCCGAGCGCGGCGTCCCGCTCCGGACGTTCAACCTCGGCGGCGCGAGCATGTTCAGCTTCGAGACGGACTACGTCCTGCGCCGCGCGCTCGCGCTCGAGAAGGTCCGGCCGGAGTACGTCCTGATCGAGCCCGGCGACTGGGACGCCGAGCCGAAGACGCCGGAGTCGCTCTCCAACATGCTCTCCAACCGGAGCGTCTTCTGGCACGACCCGCGGCAGACCTGGAACGTGCTCCGCTCGATCGCCAAGGGGGACACGTCGCCGTGGCACAAGCAGTACCTCGCGCGCCACCACCTGCACGCCTTCTGCTACAAGGTCACGAGCTACGGCCAGGGCCGGCGGATCTGGGGGAGCTTCACGGACGCGAGCGAGGACCAGCCGGTCACGCCGGAGCACGTGGCCAGCGGTCGCGGCTACCAGGCCCTCGAGGAGATGACGGGGCCGGTGATGCAAGCGCGGCGCCGCCTGCTCACGAACGACCTGCCGGGGTACAAGCGCAAGATCCTCGAGATGGCGGAGGCGAACGCCGCGCCGCTGCCGGCGGACGCGAACTGCCGCCGCGAGCTCGAGCGCCAGATGGCCTTCATCCGCTCCGCCGGCGCGGAGCCGGTCTACGTCGTCCCACCGGCCGGGATCCAGGCCCACCACGCGCTCCGGCTCGGCGAGGAGGGCGCGATCCCCCTGATCGCGTTCAACGACCCGAATCTGTATCCGACCTTCTACGCACCGCAGGCACGCTTCGACCCCAATCACCTGAACCGGGCGGCCACCGCCCTGTTCAGCAAGGACTTCGCCGCCGAGCTGGCGCGCTTCCTGACCCGCTAGCTCTGTAGATGCTCTTCACGGAGTTCCGCTTCTTCGCGTTCTTCGCGCTGACGTTCCTCGTCCACTGGATGCTCCGGGGGAACGGGCCGCGCAAACGCTGGCTCCTGGTCTGCAGCTACGCCTTCTACAGCGCCTGGGACTGGCGCTTCCTCTCGCTGATCCTGATCTCGACGGTGGTCGACTTCACCGCCGGCATGATGCTCGGCCGCGAGCGAGCTCCGGGCGGCCGGCGCACGTGGTTGACCGCGAGCCTGATCACCAACCTCGGCCTGCTCGGGATCTTCAAGTACTTCAACTTCTTCATCGAGTCGGGCGCGGGGCTCTTCGACCTCCTCGGGCTCGACTTCCCGGCCCGCACGATGAGCATCGTCCTGCCGGTCGGGATCAGCTTCTACACGTTCCAGACGCTCAGCTACACGATCGACATCTACCGCGGGAACTTGAAGCCCATCCGGAGCTTCCTGGACTTCGCGCTCTTCGTCGGCTTCTTCCCGCAGCTCGTCGCCGGCCCGATCGTGCGGGCGGTGGAGTTCCTGCCGCAGCTCGAGACGAAGCGCGTGCTCGCCTCGGTCAACTTCCGCGCCTGCTTCACGCTGTTCGTGATCGGCTTCGTCAAGAAGGCCTGCATCTCGGACAACCTCGCCCCGATCGTCGACCGCTACTTCGCGGACCCCGCGGCCTTCGACGTCGGCTCGGCCTGGGTGGCCGGCTTCTACTACTTCGTGCAGTTCTACTGCGACTTCTCGGGCTACTCCGACATGGCGATCGCGTCGGCGGGGATGCTCGGCTACAAGCTGCCGCTGAACTTCAACTTCCCCTTCTTCGCGCGCAACATCGGCGAGTTCTGGCACCGCTGGCACATCACGCTGTCCTTCTGGCTGCGCGACTACCTCTACATCCCGACCGGCGGCAACAAGGGCTCGAAGCTCTTCCACTACCGGAACCTGATGATCTCGTTCGTCCTGTGCGGGCTCTGGCACGGGGCGGGTTGGAACTACGTGCTCTTCGGGTTCATCCACGGGATCGCGGTGCTCGTCCGCGTCGAGTGGAACCGCCACCTCGGCGAGATGGCGCTGAGCAAGGTCTTCGGCGCCCTCGGCGCGGTGCTCACCTTCTGCTTCATCTCGGGCTCGCTGATCGTCTTCCGCCCGAACGGCGTGGAGCCCACCCTGACGGCGTTGCGCGCCTACTTCCTCTTCAGCGCCGAGGGCGACGGCGTCCTCGCAGCCTCGTTCCTGTGGGTGTTCCCGTCGCTGGTGGCCGTCCACTGGGTCGCGTACAAGCGCTGGCTGTCGCCCTATTGGCGCGCGCTGCCGAACTGGCTCGCCTGCTTCCTCTTGGGGGCGGGCTTCGCCCTCGCGCTTCAGTTCGCGGCCAAGGACTACCAGCCCTTCCTCTACTTCCAGTTCTGAGCGGGTTCGCAGCGCCCCCGCGCCGGGTACGCTTGGGCGGACCATGACCCGCCCCGTCCGAGACGCCGTCCTCGTCGGCGCCGCGCGCACCCCGATCGGCTGCTTCCAGGGCGCCTTCGCCTCCGTGACCGCGGTCGAGCTCGGCACCGCGGCGGTCCGCGAGGCGATCCGGCGCGCCGGCATCGAGCCGGACGCGGTCGACGAGGTGATCCTCGGCATGGTCTTCCAGGCCGGCGCCCGCGCCGCCCCGGCGCGCCAGGCGGCCCACCACGCCGGCGTGCCCGACCGCGCCGGCGCGCTCACGATCAACAAGATGTGCGGGTCGGGGCTGAAGGCCGTGATGCTCGCCGCGCAGGCGGTGCGCGCCGGCGACGCGGACGTCGTCGTCGCGGGCGGGATGGAGAACATGAGCAGGGCGCCGCACCTGCTGCTCGGCGAGCGGAGCGGCTACCGCCTGGGGCACGGCGTCGTCGAGGACGCGATGTTCCACGACGGGTTCGAGGACCCCTACGACCGCTTCCTCATGGGCATGGCGGCCGAGTACGTCGCCGAGAAGCACGACGTCCCGCGCGAAGCCCAGGACGCGTTCGCGCTCGAGAGCCACCGCCGCGCGGTCGCGGCGCGCGAGTCCAGCCGGTTCCAAGCCGAGATCGTGCCCGTCGAGGTGCCGCGGCGCCGCGGCGACCCGGTCGTCGTCGAGGCCGACGAGGGGCCGCGCGCGGACGCCTCGCTCGAAGCGCTGCGCGCGCTGCGGCCCGCCTTCAAGCCCGACGGCGGGACGGTGACCGCTGGCAACTCGTCGATGATCAGCGACGGCGCCGCCGCGGTGGTCGTCATGGCGGAAGAGCGCGCGTCGCAGCTCGGTTGCAAGGTCCTCGCTCGCGTCCGCGGCTACGCCACGAGCGGCCGGGAGTCGAAGTGGGTGATGATGGCCTCGGTGGACGCGGTCGAGAAGCTCAACGCCGGGATCGGCGCGAAGAACGACGACTACGAGCGCGTCGAGATCAACGAGGCCTTCGCCGCGCAGACCGTCGCCGTGACGCGCGCCTGCGGCTTCGATCCCGAAACCGTCAACGCGTGCGGCGGCGGCGTCGCGCTCGGCCATCCGGTCGGCGCCTCGGGCGCGCGCATCCTCGCGACGCTGCTCCACGAGATGGAGCGCGAGGACAAGCACCAAGGACTCGCGACCCTCTGCCTCGGCGGCGGCAACGCGGTCGCGATGGCGGTGGAAAGGTAGCCCCTCCCCTTTGCTAACATCGCCGCCTTCGAAGTGAAGACACCCGTCTACATCCCCGTCATGGGGCACCACGTGCCCGAGGAACGGATCACCAACGAGCAACTCGAAGCGTCGCTCGAGACGACGGACGACTGGATCATGTCGCACGTCGGCATCAAGGAGCGCCGCTCGGCGCGACGCGACCAGCGGCCAAGCGACCTCGGCGTCCTCGCGTCGCAGCACGCGCTCGAGAAGGCCGGCTGGAAGGCCGAGGACGTGGACCTCCTCGTCTGCGCCACGACGACGCCGGACGCCCTCGCGCCGGCCACGTCGTGCTTCATCGGCATGAAGATGGGCATCAACCCCGTCTCGGTCGACGTCGCGGCGGCCTGCAGCGGGTTCGTGTACGCGCTCCAGGCGACGCACGGATTCATGCTCTCCGGCGGCTACCGGCGCGCGATCTGCTGCGCGACCGAGGACTACACGCGGATGACCGACTACACGAACCGGGAGACCTGCATCTTCTTTGGCGACTCCGCGGGGACGGCGCTGATGCAGCTCGAGCAGCCCAAAACGGGCCTGGAGCTCGTCGACGTACACCTGGTCGCCGTGAACGAAGGGGCGCCGCACGTCGACCTGCCCATCAACGGCTACTTCAGCCAGGTGGGCAACAAGGTGCGGGACTACGCCACGCGGTGCTTCTACGACCGTTCGGTCGAGATGCTCGAGCGGCACGACCTCAAGGCCGGCGACCTGCGCGCCTTCGTCGGGCACCAGGCCAACCTGGTCGTCCTGAACCTCGTGGCCGAGCGGCTCGGCCTGACCGCGGAGCAGCACTGGCACAACGTCGAGTGGGTCGGCAACCAGGGCGCCGCGGGCGTCGCGACCTGCTTCTCGCAGAAGCTGGAGGAGCACGCGGCCGACTTGAAGGACGGCGACCTCTTCCTGCTCACGACCTTCGGCGCCGGGTTCACCACCGGGAGCGCGCTCCTGCGATGGATCGACACCGAGTCCTGACCGGACCAGCCCGGCGATGAGCGTCGACGTCCGCGGACACGCCGTGGTGATCACGGGCGCGGCCGGCGGCCTCGGGAGCGACTTCGCTCGGGAATTCGCCCGCCGCGGAGCGCGGGTTCTGGTCAACGGACCGCTCCACGAGGAGGACGACAAGGTCGCACGCCTCGCGGAAGAGATCACGAGCACCGGGGGCATCGCTGTGGCGAACTACGATGACGTTGCCTACGAAGCTGGCGGTGCCGCCCTCGTGCTATCAGCCCTCGACGTGTTCGGACGCGTCGACGCGGTGATCCACAGCGCGGGCTGCCTGCGCGACCGGACGCTGGCGAAGCTGAGCGGCGAGGAGCTTCGAGAGGTGCTCGACGTGCACCTGCGCGGAGCGTTCCACGTCGTCCTACCCGCGTACCGCGAGATGAAAGAGCAGGGTTCCGGCTGCTTCGTCTTCCTCACGTCCGCCGCCGGTCTCTTCGGCAACCCGGGGCAGGCGAACTACGCCGCGGCGAAGATGGGCCTCGTCGGGCTCTCTTCGGTCGTCGCCATCGAGGGCGAGCGACACGGCATCCGCTCCAACGTCGTGTCGCCCTACGCGCGCACGGCGACGACCGCGAACTTCCTCGACGCCTTCGGGCTCGACCTGCAACCCGAGCAGATCACGCCGCTCGTCGTCTACCTCGCGTCGAGCGGGTGCGACGTCACCCACCGGATCTTCTCCGCCGGCGGCGGGCACTTCGCGCGCGTCTTCGTCGGCCGCGGCCAGGGCTGGACCGCCGGCGGCGACCGCAAGCCGACGGCCGAGGACGTGGCGGCGAACATGGAGGCGATCCTCGACGCGAGCGACGTCATGCTGCCGGACTCGGCGGCGGCGGAGATCGCGCTGCTCGCCGAGAAGCTCAGGGGCTGAGCGCCGCGATGCCGCTCGACCCGGATCGGCTCGTCGGCGCCACACTCGGCGAGCAGCGCGGAAGCTGGGAGCCGAAGGATGTCCTCCTATACCACCTCGCCCTCGGCGCCGGCGCCGATCCGGAGCGGCCGGACGAGCTCGCGTACACGTGGGAGGACAGGCTCCGGCCACTGCCCACCTTCGGGACCACCACCGCGGTCGCGCCGATGATGCAGATCTTCGACCTGCCGGACCTGGACTTCGACCCGGCCCGGGTCCTGCACGGGGAGCACGACTTCACCGTCGCGCGCCCGCTTCCGCTCGCGGCAAGCGTCGTGCACGCCGGCACCGTCGAGGCGGTCTACGACAAGGGCAAGGGCGCGCTCGCGGTCGTGCGGATCGACACGCACGACGTGATCGGCGGCGAGCTGCTCTTCGTCAACCGCTTCTCGCTCTTCCTCGCCGGCATGGGCGGCTTCGGCGGCGAGCGCGGCCCCGAGTCGCCTCCCCGACCGCCGGCGCGCTCGCCCGACGCCGTCCGCGACGTCGAGCTCTCACCGCAACAGGCGTTGCTCTACCGCCTGACCGGCGACCGCCACCCGATCCACGTCGATCCCGAGGCCGCACGCGAGCGCGGCTTCGACCGCCCCATCCTCCACGGCCTCTGCACGTTCGGCATCGTGTGCAAGACGGCCGTGGACGACCAGCTTGCGGGAGACGTCAGTTCCGTCGAGCGCCTCCGGGCGCGCTTCGCCGATGCGGTCTACCCGGGCGAGAGGCTGCGCATCGCCACTTGGCGCGAAGGCACGCAAGTCCACGTGGAAGCGACGGCCATCGAGCGCGACGCGAAGGTCCTCAGCCGGGGGGTTCTGTCCGCAAAGTAGTCGCCTTGGGCCGGTCCTTCTGGCGACCAGAACAGCAATGGAGCGCTAAGAGGAGCGCAGCCCTGTTCCACTCGCCCTTAGGAAACCGATGCTCTACGGTCGCAAGTCACTGAGGGTGAGTGAGTTGCGAACTGGGGCGGTTGGCCGCCAAGGCTATAGCAAGGTGGACGGTGCGGGTGGTCGCGTGCGATCGTCGCCGACATCGCCTACGGCGAGGCATCGGGGTCCAGTATCCAAGAGAGCAGATCGGATTCCTTTGCGACCTCCAGCCATCGCTTGTCGCAGGTCAATAACCTCCGATCTTCCTGGAGGTAGATAAAGCACTCCAGGTCGCCCCAGTCGTTTCGGTCCGGCGTGTACTTGGTTGCGCAGTTGTATACGTAGCGAGCGTAGGCCCGGGCGTACGGGATCAGCACCCCACCGATGCGATTCAACTCCTCCTCTTCCTCCTCCTCCGAGAGCGGCGGAGCAGGCACGGTCATGTGGAGGGCTGCGCGTGCCCGCGTTCCTCCGGCTACGTACCGTTCGATCGCCGGGAGGCGCGATTCGTCTCCGAAAGACTGCGCGTCCTCCTTCTTGGCGTACTTGGCTTGCCCTTCATCTCGGGCCGCGAGGTAACCCGGGAAGAACTTGTCTACAAGAACCTCCACTTCCCTGGCGAAAGAGTCCCAATGCCCTCGGGCCCACTCCGCGACATCTAGTCGGACCTTGCGGGTGACACCTTCACCGATGTCCTGGACGCCTTCCTGAAGCTCTTGCAGGCTCTTGGCCATCGCAAGCGCCTTGAATGCATCAAGCCAGTCGATGCCGAGAGCTTCGACCTCGAGGTTCCAAAGCGACGCGAGATGTCGCTCTGTGTCATCGAGCATTCCGTCGGCGAAGTCGACAACAGCCCGAGCGGCACCGGAGCGCTTCTCGAAGTTCTTCTCGTCTAGCTTCGAGGTGATCTCGATGAACGAGGTTGGAGTAGCCATCAGACGATGCCCGGCCGCCTTGATGCCTTCGGGGTCGCGTCGCCCTGCGTCGATGTCGTACCAGACGTTCGTATCGCAGATCAGATCCATGCGGGAATCCCCGTCCGTCCCGGATCCTACCAGGGCAGGGCGTGCCGTTCAGGTGCAGATCCGCTACCCTGCCCCTGGATGCGCCCGTAGCTCAGCAGGATAGAGCACTGGTCTCCTAAATCTCGAAAGTAGCGAAGCCACCCTCGCTCTCTGTTCCTCCTGCGCTCGCCAACTACCCGCTACAAAGTCAACAGCACCTTCCCCCGCGTCGCTCGCGATTCGAGAGCGCGATGCGCTGCGGGCGCCTCTTCAAGTGCGAAGCGGTGACCGATCTCCGGACGCAACCCGTGCTCCTCCACGTGCGCCACGAGCGCGTGCCAGGTGTCCCGGCGAGCGGCGTAGTCGAGGTTGGCCACGTTCAGCCCGGCAAGCGAGATCGAGCGGTGGAAGACCGTCAACGGATGCACGCGCTGGATGCGCTCCGCGTAGTCGCCATCGATCGAGGAGAACCCGATCACCACGATCCGTCCGAGGGGGGCGAGCAGCTCGAGGCTCCGGTCGAAGACCTCGCCGCCCACGGACTCGAGCACGACGTCGACGCCGCGTCCGCCGGTGTGCTCGCGCACGGCGTCGCGGAAGTCGACCGCGGTGTAGTCGATGCACGCGTCCGCGCCGAGCGACTCGACCCAGGCGCACTTCTCCGGTCCGCCGGCGGTGCCCAAGATCGGCGAGCAACCCAGCGAGCGCGCGAGCGCCACGGTGGCCGTCCCGACGCCGCCCGCGGCGGCCTGGATCAACACGGACTCACCCGGTCGCACGCGCGCGTTCTCGGTCAGGACGTACCAGGCCGTCGCGAAGGTGTTCGGGAAGGCGGCGAGCTCGTCGAAGGAGAAGCCGGCCGGCGGCGGCAGCACCTCGGTCGAGCTCGCGGGGATGAATTCGGCGTAGCAGCCGCTGTTCACGAGCCGCGCGACGCACACCGTGTCCCCCACTTCGAACTCGGTCGCCTCCTTCCCCCGCGCGGCGATCACGCCCGAGGCCTCCTTGCCGATGTCGCACGGCAGCGTCGGATTCTTCGTGTACAGCCCGCGGCGCTCGACGACGTCGGCGTAGTTCAGCCCGGCGGCGCGCGCCTCGACCACGTAGCCGTCGGCGGCGGGAACGGGCTTCGGGACGTCGCGGACGACCAGGACCTCGGGGCCGCCGAACTCGTGTAGGACGATCTTGCGCAAGGGGGCGGGGATTCTATCCGCACGGACCGGCCGGCGGGATTCCCGGTAGATTGGAAGAGCCCGCCCCGCCATGAGCTACGACCTCCTCTTCGTCGCCTCGGAGGCGGCCACGACGACGAACTTCAGCCACCTGGACTTTCAGGGACTCGAGGGGAAGTACGGGCTGAGCGAGGTCGACTGGCGGAAGCTCGTCGACGCCCACGAGCCGCGCTGGACGGTCGACGGCGTCGACATGGTCTTTCCGGCGCTCGAGCCGTACTTTCGCGGCGGGCGGCGGCTCCGCGTCACCGCGGCCCAGCGCGCGGACTACTACGCGCACCGGCGGGGCACGGAGATCCGCTACCTAAACGGGGTCTTCATCGCCGACTACCTGATCCGCCGCGGGCACACGGTCGAGGTCGTGAACGCGCTCTCGCCGGACTTTCGCGAGCTGGCCGACGCCCTCGCGCGCGGCCCGCGGGCGGTGGCCATTTCGACGACGTTCCTCCCCAACCGCCGCCGCGTGCAGGAGATCGCCCGCTGGATCAAGCGGGCGGATCCAGAGGTCAAGGTCATCGTCGGCGGGCCGCTGGTCAGCTACTCCTGGATGATCCGCACCCAGGCGCCGGAGCTGGCAGAGCTCGACACGATCCGGCAGATCTACTTCTTCCAGGGCGACGACGCCGAGCCGGATCCGGTTATCGACGCCTTCGTCGTCGACGCCCACGGCGTGGCGACGCTCGAGCGGATGCTGACGCGCATCGAGGCCGGCGAGCACTTCACCGACCTGCCCAACGTCGGCCGCTACGACGCGTCGCACCGCGTCACGGTGAACCCGCTCGTCCCCGAGGAGCCGAAGATCGAGGACGAGAAGATCGACTGGCTGAACCTCGACGACCGCTTCCTCGGCCCGCGCGTGGCCATGCGCGGGAGCTGGGGGTGCCCCTTGCGGTGCAAGTTCTGCTCGTTCGTCGTCCTGTATCCCGACTGGGAGCTGAAGAGCGTCGAGTTCCTGCGCCAGGAGCTCCTCGACGTCGCCGCCCGCGGCGTCGTGTCGTCGGTCTGCTTCGTCGACGACAACCTGTTCCTGCGGCGCGCGCAGGTCGACCGCTACTCGCGGATGATGGCCGAGGCGGATCTCCCCTTCCACTGGTACAGCTTCATCCGCGCGGACAGCGTCACCAAGGACAACGTCGACTGGATCGCGGATTCGAAGTGCGGAGGGGTCATGCTCGGGATCGAATCCGGCGACGCCGGCGTCCTTAAGAACATGCGCAAGGTCCAGCGCTCCGAGTCGGTGCTCCGCTCCGTCGGGTTGATGAACGAGCGCGGCATCTCGACGAACAGCACCTTCATCGTCGGCTTCCCCGGCGAGACCGAGGAGAGCGTCGACCGGACGATCGACCTCCTCAAGGCGTTCCCGGACTCCGGCGCGGGGACGAACTGGTTCAAGGCGTGGGTCAACCTCGTCCTGCCGCTGACGCCGGCGGACAAGGAGCGCGACACCTGGGGCCTGCGCGGGTACCTCTGCGACTGGGAGCACGACACGATGGACGTGGCGGAGGCCTACCGGCAGGCGCAGCGGATCTACCACAGCGTCGACCGCGGGGCGTACGTGTCGTACGACTACGACGACTTCAGCCTGTTCGAAGGCCGGCCGGCCGAGCGGCTTGCCGCCCTGCGGCTGCGCCACGCCCTCGCGATCATGGGCGAGCGCGGAACGGACTCCCACGGCGGGACGTCGCGCGCCGAAGCCCTCGACGGGCTCGAGCGCATCGTCCTCGGCACGGCGACGAGTACGGCTTGAGCGAGCGGCCGCGCTCCCGGCGCCGCGACCTGGTTGTGCTCGGCGCCGCCTTCGCCTGCCTCTACGCGCTGACGTGGAACGGACGCGTCATCCACGACGGGCCGTTCTTCCTCGCCGCGGTCGAACAGGGCCGCTGGCTGCACGTCCACGCGGCGTACCTGCCGCTCGCGTTGAGCTTCGCCTGGATCCCGGGCGCGAGCCCGCACGTCGTCCTCGGGACGATCTCCGTCCTGAGCGGCGCCGCCATCGCCGTGCTGAGCGCGGACCTGGCGCTGCGCGCGACCGGCCATCGCGCCGCCTCCCTGACGGCGGCCGTGCTCGTCGCCGCCGCGCCGGTCGTCTGGGCCGCCGCCGGCATGGTGGAGATCCACGTCTTCGCGGGCGCCGGAGCGACGCTTGGCGCCTGGCTGGCCTGCGCGCTCCCCGCGCGGCCGGCGGTGCGCGTCGCGGTCGCGATCGCGGTGGCGATGCTCGCGCACATGAGCGGCGCGTTGATGACGCCGCTCTTTCTCGTGCTCGCTTTCGGCGGGACGCTGCGCGGATGGTCGACGGCGGAGCGCGTCCTCGCTCCGGTCGCAGCCGTGGTCACGGTGCTCGCCCTGCGCGCGTTCGGACAGGCGCTCCCGCCCGACGGAGCGCTCGACACGGTCGTCGGCGACCTGCTGCGGAACATCACCGGCATGCTCGCGGAGCCGCGGGTCTACGCGCGCCGCGTCGCCGACGACTACCTGCGGCCGTGGCTCCTGCTGAGCGCGGCGCCCTTCCTCGCGCTCGCGTTCCACCCGCCGCGCCTCCGCGCCGCCATCGTCGCGAGCGCCGGCCTCGCCGCCCTGGCCGCCGCCGCGACCCCCGGCCATCCCCCGATGCTCGGACAGTACGGCCTGATCCTCGCGCCCGGGCTGGCCCTCGCGACCGCCGCCGTGCTCGCGCGCGTCCCCCGCCGCCTCGTCCTCGCCGTGGCCGCGGTCGCGCTCGTCCAGCTCGGTGCCTCGTTGGCGGAATGGCGCCGCCTCTGCGTCGACCCCCATCTCGTGTGGGCCGAGTCCGTCGCCCCGGCGATCGAGCAACCGGCCATCGTGTTCTGCCAGGGCGCGCCGCGGCAACAGCGCTTCGAAGACGTGAGCGGCGCACGCGGGAGCGACTTCACGATCGCCGCGATCCTGCGCGACGGAGAGCCCGAGGCCGCGATCCTACGCGCGGTCGAGGGGGCTCGCACGAAGGGCAAGAACGTGTACTTCGACCAGCGCATCTTCACCCACCGCGAGGCCTACCCGCACGCGCGCGACGTGGTCGAGGCGGTCGAGCGGTTGCTGGAGCTCGAGCCCGTCGGGGATCTGCCGTTGTTGCGGCTGCGCGAGTAGGGCGTCATGTCTCGGGCCGTCGTCGCGTTCCTGCGGGGTGAGACCTCGGAGGAGAACGGAGATCACGGAGCCCGGAGTTTAACACGGAGATGAACGGAGTTATCGGAGGACACGAGGCTGCAATGCCGCAACCAAAGCGTGTGCTCTGAGTGCGCCGTTGGGTGTAAAGAACCGG
>JANQEJ010000338.1 GCA_028278425.1 Planctomycetota bacterium | reverse complement strand
AGGTCCCAGCCCCCCACATGACGACGCCCTTCCGCAGCCGGCTCTCACACACCGTCGGCTGGCTCGCGGACCGGCGCATCCCGGGCTTCCTGCGCGCGCCGGTCTACGGCGCCTACTGCGCCTTCACCGGCGCCGACGCGAGCGAGGCGCAGCTCCCCTACAAGCACTACCCGAGCCTGGGCGCCTTCTTCGTCCGGCGGCTCAAGGACGGCGCGCGCCCGGTAGAGGAAAGCCCGGACGTTCTGCCCAGCCCGTGCGACGGGACGCTGCAGGCGGTCGGACCCGTCGAGCGCGGGCGGACGATCCAGGCGAAGGGCAGCGACTACGAGATCGGCGAGCTCCTCGCCGGCGCCGACGAGGGCTGCGAGCTCGAGGGCGCCGCGGTGTGGACGATCTACCTCTCGCCGCGCGACTACCACCGCGTGCACGCCCCGCTCGGCGCGCGGCTCGCGCGGATCGCCTGGGTGCCCGGCAACCGTCGCTCGGTCGCGCCCAAGGTCCTCGCGCGGCGACCGCGGCTCCTCGCGCAGAACGAGCGCGCGGTCCTGCGGCTCGAGACGGAGGACGGGCCCTACTTCCTCGTCATGGTCGGCGCGCTCAACGTCGGACGCATCCGCGTCGTCGGCGTCGAGCCCGGCGAGAGCGCGCCCGACCCGGCGCCCACCTTCGAGCGCGGCGCGGAGCTCGCGCGGTTCGAGATGGGCTCGACGGTCGTGCTCGTCCTGCCGCGCGGTCTGCGCGTCGCGCCGCTCGAGGACCTCGCGCCCGGGGCCGCGATCCGGCTCGGCCGGGCGATCGGAGAAGCGTCGGAGCGATCCGGGGAACCCAGCGCCTGTCGGGTTTCGCCGGATGCCGCTACGCTCTCCGTCCCCCATGGCGCTCAACGACCTTGACCGCACGCTCCTGAGGCTCTCCGTCGGCATCTGCCTCGGCGACTGGAACCTCCTGCGGACGCTGCGCCGGCAGGCCGGGCTGGGCGAGCCGAACCGCGCCTGGCGCGAGGCGGTGCTCCAGTCGCACCTCTTCGCCGGCTTCCCGCGCGTCGTCGAGGCGCTGGGCGTCCTCGAAGAAGAGGGCGGGCTCGGCGCGCCCGACGACGACGAGTCGGTCTGGGAGCCCGACGACTTCGAGCGCGGCGAGGCGCTCTTCGCCCGCATCTACGGCGACGGGCGCGAACGGGTGAAGGCCAAGCTCCGCGACGGACACCCGGTCTTCGAGCGCTGGATCCTCGGGCACACCTACGGCCGCGTGCTGTCGCGCCCGGGCCTGGACGCCGACCGCCGCGAGCTCTGCTCGGTCGCCTCGCTCGCCGCGCTCGGCCAGGACCGCCAGCTCGCGAGCCACGTGCGCGGCGGCCTGCACTGCGGCGCCACCGCCGAGGAGCTCCGCCAGGCCCTGGACGCCGTCGGCGACCTGATCGGCGCGCGCGAGCTGCGCCACGCGGAGCGGGTCGTGGACCGCTTCGCGCCCCTCGGACCGTAACGGCCGGGTTCGGCGCGACTATCCCGGACCGAATGCTGCGCGCCGCGCTCGCCATCGCCGTCCTCACCCCGCTGGGCGTCCCCGACGACCCCTCCGCGAAGGTGCGGACCGGGATCGAACGGCTGGCGAAGACGCTCGCGAAGGACGGCCTCGAGCGCGAGGCGCGGCTCTGCGTCGCGGCCTTCGGGGAGCTCGACGCGGGCACGCGCTTCGAGCGCCTCGAGGAGGAGGTGGCTTCCCGGCTCGAAGAACGCGCCGGAGATGTGCCCAACACGAGATCGGTGAAGAAGCACCTGCGCGCAGCGCGCGACGTGTCCAAGGCCTGCGCGGCGGCGGCCGATTCCGTCGGGGAAGCCGAAGGCGACGCGTGGCTCCGCCGCGCGCTCCGCTTCGACGGGGACAACGAGGCCGCGCGGAAGGCGCTCGGTCACGTGCGCTGCGACGACGGCCGCTGGCGCTCGCCCGAGGCCGCCGCGTGGTTCGCGCGCGCGCGGGAGATGGCGGACGCGATGCACCGCGCGCGCGCGCTCGAGCTCGAGATCGAAGCGGTCGATCCGAGCACCGCGTGGCTCGCGGAAATCGCACCGCACGGGGTGTCCGCCGTGCGCCACGCCGGGCTGACGGTCGAGAGCACGCTCCCGCAGGATCTACTCGAGCGGCGCTTCCGCGAGGTGCTCCGCGCGATGGCCTGGTCGAACTGGCTCGCGAACGGCGCGCTCTCTCCGCGCCACCTTCCCGGCCGCTACCTCCACGTGGCCGACGACGGGCAGTACGACGCCGCCCTGACCGAGGTCGAGCGCGGCGGGCGGCTGTCGGCGGCCGCGGTCGCGAAGATGCGCGCGCTCGCCGGCACCTGGGTGGAAACCGATTCGGGCGAGCTCGCGTTCCTCGCCAACGCCACCAAGCTCCACTTCGGCTCGGACCTCCTGTTCCTCTTCGACGTCGCCTTGCCGCGGACGGTGCGGAAGCACCCGAGCCCATCGTGGGTCTACCTCGGTCACGTGAACTACGTCGGCCTCTCCTTCCTCGGCGCGCCGCTGCGCCGCTGGCTCGTGTATCGCCCGGCGCAGGGCCAGCGCAGCAAGGCGAAGCGCGGGCCGGAGGCGATGGAGTCGGCCGGCGCGGGGATGGTCGGTTGCCGCTCGTGGCTCAAGCGGCTCGTCCGCGAGGGTCGCGCGCCGACGCTCCGCGCCTGCACCGTCGAACCCTACGCCGAGGTCACGGGCGATCTGCTCCTCAAGTCGACCTCGGCGGTGGAATGGCTCCACCAGCGCGAAGCCGTGCGCCCGCTCCTCGACGCGTACGCCGCCCGCCGTCCCGCCGGGCCGCGGGACCTGGCCGCGCGCACCGAGGCGGCGCTGGGAACGACGCTCGCCGAGTTCGACGCAAGCTGGGAGCGCTGGCTCCTCGCCGACGACGAGACGAGCCTCACCGCCATGCTGCTCGAGCGCGGCGGACCGGCGAAGGAAACCGCCGACGAGGCGACGCGAACGGTCCTGGACGAGCTCAACGAGGTGCGCCGCAAGGCGGGAGCCGGCGAGGTGTTCCTCGACGAGGAGCTCTCGCGCGGCGCGGCCCTTCACGCGGCCTACCTGGCCCGCAACCGCGACCAGTGGAACCGCTGGCCCGACTTCCACGAGGAGTGGCCCGAGCGCAGGGGCTACACCATGGAAGGCGCGTGGGCCGGCTTGCACGGCATCATCGCCTTCAACGGCCCGAAGAAGTGCATCCGGGAGTGGCTCGGCACCTTCTACCACCGCATCGCCCTGCTCGACCCAGGGCTCCTCGGCATCGGCTTCGGTCGCGAGAAGAAGATCTGCGTGCTCGACTGCAAGTCCCTCCTCGACCCGAGCGGCACCTGGACCCTTCCCTACCCCTACGACGGACAGCGCGACGTCCCACGCGCCCTGGTACCCGAAATTCCCAACCCGGTCCCCGAACGCGCCGACCAGCGCACGCTCGGCTACCCGATCACCCTCCAGCTCGGCGCCGACCAGGGAACGCCGAAGGTCACGATGACCCTGCGCGCGAACGGCAAAGACGTGGAGTGCTACTTCTCCTCGCCGACGCGCCCCACCAACCCGAAGCTCGCGCCCGACGGCGCGTGGTGCCTGATCCCGAAGGCGCCGCTCGAGGCGAACACGACGTACTGGGTGTTCGCCGAGTTTGCGGAGCGTAGCGTTCGCTGGTCGTTCACGACCGGGGGGTGAGACCGCGGAGGGGAGCGGAGACCGCGGAGCCCGGAGTTTAACACGGAGCCAAAACGGAGTTATCGGAGGCCACGGAGCGGAACAAGAACGGCGGA